>JACMOT010000508.1 GCA_014377915.1 Tardiphaga sp.
CGGCGGCAGCGCCGGCGGCATGCTGATGGGCGCGGCCGCCAACCGCGCCGGCGACCTATTCGCCGGCATCGTCGCCGAGGTGCCGTTCGTCGATGTGCTGAACACCATGCTCGACGACACGCTGCCGCTGACGCCGCCGGAATGGCCGGAATGGGGCAACCCGATCGAGAGCGAAGCCGACTTCAAGACCATCCTGTCCTATTCGCCCTATGACAACGTGACGGCGCAGGACTATCCGGCGATCCTGGCGATGGGCGGCCTCACCGATCCGCGCGTCACCTATTGGGAGCCGGCGAAATGGATCGCGCGGTTGCGCGCCACCATGACCGGTGGCGGTCCGGTACTGCTGCGCACCAATATGGGCGCCGGTCATGGCGGCGCCCCCGGCCGCTTCAACCGACTCGACGAGATCGCCATCGCCTATGCCTTCGCGCTGTGGGCGGTGGGGATGTCGGAGGAAGAAGAAACCTGATCTGACGACCTTGTAAGTTGCGCGCCGCTTGCGGCCGCACGCGACCCTCAAGGACTGCTAGTTTGCGAAATTAATTCGGCCGTGCCAGTCGTAACGACGATGAGGAACACGGCCGAATAGATCAGGGATCCGCGTCGAACAACTGCTAACCCTTATGCCGCCGATGGTCTGCGGGGCGCTCGTCAGGACAGCCGATTGTTCCGACCCGGCTACACTCGCTGCCCTTCCATAGGTATTTGTATCACCGGTAATTTTTTGCGGAATCCGGATCAAGGTTCCCCCTCGAACCTTGATCCGCCATGACCGGATAGTATCGCTTGAGGATGATATCTGATAGCAGCAGGCGCAAGCTATTCAGTCCCACCCACACATGCATCGATTTTATCGCACTGCATCAGGCGATGATTTTTCCTTGACAGAAAATACGGGTGCTTTCGGCTTGAACCGTCGATAAATGCCGCCGTGATCATGCGAGCACTAGCAAGTTACCCTGCGACAGCTTCGCCGGTCATGCGAAGCAAGCCGACTTGGGATGTCAAGAAAGATAATAGTACCCATAAATGCGACGTATTTGTCGTGAGGAGCCAACAGACATGTCCATTCGGCTCACCGCCTATCTCAAATACATCGCGCTCGGAATCGCGACGACGGCGATTCTCGCGCTTTCGATCGCGCCGTTCTCCAAGCGGCTGATCGAGCAATGGTCACGCAGCGACGTCGAGGGGCGCTCTCGGCTGGTCTATAATGCGATCCAGGGGCCTGTGGTGCTCGCAATCGCAGATGGTAACCTTGGTCGTCTGGCCTCCATCTTCGAGGGTGTCGCCATAGATCAGCGTATTCTCGCGGTCGGCCTTTGTGACGATAACGGCAGTCTGGAACAACCGACCAAGCTGATGCCCGCCACGTTTTCCTGCCAGAAGGTCGCACGATCGGAATCGGAGAGCTTTTCCAACATCGTCAGCGACGGCCGGCGCGTGCTGGTCAGCGCATTCCCGATCGTCGAACGCAATCACAAGGCCTATCTCGTCATTTTGCACGACTTAAGCTTCATCGATGCGCGCTCCGGCGAGGCTCAGGGATTCTTGATTACCGCGCTTGCGGGCGTCGCCATCGCCATCGCCGGTGTCGCCGCAATCCTCATCATGATGATGTTGCGCGGCTGGATGGGTTCACTGCGACGCGCGGTGGAGGAAGTCCGGTCGGGTTCCAGCCTGCGCGCGAAGCCCGGCGACCGTTCCTTTATGGATGACAGGATCAAGGAGTTACTCGGCAAGATCGAAACCGGGAGCGAGGCCATCAAGGGCCGCCAGATCGACTGGTCGCCCGCTGCGCTACAGGAACTGCAACGCAGTATCCTCCCGGGCGCCGAAGTGATCGTCCTGTCCAACCGCGAGCCGTACATTCACAATCACGTGGAGGGAAGCATCGTCATGCAAACTCCGGCCAGCGGGCTGGTATCCGCGCTCGAACCGGTCATTCGCGCATGCGGCGGCACCTGGATCGCACATGGCAGCGGTAGCGCCGATCGCGAAACAGTCGATGACGCCGACAAGATCGGAGTACCGCCTGATGACCCCTCTTATAAGTTGCGACGGGTCTGGATCACCGATGAGGAACAGGATGGCTATTATTACGGGCTAGCCAATGAAGGTCTCTGGCCGCTTTGCCACATCGCATTTGTCCGGCCGCAATTCCGCGAATCGGACTGGCAGCTCTACGAGGCAATCAATCAGCGCTTCGCGGAGGCCGTCGCACAGGAATCAAAAACCGAGGATCCAATTGTACTGGTCCAGGACTATCATTTCGCGCTGGCGCCGCGCATGATCCGCGAGCTATTGCCCAAGGCCACGATCATCACTTTCTGGCACATTCCCTGGCCGAACGCCGAAACATTCAGTATCTGCCCGTGGAAAGAGCGCATCATCGACGGCCTGCTCGGCAGTACCATTCTCGGCTTCCATACCCAGTTCCACTGCAACAACTTCTTCGAGACGGTCGATCGCTTCGTCGAAAGCCGGATCGACCGTGAGCATGGCACGGTAACGACAGGCGGCCATCAGACCATGGTGCGCGCCTATCCGATCTCCATCGAATGGCCACCGAAGGCGATGGAGGGGCAACCCTCCATCGCGCAATGCCGGGCCGAGGTCCGACGGTCGCTCGGTGTCGCGCCGGAGATGAAACTCGCGGTTGGCATCGAACGCTTCGATTACACCAAGGGAATTCTCGACCGCATGCGAGCTGTCGACGACCTGTTGACGCGGGAGCCGCACCTGACAAAGAGCTTCGTCTTCGTTCAGGTCGCCGCGCCGACACGCAGCAAGCTGGCCAGTTACAGTTCGCTGCAGGAGGACGCCCTCGCCTTGGCCGAATGGATCAACTCGCGCCACGGCGATGCGACCTGTCAACCGATGCGTCTGGTGATACGTCATCACGAGGCCACCGAAGTGTTTAAACTGTTCCGTGCCGCTGACCTGTGCATCGTCAGCAGCCTCCACGACGGCATGAACCTCGTCGCCAAGGAATTTGTCGCCGCGCGCGACGACGACATGGGGGTGCTGGTCCTGTCCAGCTTCACCGGCGCATCGCGCGAGTTGGCGGAAGCACTGATCGTCAATCCCTACAATACTCATGAGATGGCGGCTGCGATCGAGGCCGCGCTATGCATGCCGGAGCAGGAACAGCGCGAACGCATGCACGTCATGCGTCAGCAGGTCCGCGAATGGAACGTGTATCGCTGGGCCGGGCGCATGCTGATCGATGCCGCCGCCAGCCGGCAACGCCAACGTATCGTCGATATCAGCGATATGAACCAGACGCGCGCGCCGCTCTGACGCGTGCCAAGCCCCGTATGGTCGCAACGCTGCTGTGGTCGCACTCCTATCCCGACACACGCGCGCGAACGGCCTGCGCCAGGGTGGTGACATCGGCATGCGGTAGCGGCAGATAGCGCGCGCCCATTTCGAGCGCGAATTGCGCGGCCATTGGCCCCGGCCGTGGCGATGTATCAACCAGTACCGACAGGATGCCCGCAGCGCGAAGCTGTCGGGCCGCGGCGCCAGCATCCTGTTCGGCGCGCGGGCGGCCCTGCGCACCGTCCCGTGCAATGTTGGCGCGGCCGTCGGTGAGCACGATCACTGTCGGCGTCTGGCCCCTGCGGCGAACCCTATCCGCCACCAGACCGGCGGCACCGAGCCCGGCGGCCAGCGGCGTGCCGCCACCGCCCGGCAGACCGGCGAGGCTGCGCCTGGCGCGCGCCAGCGAGCGCGTCGGCGGCAGCAGCACTTCGGCGCCGGCGCCGCGAAACGCGGTCAGCGCCACCTGGTCGCGCCGGATATAGCAATCCGCCAGCAGCAATTCGCCCGCCCCCTTGGCTTCGGCCAGCCGGTGCAGCGCCGCCGAGCCGGAGGCGTCGACCACGAAGATGGTCGCGGTCTCGCTGCGCGCCCGAAA
>JACMOT010000509.1 GCA_014377915.1 Tardiphaga sp.
ACCGAATGCGTGACGAAGATCACCGACAGCCCGGTCGATCGCCAGATATCGACCAGTTCTTCCTGCAGCTTGCCGCGCGTCAACGCATCCAGCGCGCCAAACGGTTCGTCCATCAGCAGTATGTCGGTGTCGTTGGTCAGCACCCGCGCAATCGCCACGCGCTGCTTCATGCCGCCCGACAATTGGTGCGGATAGCGGTCGGCAAAGGCGGACAGCCCGACCATCTTCATGAATTTCTCAGTCAGCTCCGCCGCCATCTTCGAGGCGATGCCGCGATGTTTTGGCCCGAAGCCGATATTCTCGCGCACCGTCAGCCAGGGGAACAGCGCGTAATCCTGAAACACCATGCCGCGATCCGGCCCCGGCCGGTCGACCGCAAAGCCGTACATCGCGACCGTGCCCTTGGTGGCTTTCTCGAAGCCGGCAATGATGCGCAGCAGCGTCGACTTTCCGCAGCCGGAGGCGCCGAGCAGGCAGATGAACTCGCCCTTGCGAATGGTGAGATTGACGCCGCGCAGCGCCTCGACCGGGCCGTTGGAGGCCTGGTAGAATTTCTGCACGTCGGAAATTTCCAGGATCGGCGGCTGTTCAAGCATGATGCTGCGGGCTCCAGCGGAGGAAGTAGTTGCTGAGCGCCAGCAGGATGCGGTCCGAGAGAAAGCCGGTGATGCCGATGATGATCATGCCGGTGATCACCAGATCGGTACGCGACAGCGTGCGGCCATCCATGATCACCGCGCCCAGCCCTTCCGGCACGCCGGTCATCTCGCCGACCACGATCAGGATCCAAGCAAATGAGGCGCCGAGCCGCAGGCCATTGAAGATGCTCGGCAGCGCCGCCGGCAGCACCACGGCGCGAAACAGTTGCGGCCCGCTGCAACCGAGCATCTCGGCGGCCTCGAACAGCCGGACATCGACCGACTTCACGCCGAACACGGTGTTGAGCAGGATCGGGTAGAACGCGCCGAGAAACACCAGGAACACCGCCGAGCGCGGACCCAGGCCGAAGAAGATCATCGACAGCGGCAGCCACGCCGTCACCGGGATCGGCCGCAGCAATGACAGCGTCGGATCGAGCAGCGCGCGCAGCAGCGGAATCCGGCCGATCAGCAGGCCGAGCGGAATGCCCAGCGCCGCCGCGCACAGGAAGCCGCCATAGACCCGCTGCACGCTCTTCCAGAAATGGATCGGCAGGCTGGCGCTGTAGGCGTTGTCATAGATTCCGCCGAAGGCGAAATCCCACATCATGATCGCGACGCCATAGGGCGACGGCACCAGCCGCGTCCCGGTCCAGCGCACCATGGCGTCCCAGAACAGCAGCAGGAGTACCGGCACGATCAGCGCCAGCGCGATCGCGCGGAAACGCTGCGCCAGCCGGCCCGGCGACACCGGCAATGCCGCGGCCATGGCAATCTCGGCGTCGATGTCGGCGTCGGGCAATTCGTCGGCTGTACTTTGCAAGGTCACGTCGTGCTCACGAGGCGGCCAGCGCCTTGACGAAGCTGGCGTCGATGAAGGTCTTGTAGTCCGGCAATTGCCGGATCTGTTTCTTGGCCAGCATCTGGCTGCCGTAATAATTCGCCTGTTTCAGGAATTGCTCGTCGATATTCCAGGTCAATTCGACATTCGGCGCCGCCTGCTCGATCGACGGCTTCTGCTGGCCAAGCTTCGCCATCGCCATCGCGACAAAGGCGTCGCGATCCTTCATCGCGAATTCGCTGGCCTGGCGATGGATCTTCAACAGCGTCTTGACCAATTCGGCATCCTTGTCGACATGCTCGCGGCTGGTAGTCAGCACCATGTTCAGCGACCCGGTCGGCGTGCTGTAGGGATATTCGACGATTCTGCCGACGCCATTGGCGAGGCTGATGCCGGGGCCGGGCTCGGCGCCGACATAGGCGTCGACATCACCGCGCGCCAGCGCCGCCGCCATGTCGCTGAACGACAGCCGGATCGGCTCGATGTCCTTGATGGTCAGGCCTTCGGCCGCCATCCGGTCGAGGATCACCACCTCCTGGGTCGAGCCGGGCAGGATCGCGACCTTCTTGCCCTTCAGATCCTTGATACTGTTGATGCCGGAATCCTTGCCGGCGACCACCGCCATGCCGCGATTGCAGGCGGCGGCGATCACCACGACCGGCTCGCCATTGGCGCCGCCGAGCGTCGCCGCGGCGAGACCGAAAATGCCGAAATCGACGGTGCCGGTGGCGACCGCGTTCTTGCCGTCGGTCGGCGTCTCGAACGGGATCACCTCGATCCTGACGCCGGCCGGCGCGAATTTTTCGTAAAAATACGGCGTGATGCCATGAATCAGCTTCAGCGTGCCGATCTTGATAATGCGGTCGGCCGCGAAGGCCCTGATGCTGCTGGACGACAGCGCGGCCGTGATGGCGGCGAGGCGGAGGAAGTGTCGTCGGCTGGTGGAGTGCATCGGATGACCTTTGGGCTGAACGAATGTCAGCGCAAAAGATGCAAATACCGTGCCTGAAAGTAGGATGGGTTGAGCCCATCGCGAAACCCTACGGATGCCGCTGATGGGTTTCGCAAGGGCTCAACCATCCTACAATTTCACCGTTAGAACGGATGCACCGACAACGTGCCGAACACGACGGCGGCGATCAACGCGAACGAGCCATACAGGGCGAACATCTGCAGCCGGGTCGACGACCGCCCGGACAGGGCGCGGGCGTGCAAGTGCAGGCGGGCTTCCGCAGACCATTCGCGCATCATCGTTCTCCAGCTATTCATCGTGCCATAGCAAAGGCCAAATCCGCGGGAGCACAAGCGGGTGCGAAAAATAGCAATGACGATTCTGCGGAAGCGGCGATCGGCGAATTAAAAATCCCCGAAATGACTCCTTGTCAGATTTTTATTCGGCGGCATTTGAGGGATTGCCGGTATTTCTCAATACACGTCGAGCTGGAAGCGGCCCTTCTTCTTGAGCTCGCCGACAAACAGCACTGCTTCGTCGGTACTGCGCGCGCCATATTGCGCGACGATGTCGACCAGCGCGCGTTCGACGTCCTTGGCCATCCGCTTGGCGTCGCCGCAGATATAGACATGGGCGCCGTCGGCCAGCCAGGTCCAGACGTCGCGGCCGACCTCGCGCATGCGGTCCTGCACATAGAATTTTTCGCCAGAGTCGCGCGACCACGCCAGCGACAGCCGGGTCAGGAATCCCTCCGCCTTCATCTCGTTGAGTTCGTCGGCATAGAAGAAATCCGACACGCTGCGCTGGTGGCCGAAGAACAGCCAGTTTTTTCCGGGCGCGCGCGTCGCCTTGCGGTCGTGCAAAAAGGCGCGGAACGGCGCGATGCCGGTGCCGGGCCCGACCATGATGATCGGCACGCTTGGATCTTCCGGCAGCGCAAAGCCGTGCGCCTTCTGCACATAGACCTTGAGCTGGTCGCCGGGCTGGATGCGGTCGGCGAGGAAGCTGGAGGCGAGGCCATGGCGCTTCCGCGAGCCTACCACGTAGCGCACGATGTCGACGGTCAGCGACAATTTGCCGGGCGTGGCGTTGTGCGACGACGAGATCGAATACAGCCGCGGCTGCAGCGGCTCCAGCGCCTCGACAAAGGCTTCGGGATGCGGCCGCACATGCGGAAATTTCTGCAGCGCCGCCATCACATCGATGGTCGCGGCATCGCCGTCGGGATCCTCGCCCTGCGCCAGCGCGCGCGCCTTGGCGCGGTGCGTGCCGCCGGTGAGATAGGACATCAGTTCGAACAGGCTGTCCGGTGCCGGCGCCAGCGAGACGTCGTGCTGCAGCACCTCGCGCAGCGTCTTGCCGCGCACGATGGTGGTGTGCGAGGCGCCGAGCAAAGCGATGATCTGGTCGACATGGCCGAGATCGTTGGAGGCAAAGATACCGAAGCTGTCGCCGACCACATAATCCAGCCCGCAGCCGGACAGGTCGAAATCGATGTGCCAGGTCTCCTTCTCCGAGCCCTTGCCGTTCAGCAAACGGCGACCGAGAAAAATGGCCGGCGCCGGATTGTCGCGCGAACGGCCGAGCGTCGAGGGATCGGGCGCGGAAGCTTCGACGGGCTCGGCCGCCGGTTTCGCCATCGGCGCGGCGCCCGCGGCCGGCGCCTTCTCCAGCTCCTCGTGCAGCGCCTTCAGCATCCGCGCGGTTTCCTTGCCGCCGGGGACGCAGAGGTTGAGGCGCGGCTCAGTGCGGCCGGCGAGCGCATCGGCGTAGTCGTTGCAATTATAGCCGCACTGGCCGCAATCCTGCTGCGCCATCGCCGCCATCATTTTTCGGCGGACCGGCCTGCCTTCGGCGAGCTTCATGCGGTCCACGATCGGCATGGTCTGGTCGTGCCACGGCGCGCCGTCGTCTTCCTCCATCACGGCAGCGCCCTGCTCCGCCGACAAGGCCGCGGGCGCGTCTGACAACAGCCCGGCGAAGAAGCCGTTCAGCCAGGAGCGCTGCGCTTCGGAAAACGGCGCCGAGGCGGGAATGATCTCGACTCTTGGTGGCGGCGTCATCTGATTCATGCGGACACCTGTGCGTCGGCGAGGTTTCGCAGGGCTTCGCCATCATGTCGGCGCGCGAAGCTGAGGAAGGTTTCGTCCGGCGAGGCGCGGTTCGTCATATAGGCCTTCAGCAGTTTCTCGATGACGACCGGCGCATCCTCCGCCCTGATGTCGTGAAAGACCTCCTGCCCGATATCGGCCGCAGGACCAAAACCGCCGCCGGTAAAGATGTGAAATCCGTCGACGGTGGCGTCGCCGTCTCCGATTCCGACGCGGGCGCCGATCATGCCGATGTCGCTGATGTAATGCTGCGCGCAGGAATGGTGACAGCCGGTGAGGTGGATGTTGATCGGGGTATCGACCGTCACGATGGGATCGCACCAGTCGGCAATCCGCGCCGCGGTGGCCTTGGTATCGGCATTGCCGAATTTGCAGCCGGCGCGACCGGTGCAGGCGATCAGGCCGGCGCGGATTTCCGTGGTCTTGATGGCGAGCCCGATGGCTTCGATGGCGGCAGTCGCCAGCGCGACCTTGTCGTCGGGCACGCCAGGAATCAGCAGGTTCTGCCACACCGTGAGACGGATCTCGCCATCGCCGAGGTCAGCCGCGATCTTCGACAGCCCGCGCATCTGCGCGCAGGTGACGAGGCCGAGCGGCAATGCCACGCCGATCCAGTTCAGGCCCTGCTGCTTCTGCGGATGCACGCCGATATGAGCGTTGCGGTCGAAGACCGGCCGCGGCTGCAACGCTTCTGTCGGAACGCGTGTGAATGTGTGACCGAGCTTGTCTTCGACGAGCAGCAGGAATTTCTCCATGCCGATGCCGTCGATGACGTATTTCAGCCGCGCCTTGAGCCGGTTGGTGCGGTCACCGAGATCGATGAAGACGCGGACGATGGCGTCCGACACTTTGGTGGCATCGGCCGGCCTGACGATGATGCCGGTATCGGTGGCAAAATCCTTGTGGCCGGTGATACCGCCGATGCCGAGTCTGAACCAGATGCCGGGCTCGGCGCCAAAACCGTCCTTCACGTCTACGGCCGCGAAGGCGATGTCGTTGGTGTCTTCCAGCACCGCGATCTTGCCGGCGCCGTCAAAGGCGACATTGAATTTTCGCGGCAGCCCGGTCAGCGTGCGGTCGTTGAGGATGTGATAGTGCCATTCGCGGGCGTAAGGCCGCGTATCCAATAATTCCTGCGGATCGATTCCGGCGGTCGGCGTGCCCGTGACGTTGCGGATGTTGTCGGCGCCGGGGCCGCGCGAGCACAGGCCGAGATCCTGGATGCCCTCGATCAGCGTCACCGCCTGTTTCGGCGGGATTTCCCGCACCTGCAGATTGGCGCGGGTGGTGACATTGGCGAACGGGCCGCAGATCGGTTCGATCAGATCGGCCAGCCCGGCGAATTGCCAGTGCTTCAGGATGCCATTGGGAATCCGCAACCGGCACATGTAGGAATCCTGCGTCGGCCCGACATAGAACAGCCCGTAATAGCGCCAGCGGAAATTGTCGGCCGGTGACGGCCGCGCGTCGATCAATGCCTGATCCTTGAGGCGCGAATAGGCGTCGAACGGATGCTCCTCGCGCTTCCATTTCTCCTGGTCGACGAGTTTCTTGCCGGCCGCGATGGTGCGATCCTGCGCCTTGAGGTGCGGCGCGTCTGGTCCGGCCGGCTCGGCCGCGGCCTTAGCCGCCCCCCCGCCGCCCAGACCTTTGCCGACACGGCTGATCTGCAGCCCGGTCGAAAAACCTTCCAGATAACGCTTCTGTTCGTCGGTGAAGTCGACGGAGAGGTGTTCGATTTTCATGGGGCTTGAAGGCTCCTGCGGCCACTCATGTGGCGTCAACGGGGGTACGGGACGTGACCGTGCAGCCTCAACTCGGCGCATCGCGCCGGCTTGAATTCTGTGAACGGTCCGATCAGCCTCGTTGCTGCGGAAATCCATCTGGGGACGTCGCCGGCGGGCATCAGCGAACGCCGGCAAACAACAAGCATTCAAGTCCTGTGCCAGACGGGATCAACGCCATTTCGACCAGCAGCTCAGGAAGTTAGCGCCGATCCCAGGCAGCCGGCGGAAGGTCCTTTGCCGGCATTTTGCACTGCACGCTCAATAAATGCGCAATGCTCGTTTCCCGGACGCGGTGCGGCATCTCAGGCAATGCGAAGTAATGCCGACATGCCGCACCGCGGATCCGGGATCCCGGTTTTTCAAACAAAGTAGCGGGACCCCGGATCTGCGGCGCACCACGCCACCCTAACGATGCTCCGCATCGTCGGGATGGCGCGGTGCCCCGAGTCCGGGGAACCGAATTCGCCGCTTAAAACTCACCGCTTCAGATGGGCGATCTCGAAGGACGCCAGATGCGCGGCGATATCGGCGGGATCGAAGGCCGGGCCGGCAAAGGCGCCGACCGCATCCGGCACGTCGGTATTGAGCTGACCGGACACGCCCAAAGCGGCATCGTAGAGGTCCGGGCGGAACACCGCCTCCGCCGTCTTCAGCGCCTCCGGGCTGATCGAAGCCTGCCCCCAGCGCACCATCTGGGCGTAGAGCCAGGCCGCCTGGCGCGGGTCGGGGCGCCCGGCGCCCTGACGGCCGACCAGCAGATAGCGTCGGCTCTCGCGCATGGTGCCGTCCGGCGAGATCTTCAGCCTGCCGTCCATGGTGCGCAACAGCACGTCCGGCGAGACCCCGATCCGCTCCGGCTGCGCCAGCAGGGCGGCCACCTCGTCACGGTTGCCATCGTCCTCGATGAAGGCGGCGGCGGCGCAATGCGCCCGCGTCAGCGCTGCCAGCACCTGCGGGTTCCGCTCCGCCCAGTCCTGCCTGACCGCCAGTACCTTCTCGGCGGCGCGCTGCAGGATGTCGGAGACGAAATGCAGGATGTGGCCGACGCCGAGATCGACCGCGATCGAATTCCACGGCGCCCCGACGCAGAACGCATCGACATGTCCGCTGCTGAGACTGCCGACCATATAGGGCGGCGGCAGCACCACAAGGCGGACGTCCTCGTCGGGATCGACCCCGCCGGCAGCCATCCAGAACCGCAACTGATAATTATGCGTCGAGAACGGAAAGGTCATGCCGAAGGTCAGCGGCTCGGCGCCTTGCTTGCGGCGCGCCGCCACGACGCGCGCCAACGCCAGCGCCGTGACCATCGGATCGAACCGATCGCCATCGACCTGTGCCATCAGTTCGGCATGCAGCGCCGGCGACACCGTGATGGCGTTGCCATTGAGACCGAGGCTGAAAGGCGCCACGATCGGCACCTTGACGTGGCCAAGCCCGAGGCTGGAAGCGATCGCCACCGGCGCCAGCAGATGCGCGGCATCGAACAGGCCGATATTGAGCTTGTCGCGGACATTCGACCACGACACTTCGCGCACCAAGGTGACGTCGAGGCCCTCGGCTTTGGCAAAGCCCTTGTCGACGGCGACGATCAAAGCAGCGGCGTCGACCAGCGGAATGAATCCGATATGGAGCGGATGAGCGGTCATTTCAGCAACTCCGCAGCGGTGATGATCGACTGCGCGATATCGCCGATTTTCTTTTTCTCGCGCATCGCGGTGGAGCGCAGCAGCACATAGGCCTCGTCTTCGGTGAGACCCTTCAGTTTCATCACGATACCCTTGGCGCGATCGATGATCTTGCGCTGTTCCAGCGCCGATTTGGTGCGGTCGAGTTCGTCCTGCAGCTTCGAGAACGCGTTGAAGCGCGAGATGCACAGATCGAGGATCGGCTTGATGCGCTCTTTCTTCAGCCCGTCGACGATGTACGAGGATACCCCCGCGTCGACGGAGGCGCGCGCCGATTCCGAATCGCTCTGGTCGACGAACATCGCCACCGGCCGGCGCACCGCGCGGCTGACCTGGAACATCTGCTCCAGCACGTCGCGGCTGGGATTTTCAAGGTCGATGACAATGACGTCGGGATCCAGCGCATAGATCCGCGCCAGCAGATTGTGCATCTCGCGGATGTGCTGGACGTCGACATAGCCGGCCTCGCGCAACCCCTCCTCGAGGATCGCGGCGCGGATCGGGCTTTCGTCGACGATGACGATCTTGGGGGACGATTCGTTCGGCATTGCTGTCCGGATTCCCTGCTGGCCCTCCATAACACGCGCCAAGCCCGCTTAAAGCCTTGTATTTATGGGCAAATGGGACTAGCTCCTGCCCTTCATTTGAGCACATCGAACATGCAGCAGGCCGCGCCGAAAATCTCGTTTGTTTCGCTGGGATGCCCCAAGGCCCTGGTCGATTCCGAACGCATCATCACCCGGCTGCGCGCCGAGGGCTATGAGCTGGCGCGCAAACATGACGGCGCCGACATCGTCATCGTCAACACCTGCGGCTTTCTCGACAGCGCCAAGGCGGAATCGCTGGGTGCGATCGGCGAGGCGATGGCGCAGAACGGCAAGGTGATCGTCACCGGCTGCATGGGGGCCGAGCCCGAGCAGATCGAGGCCGCCTATCCCAACGTGCTGTCGATCACCGGACCGCAGCAATATGAGAGCGTGCTCGAAGCCGTGCATCGCGCGCTGCCGCCGGTGTACAATCCGCATCTCGATCTGATGCCGCCGCAGGGCATCAAGCTGACGCCGCGGCACTATGCCTATCTGAAGATTTCAGAGGGCTGCAACAACCGCTGCAGCTTCTGCATCATCCCGAAACTGCGCGGCGACCTGGTGTCGCGCCCGGCCAACGAGGTGCTGCGCGAGGCCGAGAACCTGGTGAAGGCCGGCGTCAAGGAATTGCTGGTGGTGTCGCAGGACACTTCGGCCTACGGCGTCGACATCAAGTATCAGACCAGCGTGTGGAAGGTTCGCGAGGTCCGCGCCAAATTCTACGATCTGGCGAAAGAACTCGGCGAACTCGGCGCCTGGGTACGGCTGCAATATGTCTATCCCTACCCGCATGTCGACGAAGTCATCGGGTTGATGAACGCCAACAAGAACGTGCTGCCCTATCTCGACATCCCGTTCCAGCACGCGGCCCCGGAAGTGCTGAAGGCGATGAAGCGCCCGGCGGCGCAGGACAAGACGCTGGCGCGGATCAAGAAGTGGCGCGAGGAGTGTCCCGAGCTGACGCTGCGCTCCACCTTCATCGTCGGCTTCCCCGGCGAGACCGATTCCGACTTTGCC
>JACMOT010000510.1 GCA_014377915.1 Tardiphaga sp.
AGCGACCCCAGCACCCCCCCATCGTGGGGGCCGCGGCCGCGGAGGAGGCCGCCACCAATGTGCGATCGGTCGCACCCGCGACCGAGGAAATGGCGTCGTCGGTCGACGAGATCAGCCGCCAGGTTCAGGAATCCTCGACCATCGCCAGCGCCGCCGTCGATCAGGCGCGCAAGACCAATGATCGCGTCGGTGAACTGGCCAGGGCCGCGGCGCGGATCGGCGATGTCGTCGAACTGATCAACACCATCGCCGGCCAGACCAACCTGCTGGCGCTGAACGCCACGATCGAGGCGGCGCGCGCCGGCGATGCCGGGCGCGGCTTCGCCGTGGTCGCCTCGGAGGTCAAGGCACTGGCCGAGCAGACAGCCAAAGACACCGGCGATATCAGCCAGCACATCCATGGCATTCAGGCCGCGACGCGGGAATCCGTCGGAGCGATCAAGGAGATCGGCGATACGATCGGCCGGATGTCGGAAATCGCCTCCACCATCGCCTCGGCGGTCGAGGAGCAGGGCGCGGCGACGAGAGAGATTTCCCGCAACGTCCAGCAGGCCTCGAGCGGTACCACCCAGGTCAGCAGCAACATCGTCGATGTCCAGCGCGGTGCCGGGGAAACCGGCTCCGCGTCGTCCCAGGTGCTGTCGGCGGCGCAGTCGCTGTCCGGTGAAAGCCTTCGGCTGAAGACCGAAGTCGGCAGGTTCCTGGATTCAGTGCGCGCGGCCTAGCGGGAAGGTCTATCGCGGCCTCGCGGACCGCGGTGATCCGCATGGACACCGTGGCGCGCCGATCCATCGGGGCTGATCTGGCGATGCTTCATTCTGATACCAGAGCGGGATGACTTTAGTTTAGTCCAAATCACTGACCTCGCAATGACGGGGGATGGGACACCGATTCATCTTGAGGTCATCCCGCTCTGGCAGGCCGCCTACCACGTTAACGGGCAGGTTAGAGTTTCGATGGTAATTATACACCGTCGTTCTTCGTCCCGTCTCGGCTCTTCTGTTGCATCCGGACCGTCGCGCTGATCAAGGAAAATCGCATGTCGCTGTTTCGTCTCCGAATTCGTGGTCGTCTCTATGCGGGCTTTGGCGCGCTGGTAATGTTCGGCGCCGCCATGGCGGGATTTTCAGTGTGGCAACTCAGCGATATCAGCGGTCAGGTTCGATCGATGAATGTCGGCTCGGCCAACACCCTGCGATCGGTTGAGATTGCCGCCGAGCTGCAATCGATGCGCCGGGCGATGCTGCGATTCATCTTTGACCAGGACCAGGCCTCCTATCAGGAGTCCGGAAGGCTGCTGGACAATGTTGGCAGCCTGCTGGAAGTCGCCATCAGATTGGTGCGGCAGGAAGAGCGTCGCGCGGTGTACCGCGAGATCGACAAGAGCGTCTCGGACCTGAAAGGCATGCGGCTCGATCTCGGCGACACTGTCAAATTGATGGTCGATGGCCGCGCCGCTTTGCTTGGCGAAAGCGAGAAACTGACGAGCGGGCTGCAGAAGCTGGTCATTGCCACGCGCAATACTGTTTTCGCCCAGGGAGCGACAAGCCTGCAGTCGGAAACGCTGCTGGTCCAGGTTGCCCAATGGCGATTTCTCGCCAGTCGCGACCAGGGCAGCCTGATGCAGTTCAAGACCAGTATCGGCAACGCACAGAAGCAGATCGCCGAGCTGGAAAAACTGGATATGCCGGCAAGCCTCGAGGCGTTGTTCGGCATGATCAAGGCCAATCTGAAGAGCTATTCGAACGTGTTCGACAAGGCGTCGGTCAATCTGTTGATGATGGACGAGCTGTTCTATAAGTCGGTGACGCCGACCATCATCCTCGCCATCGAAAAGATGGACACCGTCAAGGCGTCGTCGCAGCGGTCGTTCACGACCAACGCCGCGCTGACCGACGAGAAGATCACCGGCACCATCACGACCCAACAGGCGGTCGCCGCCGTTGCCGCCATTTGCGGGCTGCTGATTGCGTTCTTGATCGCGCGGGGCATCATCGGTCCGCTCGCGGGTCTGACCGCCGGCATGAAAAGACTGGCCGATGGTGATTTCGGCGTGGTGTTGCCCGGCCTCGGCCGCCGGGACGAAGTCGGCGACATGGCGCAGGCGGTCGAGACCTTCAAGGTCAGGGCGGAGCAGAAGGCGCGTGACGAGGCGGCAGCCAGGATCGCCGAGGACCAGACCGCCGCCGCGCAGCGCCGGCGCGAGATGATAAAATTGGCTGATGATTTCGAAGGCGCGGTGGGCCAGATCATCGAGACGGTGTCGTCAGCCTCGACCGAGCTCGAAGCATCGGCGGGAACGCTGACATCGACCGCGGAGCGCTCGCAGCGGCTGACCACCATGGTCGCCGCGGCGTCCGAGGAGGCTTCCACCAATGTTCGATCGGTGGCGTTGTCCACCGAGGAAATGTCCACCTCGATCACCGAGATCGGTCGCCAGGTCCAGGAATCGGCACGCATCGCCAATGCGGCGGTGGCCCAGGCGAAGACTACCAATGACCGGGTCGCCGAACTGTCGAAGGCGGCGAGCCGGATCGGCGCGGTCGTCGAACTGATCAATACCATCGCGGGACAAACCAATCTGCTGGCCCTCAACGCGACGATCGAAGCGGCGCGCGCCGGCGATGCCGGTCGCGGCTTCGCCGTGGTGGCGTCCGAGGTGAAGGCGCTGGCCGAGCAGACCGCGCGTGCCACCGGCGAGATCGGAATGCAGATCAGTAGCATTCAGAGCGCGACCGATGAATCGGTGATCGCGATCAAGGCGATCGGCGATACGATCGGACAGATGTCGCAGATTGCGTCAAGCGTGGCTTCCGCGGTGGACGGGCAGGGCACGGCGACGCAGGAGATCGCCCGCAACGTGCAGCAGGCGGCGCATGGTACCACCCAGGTGACGTCCAATATTGCCGATGTCCAGCGCGGTGCCAGCGAGACCGGTTCGGCGTCGTCGCAGGTGCTCTCCGCGGCGCAGTCGCTGTCGTCGGAAAGCAGCCGGCTGAAGCAGGAAGTCAGCAGGTTCCTGCAATCGGTGCGGGCGGCGTGATATCGACCCAACGGACATCACGATCGCTCTATGAGGCGATCGTGACCGGGCGACAGGCCTTTCTTTTGATCGATGATCAATACGACACATCACCGCGTGCTATCATAAAATAAGCAAGTACTTAACCGTATAGCGTGAGACTACGGATGCGAGTATCCGTGCGCGATTGATTGCGGAGGGGGCTCGGCCGATAACTGCTGATCGATCATTTTTTGCTTCGAAATCTATTGCGCTGACGTGTCCTCCTGCGATTCCACAGGCGGCACGCCACCTGTCTGTACGGAGATCTTAATTGTCATCGCAGCACATGGCTTTCGCCCCGGAACCGGAAGTTTCCCACGCGCGCACCGTTTTTGGCCTCGTACCCCGGATCATGCTGCTCTCGATCTCGGGCATCCTCGCTTTGGGCATCTGCGTGACCAGCGTTGCCTGGTACGTGCTGGACCGCGGTGCCAGCAGGGCCGCCACCGAGCGGGTTGAAACCAATCTGCGGGTGGCATGGGAGGTACTTGGTTCCAAAGGCAAGGATTTCAGCATCGCTGACGGCAAATTGCTGCGGAACGGACAAGTGCTGAACGGCGACACGGCCATTGTCGACAAGGTCAAGAGCCTGGTCGGCGGCACCTGCACGATCTTCATGAATGATACCCGGATCACCACCAATGTGATGAAACCGGATGGCACGCGCGCGGTCGGTACGCAACTGGCGCGCAACGCGGCCTATGCGGCGATCTTCGACCGCAAGACGTCGTTTCGTGGCGAGACGAAAATTCTCGAAGAGCCGTACATGACGGCCTATGATCCGATCCTCGATGCCAGCGGGCAGGTGATCGGCATTCTTTATGTCGGTCTCAAGAAAGTCGACTTCCTGGAAACGGCGCAGGAGACGCTGTGGACGATCATCTCTGCCACCCTGCTGGTCATGGCGCTTGCGATCGTCGCCAGCTATCTGGCCGCGCGTAACGGCGTCGCCCGGCCGTTGAAAGCAAGTATTGCGACGATGAACCGGCTGGCCGCGGGTGATTTGTCAGCCGACCTGCCGGTGCACCGCAGCCGCGATGAAATTGGCCAGATCATATCAGCGCTCGCGGTGTTCAAGTCCAACGGGCTTGAGGTCGAGCGGATGAAGACCGAACAAATCGAAGCCGAGACGCTGAGCGTCGAGCAGCGCCGTCAGGACATGATCCGGATGGCCGACCAGTTCGAAGGCGTGGTCGGAAGGATCGTTGATGCGGTCTTTTCGGCATCGGCCGAATTGGAGGTTTCGGCTGGCAAGCTGTCCGGGACGGCGGAGCGTTCGCAGCAATTGACCAATCTGGTCGCCGACGCCTCGGAAGTGGCGTCGACCAATGTGCAGTCGGTCGCCTCGGCCACCGAGGAGATGGCCTCGTCGGTCAACGAGATCAGCCGTCAAGTGCAGGAATCCGCGCGTATCGCGGGCGAGGCGGTCGAACAGGCCCAGCACACCAATGATCGCGTTTCCGAACTCGCCGTGGCCGCTTCACGGATTGGCGATGTTGTCGAGTTGATCAACAACATCGCTGGCCAGACCAATCTGCTGGCGCTGAACGCTACGATCGAGGCGGCGCGTGCCGGGGAGGCCGGCCGCGGCTTCGCGGTGGTGGCCTCCGAAGTGAAGGCGTTGGCCGAACAGACCGCGAAGGCAACCGGCGAGATCTCCGCGCAGATCAGCGGGATTCAGGCCGCGACGCAGCACTCTGTCGGTGCGATCAAGGGAATCGGCGCGACCATCGGACGGATGTCGGAGATTGCGTCGACCATCGCCTCCGCCGTCGAGGAACAGGGCGCCGCGACCCGGGAGATTTCCCGCAACGTGCAGCAGGCGGCGCAGGGTACCACCCAGGTCACGTCCAATATTGCCGATGTCCAGCGCGGTGCCAGCGAGACCGGTTCGGCGTCGTCGCTGGTGCTGTCGGCGGCGCAGTCGCTGTCGTCGGAAAGCAACCGGCTGAAGCAGGAAGTCAGCAAGTTCCTGCACTCGGTGCGGGCGGCGTAATCCGGCGCGGTGCCGCCTCATCGGGCTGTCGAGGCGGTGATGGCAGCCGGTGCCTGCAGAGTGACTTCGGTAGATCGCAGTCGCCCGGGCTGCTTTTTAGCGATGATGGAACGCCGCCGTTAACCACCGTTTTAGATCTGTGGTGTTATGTTCTTCATAACGATTTAAGCCGTCGAATGAGGAAACCGGCATCGGTTCCGATATTCGCGGCCCCACACCGCCCTATTTTATAATGTTTTCTTCAATTCATTGACCATGCGGCGCAGGCAGCGCCGACACAACAACGCTCCGCCGATCAACACGACCCGCCAATCGCCAAGCGCCGGCCGCGCCGCCGCTCCTGCTTGCGATCGCGGCTGTCCCGAATTTCGACAATTCCATTCCGAGGAACGTCATGACCATGATTCAGAA
>JACMOT010000511.1 GCA_014377915.1 Tardiphaga sp.
GCCGCCGCGTCGGCGCTGCAGGCCGGCGCGCCGATCCTTTGCGACTCCCGCATGCTCGCCGACGGCATCACGCGGTCGCGTCTTCCCCACGACAACGACGTCATCTGCACGCTGAACGATCCCGCCACGCCGGCACTCGCCGCGAAGCTCGGCACCACGCGCTCCGCGGCGGCAATGGAATTGTGGCGCGACAAGCTCGCCGGCAGCATCGTCGTGATCGGCAATGCGCCGACGGCGTTGTATCGGCTGTTCGAAATGCTCGACGAAGGCGTCAGCCCGCCGGTCGCCATCGTCGGCATGCCGGTCGGCTTCATCGGCGCGGCCGAATCCAAGGAAGCCCTGATCGAGGACAGCCGCGTGCCGTGCCTCGTGGTGCGCGGACGCCGCGGCGGCAGCGCGATGGCGGCGGCGACCATCAATGCGCTGGCGAGCGCGGCGGAATGACCGCCGCTTCGCCCTTCGGACGGCTCTACGGCATCGGCCTTGGACCGGGCGATCCCGAACTGCTGACCGTGAAGGCCGTGCGCCATCTGCAGGCCGCACCGGTCGTCGCCTACTTCGCGAAAGCCGGCCGCCGCGGCAACGCGCGCGGCATCGCCGACCAGTGGATCACGGCGTCGTCCGAAGAACTGCCGCTGTACTATCCGGTGACGACCGAACTGCCGTTCGCGGAGCCGGCCTATAACGCGGCGCTCAGCGGCTTCTATGAGGAAGCCGCCGAGAGCATCGCCGCGCATCTGCTGGATGGACGCGACGTCGCGCTGTTGTGCGAAGGCGACCCGTTCTTCTATGGCTCCTTCATGCATCTCTACATCCGGCTGAAGGAGCGCTTCGCCGTCACCGTGGTGCCGGGCGTCACCGGCATGTCCGGCTGCTGGACCACCGCGGGCGCGCCGATCACCTGGGGCGACGACGTGCTCACCGTGCTGCCCGGCACGCTGTCCGCCGCCTCGCCCACCAAAAAGCTCAGCGAGAGTGACGCCGCCGTGGTGATGAAGCTCGGCAATAATTTTGCCAAGGTGCGCGACGCGATCCGCGACGCCGGGCTGATGGAGCGCGCGATCTATGTCGAGCGCGGCACGATGGCGGCCGAGATCGTGATGCCGCTGAAAGACCACACCGGCGACAAGGCGCCCTATTTCGCGATGGTGCTGGTGCCCGGCAACGGCCGCCGGCCATGAGCAGGCAAGGCTCGCTCAAGATCGTCGGCCTCGGGCCCGGCCCGGCGCACTGGCTAACCCCGGAAGCCGCAGCGACACTGGAGCGCGTCACCGATGTCTTCGGCTATGCGCCCTATGTCGCGCGCCTGGCATTGCGCGACAACCAGCGGCACCACGCCAGCGACAACCGCGACGAGATTCGTCGCGCCCGCCACGCGCTGCAGCTCGCGGCCGAGGGCCGCGACGTCGCCGTGGTGTCCGGCGGCGATCCCGGCGTGTTCGCGATGGCAGCGGCCGTGCTGGAAGCGGTCGAAAGCGGCGAACCGCACTGGCGCGACCTCGACATCGAGGTGCAGCCCGGCATCAGCGCGATGCATGCCGCCGCCGCACGCCTGGGCGCGCCGCTCGGCCATGATTTCTGCGCGATTTCGCTGTCCGACAATCTGAAGCCGTGGTCGATCATTGAGCGCCGGCTGATCGCCGCCTCCGACGGCGACTTCGTCATCGCGTTGTACAACCCCGCCTCGAAAGCCCGGCCGACACGAATCTTCGAGGCCTTCGACATCCTGCGAAGCCGCAAGGCCGCGACCACGCCGGTGGCCTTCGCGCGCGCGGTGGGACGGCCCGACGAGCGGCTCATGCTTTCGACATTGGCCGATGTCGATCCCAGCCTCGTCGACATGAGCACGCTGGTGATAATCGGCTCCAGCGAAAGCCGGCTGATCACCCGCGGCGGCGACAAACTGCCCTGGCTGCTGACGCCGCGTAGCTATGGAGCGGTGCGGTGAGCTGCGAGCCACGTCATCACGGAATCGACGTCGAACAATTCGGCGACGGCATCGCTGTGCGGGCGCCGGATCATCACGACGGCAAGGCCGAGCTCGCGCGCAGCCTCGATCTTCGGATAGGTCGCCGTACCCCCGCTGTTCTTGCTGACGATGATATCGATGCGCTCGTTACGCAGCAGACGCAACTCGGCGGCCGTATCGAACGGGCCGCGTTCCAAAATCAGCCGATGCTTGGGCAGCAGCTCGATATCATCGGGCCTATCTATGGTACGAACGATGTAATCATGCTGCGGCCTTCGCGCGAAGGCGGCGAGGCCGAGACGGCCATGCGTCAGGAGCACGCGGCGCGGCGCATCGCCCAGCGCATCGCCGACGGCGTCGATACCATCGACCACGATCCAGCGGTCGCCGGCCTGCGCCTCCCATTCCGGGCGCGTCAGCGCGGCCAGCGGAATTTGCGCGGTCGCACAGGCCAGCCGGGCGTTGTCCGACATCTGCACGGCGAAGGGATGCGTCGCATCGATCACGGCCTCGATAGCCTCGGCGGCCAGATAGTCGCGCAAGCCATCGACGCCGCCGAATCCGCCGATGCGAAACGGGATCGGCGGCAGCCAGGGATTGCGCGTGCGGCCGGCCAGCGACAGCGTCGCCTGATAGGCCGCGTCTCCGGCGACGCGCTGCGCCAGTGCGCGCGCTCCGCTGGTGCCGCCAAGTATCAGAATTCGCATCGTGCCCTTCCAATACGGAGCCGCCGGTGACCCCGTCCAGCACACGCCCGTGGCTGGCGATCATCGGCCTTGCCGAAGACGGCCTCGAAGGCCTCTCTCCTGCCGCACGAAACCTGCTGGCGCAAGC
>JACMOT010000512.1 GCA_014377915.1 Tardiphaga sp.
AGGCGCGCTGGGCGCCCGTCAGGACGCGCCGGCGCTTGGCCCCCGGGCAGGTCCGCCCGGCAGTGGACAATCCTCCGCGTTGTCCTATGCCGGTCGCGTTGCCACCGCCGAGACCGGCAATGCGATGAACGCCCTGGCGAGCCTCCAGCCGAGCGAGCGCGTGCAGGCCGGCTGGAGCCTGTGGGGGCAGGGGTTCGGGCGCAGCAGCCGGGTCGGCGATGCCGGCGAGCTGTCGGGATCGAAGACCACCAGCGGCGGCTTCACCATTGGCGCCGACCGCATGCTGTCGGCGAACCTGATCGCCGGCGGCGCCTTCGGCTATGCCCGCACCAGTTCCACCAGCACCGATATCAGCGGCTCGTCGGACAGCTATGCCGGCGCGCTCTATGCGAGCTGGACACCGGGCGCAGCGGTGCTCGACATCCGCGCCGCGGCGGGACCGAGCCAGATCCAGACCAACCGCGACTTGTCGATTGCGCCCGGCATGTTGCAGGGCAGCACCGGCGGCGTCGGCGCCGGTGTCGCGCTGGAAGCCGGCTAGCGCACCCCGGTGGCGATGCTGGTGTCCAAGCCCTATGCGGGTCTGGGCTGGCAGGGTTTTCGCCGCGACGCCTATGCCGAGAGCCAGCAGCCATTCGGCCTGAGTTTTGCGGCGCAGACCACCGACAGGTTGACATCGACGCCCGGCGTTGCCGTCAGCAGCCGGCTGCAAACACTGGAGGGCCTCACTCTGGTGCCCGAAATGAAGCTCGGCTGGGGCCACGATCTGCGTGACGCCACGCTGGTCAGCCAGGCCGCGCTACTCGGGGAAGGCTTCGATGTCGCCGCGGCCGGCCCCGGCCGCGATGCGGCCCTGGTCGGCGCTAAAATTTCCGGCTGGCGCAGCGAAAACTTCCGCCTGTTCGCTGCCTATACAGGTGAGTTCCGCAGCAATGCCGAAAGCCATCAGGCCTCGGGCGGCGCCCGCTTCAGCTGGTGACCGATCGCGGCGCGACCCGGGGCGCGCCGCAGCTATCAGCGAACGGCATGCCATGTCCATCGAGCAGACTTAAGCCGCGTTGAGCGCTGCAAATCCGCGCGCAAGGTCGGCCTTCAGATCGTCAACGCTTTCGAGGCCGATATGTAGTCGCAGCGCCGGGCCGCCAGGGGCCCAGGTCGTGACGCTGCGATAGGTGGCGCAGTCGAACGGGATCACCAGGCTCTCGAAGCCGCCCCATGAATAGCCCATGCCGAACAGTTTGACCGTATCGAGGAAGGCGTCGACGGCCTTGTCCGACACCGGCTTCAGCACGATGCTGAACAGACCGGAGGCGCCGGTGAAATCGCGTTTCCAGATCGCGTGGCCGGGATGGCTCTCCATAGCTGGATGCAGCACGGTAAGCACCTCCGGTCGCGCTGCCAGCCAGTGCGCCATTTCGAGCCCGGAGCGCTGGTGATGCGCTAGCCGCACCGCCATGGTGCGCAGGCCGCGCAGCGCCAGGAACACGTCATCCGGTCCGGCGCAGATGCCGAGCAGCCGGATGCCCTCGCTGACCAGCGGCCAGGCCTTGGCATTGGCCGAAATGGTGCCGAACATGATGTCGGAATGGCCGCCGATATATTTCGTCGCCGCCTGGATGCTGATGTCGACGCCCTGTTCGAGCGAGCGGTGATACAGCGGCGTCGCCCAGGTGTTGTCGTCGATCACCAGCGCGCCATGGGCATGCGCCACCGCCGCGATCGCCGGCACGTCGGGCATTTCAAAGGATTGCGAGCCCGGTGCCTCGACCATCACCACGCGGGTGTTCGGCTGGATCAGCGCCTTGATGCCGGCGCCGACCAGCGGATCGAAGTAAGTTGTCTCGATGCCGTAGCGCGCGAGCATGCCGTTGCAAAAATTGCGCGTCGGGCGATAGGCATTGTCGCAGACCAGAAGGTGATCGCCGGCCTTGAGCACCGAGAGCAAGGCGGTCGAGATCGCAGCGAGTCCAGACGGCACCAGGCCGACACCGGCGCAGTCCGGGCCTTCCAGCGCCATCAGTGCTTCCTGCAGCGCCTTGGTGGTGGGCGTGCCGTGGCGGCCATACTGGAATTCACCGCGATGGGCGTGCAGCGCCTCGGCGCTTGGATACAACACGGTCGAGCCGCGCACCACCGGCGGATTGACAAAGCCCTTCTGCGCTTCGGTGTCGCGGCCGGCGGTGACGAGAACGGTCTCGACGCCGAGCGATGAGGTGCCGTGGTTATCGTTTGTCACAGTCATGGGTCCGCCACTGTTTTGAAATTGGTCGCCATTGCCGACGCGCGACGCTCCGCCGCGAGCGAAATGCGGTATAGATCCAGCTCCGTACTAACAGGACACCTAAGATTGCCGTCAACCCCTTGACCCGGCTTCCAGATCGTTCTGTGATGCGATGCTTTATTATATCGCTGCCTGTCGAGGGGCCTGCCGCGAATTTCGCTCCGATGCCGTGCTATGGCCAGCCACGACCGTGACAACGGCGGGCCAGGCTCCGGACGAGGTGACGTTCGAAGTGGCATTCACCTTGCATCGATCCCCGCGCCCCGGACGTTCTTGAAAGGCTTCGCCATGAAACGCGCACTTCTGGTTTTCACCCTCGCTCTGACGACCGGACTCGCGATGCAAAGTGCATCCGCGCAAACCCTCAAGACCGTGAAGGACCGCGGCATGCTGTCCTGCGGCGTCAGCCAGGGGCTGCCGGGCTTTTCCGCACCAGACGACAAGGGCAACTGGGCCGGATTCGACGTCGATGTCTGCCGCGCGATCGCCGCCGCCATCTTCAACGATCCGACCAAGATCAAATTCGTGCCGCTGTCGGCCAAGGATCGCTTCACGGCACTGCAGTCGGGCGAGATCGACGTGTTGTCGCGCAACACCACGTGGACGCTGTCGCGGGACACCTCGCTTGGCGTCAATTTCGCCGGCGTGACCTATTATGATGGCCAAGGCTTCCTGGTGCGCAAGTCGCTGAAGGTCAATTCGGCGCTGGAACTGAACAGCGCCTCGATCTGCGTACAGACCGGCACCACCACCGAGCAGAACGTTGCCGATTACTTCAAGGGCAACAACATGAAATATGAGATCATCGCCTTCGGCACCGCCGACGAGGCCGTCAAGGCCTATGAATCCGGTCGTTGCGACGTTTTCACCACCGACGTCTCCGGACTCTATGCCGAGCGTCTCAAGCTTGCCGTCCCCGCCGATCACGGCGTGCTGCCGGAAGTGATCTCGAAAGAGCCGCTGGGGCCGCTGGTTCGCCACGGCGACGACCAGTGGCTCGACGTGGTGAAATGGACGCTGTTTGCGATGGTCAACGCCGAGGAACTCGGCATCACCCAGAAGAACGTCGATGACATGGCGAAGTCGGACAAGCCTGAACTGAAGCGCGTGTTCGGCACCGACGGCAATCTCGGCGAGACGCTGGGCCTCACCAAGGACTGGGTGGCCCGGATCGTCAAGGCAACCGGCAATTACGGCGAGGTGTTCGATCGCAATGTCGGCTCCGGATCCAGGCTCGGCATCGCACGCGGCCTCAACCAGCTCTGGAACAAGGGCGGTATCCAGTACGCGCCGCCGATCCGCTGATCCGCAAATCGTCGCCACAGGCGATGGATATCGACTCCAGACCCGCGCCCACCCAATACGGCTTCAGGCTGCGCCGGGCGCTGGGAGGGCAGTCGGGCTGGAGCGGATTTGTTCTGCAGATTATGTTCGTCGCCGCGTTGGGCTGGATCGGCTATGAGATCGTTGCCAATGCCCGCAGCAATTTGGCGGCGCAACGGATCGCCTCGGGCTTCGGATTTCTGTCCAATACCGCCGGTTTCGGCGTCAGCCAGTCGCTGATCCCGTATTCGGAATCCGACACCTATACCCGGGTATTTTTGGTCGGCCTCGTTAATACGCTGGTTGTCTCGGCGATCGGCATCTTCTTCGCCACGCTGATCGGCTTTGCAGTCGGGCTGGGCCGGCTGTCGCCGAACTGGCTGCTGGCGCGGATCGCCGGCGGCTATGTCGAACTGCTGCGCAACCTGCCGCTGCTGTTCCAGATCCTGTTCTGGTATCTCGCGGTGCTGGCGGCCTTGCCCAATCCGCGCCAGAGCATCTCGCTGTGGAACAGCTTTTTTCTCAGCAACCGCGGTTTCGGCGTGCCGAAGCCGATCGGCGCGGCCGGTCTGGAGCCGTTTGCGATCGCCGTCGTCGTCGCGGTGATGGGTGCCGCGCTGTGGCGCAGCCATGCGCGGCGGCAATTATTCCAGAGCGGCCGGCTGATCAAGGTGTGGCCGGTGGCGTTCGGCCTGCTGGTCGGGCTCCCGGTTGTCGCCCTCGTGGCGTTCGGCAAACTGGTGACGTTCGAATATCCCGAACTCAAGGGGTTCAATTTTTCGGGCGGTTCCCGCGTCATTCCGGAATTCGTCGCGCTAACGTTGGCGCTGTCGACCTATACCGCCGCCTTCATCGCCGAGATCGTACGCGCCGGCGTGCAGTCGGTGCACAAGGGCCAGATGGAAGCCGGCGCCTCGCTCGGCCTGTCCCGCGGCAATACGCTGCGGCTGATCGTGGTGCCGCAGGCGCTGCGCGTGATCCTGCCGCCGCTCACCAACCAGTATCTCAACCTGACCAAGAACTCGTCGCTGGCGGTCGCGATCGGCTATCCCGATCTGTTCTCGGTGTTCGCCGGCACCACGCTGAGCCAGACCGGGCAGGCGATCGAAATCATCGCCATCACCATGGGCGTGTATCTCGCGATCTCGCTGATCACCAGCGCGATCATGAGTTTCTATGGCTGGCGGATCAGCCGGAGCCTGAGCGCATGAGCGGTGCCGCTTTCGTTGCGAGCGAACTTATTCCGGAACGCCGCGCGCCGGTGAAAACAACGGGGGCGCTCGGCTTTCTGCGCACCCGGCTGCTAAATTCGCCGACCAACATCCTGCTGACCATCGCCAGCATCCTGCTGCTGTGGTTCACCGTCGTTCCGGCCGTGCAATTCCTTCTGGTCGACGCGGTGTGGCAAGGCAAGGATCGCAACGCCTGCCTGACCGAGACCACGGGTCGCGTCGTTGGCGCATGCTGGCCGTTCGTGCAGGCGAAATTCGGCCAGTTCGTCTATGGCTTCTATCCGGAGCCACAGCGCTGGCGCGTCAACCTGACTTTTCTGCTCGGCACGCTGTTGCTGCTGCCATTGCTGATCCCGCGGCTGCCGGCCAAGAGCGTCAATGCCGGGCTGTTCTTTCTCGGATTCCCGGTGGTCGCGTTCTTCCTGCTGCATGGCGGCGGCATCCAGGGGTTTGGTATCAGCTGGATCGCGGATCTGCTGTCGGCGCTCGCGGCAGGCATCGACGAGACCGGGCGCAAGCTGACGATGGTTGGTGACACGTCGACGATCACCGCTCTGGGTCCAGTGCTGGCCTGGCTCGGCCAAGGCGTCAGCCTGATCGGCACCACACTGTTTTTCATCACGTCGCCGCTGTCATGGATCCGCGAGCAGACACAGGTTCTGGGACAACCGGTATGGGGCGAGTTGGCCGTCACCGCGGCGGCTGTTTCGCTACTGCTGTTCGTGCTGAACGGCGGCGTCCGCACCGGCTGGCGGGTGCTGACCGGTTCGCTGACGTGCTTCGCCGCCATCGCCATCGCCATCGCCCTGCTGCGGCTCGACCGCGGCGGCCTGCCGATCGTCGACACCCGCGTCTGGGGCGGCCTGCTGGTGACGTTGGTGGTGTCGGTGACCGGCATCGTCGCCTCGATGCCGGTCGGCATCGCGCTGGCGCTGGGGCGGCGTTCGACGATTCCGCTGATCCGGGTGTTCTGCGTGGCCTTCATCGAATTCTGGCGCGGCCTGCCGCTGATCACCGTGCTGTTCTTCGCCACCTACATGCTGCCGCTGTTCCTGCCTGGTAATTTCACCGTCGACGGGCTGGTTCGCGTGCTGATCGGTATCGCATTGTTTGCCGGCGCCTATAATGCCGAGGTGATCCGCGGCGGGCTGGCCGCGATTCCGCGTGGCCAGGCCGAGGCCGCCAGCGCGCTTGGCCTGTCGTACTGGAAAACGACGGGTCTGGTGGTGATGCCGCAGGCGCTGCGCCATGTCATCCCGGGCCTGGTCAACAGCTTCATTGCGCTGTTGAAGGACACGTCGCTGGTGTCGATCGTGGCGCTGTTCGACCTGCTCGGGCAGTTGCGGGCCGCGTTCGCCGATCCGGTCTGGTCAACGCCGACCACGGTATTCACAGGCTTTGCCTTTACCGGGATGCTGTACTTCGTGCTGTGCTTCGGAATGTCGCGCTATTCACTGTTCGTCGAGCGCCGGCTCAACGCGCACCAGCGAAGCTGAATGCGCCACCGCGCCTCGATCAGACGTTCTCGAACGGCACCTTTATGCTGCTTTTTTGCGCCAGCCATTCCGGCACCGGCAGATTCTTCGACCGCATGAATTCCGGATTGTACAGTTTGGATTGATAGCGGCTGCCATTGTCGCACAGGATGGTCACGATGGTGTGGCCCGGACCCATCTGCTTCGCCAGACGCATCGCGCCGGCGATATTGATGCCGCTGGAACCGCCGAGGCAGATACCCTCATGCTCGAGCAGGTCGAACACGATCCGGACGGCCTCTTCGTCGTGGATCTGGTAGGCATCATCGATCACCGCCCCTTCGAGATTGGCGGTGATGCGGCCCTGGCCGATCCCCTCGGTGATCGAGGAACCCTCGGACTTGAGCTTGCCGTGCTTGTAGAACTCATACAGCGCCGAGCCCATCGGATCGGCGAGCGCGATCTTGATCTTGTCGTTGAACGCCTTCAGCCCGATCGAAACGCCGGCCAGCGTACCGCCGGAGCCGACCGAACAGACAAAACCATCGACCTTGCCATCGGTCTGCTGCCAGATTTCCGGCGCGGTGGTGTTGATATGGGCTTGCCGGTTGGCCAGATTGTCGAACTGGTTGGCCCAGATCGCGCCATTGGGATCTGACTTCGCCAGCTGTTCGGCGAGGCGGCCCGACAGTTTCACGTAGTTGTTGGGATTGGAGTAGGGCACCGCCGGCACTTCCAGCAGCTCGGCGCCGCCCAGCCGCAGCATATCCTTCTTTTCCTGACTCTGGGTGTCCGGCATCACGATCACCGTACGGAATCCCAGCGCCTTGGCGACCAGCGCCAGGCCGATGCCGGTGTTGCCCGCCGTGCCCTCGACCACCGCGCCGCCCGGGAGCAGCGCACCGCTGGAGATGGCGTCGCGGATAATGCCCAGCGCCGCGCGGTCCTTCACCGAGCCGCCGGGATTCATGAACTCCGCCTTGCCGAGTATGGTGCAGCCGGTCAGTTCGGAAGCGCGCTTCAGCCTAATGAGCGGCGTGTGGCCGATCGCCTCGACGACGTCTTGGTCAATGTTCATGATGCGGAATTCTTGCCCGTTGTGCGTAACAGGCCGCGACCCTAGTGGAGGGTCGGGGGCCGCACAAGGGAGCGGGATGTCGGCCGGGGAGCCAGTTTATTTCGCTTTTGCGAACACGACTTGCCGGACGTCAATGTTCCCGGACAGGAATCCCGCCTCGCAATAAGCGAGGTAGTATTCCCATAGTCGGCGAAACCGGTCGTCGAATCCGAGCGGGGTCAGGCTTGGCCATGCCGCGCGGAAATTATCTCTCCAGGTCGCCAGCGTCTTGGCATAATCCAGTCCGAAAATGCGCTCGCGCACGACCGGCACGCCGAATTTGGCGCCCAGCGATTTGAGGATTTCCGGCGACGGCAGCATGCCGCCCGGGAAGACGTAGCGCTGGATGAAGTCGACCTCGCGGCGATAGGTCTTGAAGAACTTGTCCTGGATGGTGATGGCCTGGATGCCGACCAGCCCTCCCGGCAACAAGCGGTCGCGCAATTGTGAGAAATAATGCGGCCAGAACTGCTCGCCAACCGCCTCGATCATCTCGATCGAGGCGATCCGGTCATACTGGCCGCGTTCGTCGCGGTAGTCCTGGAACTTGATGTCGACCTGGTCGCCGAGACCGGCCGCCTGAATGCGTTTTTGCGCGAAATCACGCTGCTCGCGGCTGATGGTCAGGCCGGTGACATGGGCGCCGTAGTTCTTGGCGGCATATTCCGCGAAGCCGCCCCAGCCGCAGCCGATCTCCAGCACCTTGTGGCCGGGCTGCAGGTCGATGGCCTCGGCGAGGCGGCGATATTTGTTGTTCTGCGCCGCTGTCAGGTCCTGGCTGGCGTCCTCATAGATGGCCGACGAATAGGTCATGCTGGGATCCAGCCACGCCGAGTAGAACGCGTTGCCAATGTCGTAATGGGCGTAGATGTTCTTCTTGGCCTGCCGCTTGGTGTTGCGGTTGAACCAGTGCCGGACGATCTGCACGAAGCGCATCATGGGATTGTCGCCGAGCATCGCCTGGATCAGGTCATGGTTGACGCAGAACAGGTACAGGAACTGAGTCAGATCGGTGGTGTCCCATTCGCCGTGCAGATAGGCCTCGGCGATGCCGATGTCGCCGCCATTCAGCAGCCGAGAAGCAAAACCATAACCGTAAATGGTCATTTGCGCCGACGGGCCGGGCTCCATGCCGCCCAGCCTGACCCGGCGGCCGTCCGGCAGAGTCACATCCAGCGTGCCGCGGCGCAACCGGGAGCCGAAGCCGAACGCCAGCCGCACGATGCGGGGCAGATCGGACAGCTGGGCGTCCACGTTTTCGGGGGTGAGGACAATCAGATCAGACACGACCAAATCAGACATTTGCAGATCCATCGAATTGCGTGGCTCCGTGTCCGAGTTGCACGGGGGCTGAAGGGCAGGCCGCAGCCTTATCGAAGCACAGCAATTTTGCGCGGCGCCGACTCCGGTCCGCGCGCCGCCAAAGTTGCCTTACTATAATCGCGGCTTCGCGGACTCGCCAAGACGGTATTTTCCGGCGGGGCTGCCGGGCGGGCCACCAGCCGGGCACCCTTGATCCAGAGTCGCAGCGCTTCCCAATGGATCGCCGCCATGATCTTGAAGGTCACCATCGGGAGCGAGATAAACGCGCGCAGCAGGGCGGATGTTGTCAAGGCACGGCGGCTGCCATGGAAGGTGGCGGACAGCACCGGGCCGTCCGGGTCGGTTTCCAGAATTCGCAACTTGACGTTCGGTCCGGGCGGCGACACCCGGAAGTGATAGCGCATGCGCATGTCGAGGAACGGCGAGACATAGAACAGCTTGTCCTGTTCCTGGCGGATGCCGGCATCGCTGCGCTGGCCAGGCTCGACCGGCAGCACGTAGCTATGGATATCGCCGAAGGTGTTGCGTACTTCATAGATGATCAGCGCGAGCAAGCCGTCGGCGCGGTGACAAAAATAGGCTGACAGCGGGTTGAAAGTGTAGCCGAGCAGGCGAGGGTAGCACAGCAGTTCGACGCGACCACCGGTCAGGTCGATGCCGTGCTCTGCCGCGCGCGCCTGGGCGAAGGCGCGCAGGCCAGCCCCGTCGCGGCTGCCGTGGTCGGACTCGCGAAAACTGTACAGCGCGGCACGGTTGACGCCGAACAGCGGCGTCAACCGGTCCGCGTCGGCGAGCCGGTCGAGGTCGATGAGCAGGCTCATGACGCGGTAGTTGAAGCGATGCCCCATCGGCTTCAGGCGGGCGTGCATGACGTCGCCAAAGTAAAGCGCCGCCGCGGCGGGCGCCGCGGCTGATTGCGCGTCGGTTCGGGGCATCACGTCGGACATGACTACTCGGCGGCCTCGGCCAGTTCGGAGGGCATCTCGCGCCACGGCACCGTCGCGCCGAGCGCTTCGGCGACCGCCAGACCGGATCGCAAACCGTCTTCGTGAAAACCATAGCCGGTCCAGGCGCCAGCAAACCAAGTATGGCGCTGGCCCTGGATATCGCCAAGCCGTTTCTGGGCCGCAAAGGCCTTGGCATTGTACTGCGGATGTTCACATACATACCGGCCGAAGGTCAGCGCCGGATCGGGCTCGAACGGTGGATTCAGGCTGACGAACAACGGCTTGTCGTCGCTGATGCCCTGCAGACGGTTCATCCAGTAGGTGACCGCGACGTCGTTTACGTGGCTACCCTCTCGCTGCCAGCGCAGGAAATTCCACGATGCCCAGGCATTCTTCCGCTTCGGCATCAGCCGGATGTCACGGTGCAGATAGACGATGTTGGGGGCATAGCCGATGTCGCCAAGGATGGCGGTCTCATCCGCGCTCGGATCGGCCAGCATGGCCAGGGCCTGATCGCTATGCGCGGCGACGACAACATGGTCATAGGTCTCGTGGCGGCCATGGCTGTCATGGACGACGACGCCGTGGGGCGTGCGCTCGATCGAGGTCACGGCACAGCCAAGCCGGACGTGATCGCCAAATGCCGACATGAGTTTCTCGACATAACGCTTGCTGCCGCCCTTCACCGTGCGCCAGATCGGACGGTCATATTGCAGCAGCCGATGATTGCTGAAGAAGGCGATGAAATTCTCGGCGGGAAATTTCAACATCTGGTCGGCCGGCGCCGACCAGATCGCGGCGCCCATCGGCGCCAGATAGTCGGTCAGTAGCCGCGGTGCGAATTTGCGGAAGGCAAAATACTCGCCGAGCGTCATATCCGCGAGCAGGCCGGCATCGCGGTCCTTCACGCTCTGCTCGTTGAAGGTCAGGATGTCGCGCAGCATTCGCAGATAGGACGGCGAGAACAGGTTCTTCCATTGCGCGAACAGGCCTCGGGCGGTCTCAGCCCAGGTATCGCCGCCGCCCTTCCATTCGAATTTGCCACCATCCGCCGTCACCGCAAAACTCATGCAGCTTTCCACGGTCTCGACTTCGAGATGGGCAAACAGATTGGTCAAATCCGGATAGTTCAGCTCATTATAAACGATGAAGCCGATGTCGACGGCCAGTTCGGCGCCGTCATAAGCGATTGTGACGGTATGGCTATGGCCGCCGGGGCGCAATTCGCGGTCGTAGACGGTGACGGGATATCGCCTCGACAGTGCCCAGGCAGCGGCATTGCCGGCGATTCCCGTTCCGATAATTGCGACGCGCATTCCCAGTCCCCATGAGGCAAATTCTTCATCCAGCTACGGCCGGTACCCTGTTGAGTTTCAACAATGATCAAGGCGAGCGAGCCCTGGCGCCAGACGGCGTCAGCAATATTCGAACACATAAAATATTCGTAACTCGCGCGCGTCAATCGGCACGTTGTTGGTCACCAAACCATAGGAAAACAAGGGAAATTGTGTAAATCCGGTCATCCATCGCGGCATCCCGGTCAGGCTCGACTTGCGGCTGGTGTGGCGTAAGAACACTGTCCGCCCGGCGAAGCGCCCGCTAGAATGCGGGTGCTTGTCGTAAACAACATCATCCGGTGAACTTGTCTCAATCCGCGCATCTCACGGCCCGAACGGACAGCGAATCGCTTCGAACGCGGGCACGCGGCTGGGGAGATTCGCCGTGAGGCATTTCCTGAAGCGCCCTGTTTTGCGCATGCTGGTGCTTTGCGCGGCGGTGGCGCCGTCCGCCGGTTGCATACTGACCCAGGATTTGCCGGATCCCGCGCTGGACGTGCCGCAGGGCTATCAGGCCGCGCGGCTGTCGAATCCGAATGGTGCCACCCCAACGCTGGACTGGTGGCGCGGATTTCGGTCGCGCGAATTGACGCAACTGATGGAGGAAGCCCAGACGGTCAACCTCGATATCGCCGCGGCGACCTCCCGCATCCGCCAGGCCGACGCGCAGGCGCGAATCACGGGCGCGGCGCTACTGCCGAGCCTGAGCACGGCCGGCCAAGAGAATTATTCACGCAATTCCGGCTCCAGCTCCAACGGCCTGACCAATGGCGGGCGCGAGGTGGTTAGCTATTCGTCGTCGCTGTCGGCCAGCTATGAGCTGGATTTCTGGGGCAAGAACCGCGACGCGGCGCTGGCCACCGAGGAGACCGCCACCGCCACCCGTTTTGATCGCGACGTCGTCGCGCTGTCGACCCTGACGGCCGTCGCCAATGCCTATTTCCAGGTGCTGGCCTCGCAGGACCGGATCAAGACCGCGGAGCGTAACATCGCCAGTGCGCAGCGCATCCTCGACGCGATCCAGTCGCGGCTGACCGCCGGCACCGGCACCGATCTCGATCTCGCCCAGCAGCAGAGCGTGCTGGCCAACCAGCGCGCCGCGGTGCCGCCGCTGCGCCAGACGCTGGCGCAGAACCTCAACGCATTGGCGACGCTGGTGTCACGGCCGCCGGAAAGCGTCCGGATTAATGGCGGCTCGCTCAACACCCTCGTGCCGCCGCGGGTCACGCCCGGCCTGCCGTCGGAATTGCTGACACAGCGGCCGGATATCCGCCGCCAGGAAGCCCAGCTCGCCTCGGCCACCGCCAGCGTTGGCAGCGCCCGCGCGCAGTTTTTCCCCAGTATCCAGTTGACCGGGCAGGGCGGCTACCAGAGTTCGGCGCTATCATCGCTGTTCCAGCCCAATGCCGCGTTCTTCAGTCTGGTCGGGGGCCTGACGCAGCCGATCTTCGATGGCGGCCGGATCCAGGGTAATTTCGATCTGACCCAGGCACGGCAGGATGAACTGCTGCAGACCTATCGCAAGACCGTGGTGCAATCCTTCGCCGACGTTGACAATGCCCTGGTATCGATCCGGCAGACCTCGGAGCGGCTGCGGCTGCTGCGCGACGTACTGACCGCTTCGAGGCGAGCGTTCCAGCTGTCCGAACAGCAGTTGCGGGCAGGCACCGCGGACATCGTAACCGTGCTAAATACCCAGCTCACGCTATTCCAGGCCGAGGATGCGCTGTCGCAGGCGCAACTGGCGCGCCTGCTGGCGATCGTCAGCCTCTACCAGGCGCTGGGTGGCGGCTGGGAGCCAAAATTGGAGAGACCGGTCAATGCTCTTTAAGCCTGACCCGAACGGGACGGTGAACGCGTCAGGCGCCGCGGCTCGCGTCGCAGGCGGCGCGCGGCGTCGCACGGTTTCGATCTTCATCACGTTGCTGATCCTGGGCGGTCTCGGCTATATCGGCTGGCAGGCGCTGCAGCAGAAGCAGGCCGCCGGACGCGCCCCGCGACCGGACGCCACGGTGCCGGTGCTGGCGGCAACGCCAAGAATTGAGGACGTGCCGGTCTATCTCGATGGCGTCGGCGCCGTGAAAGCGCTGAACAACGTCACCGTCCGCGCCCAGGTCGACGGCAAGCTGATCAAGGTCCATTTCAAGGAAGGTCAGGACGTCAAGGCGGGCGACGTGCTCGGCGAGATTGATCCGGTCCTCTACAAGGCACTGTACGACCAGGCCGTCGCCAAAAAGGCGCAGGACGAAGCCACTCTGTCCAATGCCCGTCTCGATCTGGTCCGCTACCAGCAACTGGCCGTCACCAATGCCGGCTCCAAGCAGCAGGCCGACACCCAGAAATCGGTGGTCGCGCAACAGGAAGCGCTGGTGAATTCCGATCAGGCCGCCATCGACAATGCCGCCGCAACCCTCAGCTACACCAAGATCATCGCGCCGCTGTCCGGCCGTGCCGGACTGCGCCAGGTCGATCAGGGCAACATCATCAAGGCCTCCGACACCACCGGGCTGGTGGTGATCACTCAGTTGCAGCCTATCGCGGTGCAGTTCAGCCTGCCGCAACAGCAGATCGTGCGCGCCAATGCCGCCGCCGCCAAGGGAACGCTCGCCGTCGACGTGTTCGGCAATGACGGCGTCGCCGTGGTGGATTCCGGTACGCTGACCGGGATCGACAACCAGGTCGACATCACCACCGGCACGGTGAAGGTCAAGGCCGAGTTTCCGAATGCCAATCTGCAGCTCTGGCCTGGCCAGTTCGTCAATGTGCGGCTCAAGGTCGAAACCTTGCCGCAGGTGATGCTGGTGCCGACTTCCGCCGTGCAGCGCGGCCCCGCGGGGACCTTCAGCTACGTGATCGGCGACGGCGATATCGTCAAGGCGGTGCCGGTCACGGTAACGCAGCAGAACGAAACCAGCGCCGTCATCGCCAAGGGGCTATCGCCGACCGACCGCGTGGTGACCACCGGCTTCGCCAATCTGGCCGACGGCTCGAAAGTCAGCGTCGGCACCAATGACGCTGAGCCGACCGCCGACCTGGCGCCGCGCGCGCGTGGCAGCAAGGGCGAGCGTCGCAGCAAGGGTACGCCGCAAGGCGACCAGACAGGCCAGACCGGCCTCGCACCGGCGCCGGCCAGCCCGCCTGCCGCCGCGCCCGCCGGAGCGAAGCAGTGATGATGCGCTCTCGTCGGCGCGCTGTACACCTCTCCCCTTTGGGGAGAGGTCGGCCGGCGGAGCGTAGCGAAGCAGGGCGGGTGAGGAGGAACAACTTTATCGAGAAGTCCTTAACCCCTCACCCGGATATGCTCGATTTGCTCGCACATCCCACCTCTCCCTCCGGGAGAGGGGGACAGGGCGGCGCAGCGTTGTATAGCGCGCAGCCATGAGCGTCTCAGAACCCTTCATCCGTCGGCCGGTCGCGACCTCGCTGCTCGGGGTTGCGCTGCTGATCGGCGGTGCGCTCGGCTACTGGGCGCTGCCGGTATCGGCGCTGCCGCAGGTCGATTTTCCGACCGTGCAGGTCTCGACGCAGCTGCCCGGCGCCAGCCCCGACGTGATCGCCTCGCTGATCACCGCGCCGCTGGAGCGCCAGCTCGGCCAGATTCCGTCATTGTCATCGATGACCTCCACCAGCTCGTTCGGCGTCAGCGCTATTTCGCTGCAGTTCGACCTCAGCCGCGATATCGACGGCGCCACCCAGGACGTCCAGGCGGCCATCAATGCCGCCGCCGGCGTGTTGCCCAGGAATCTTCCTTATCCGCCGGTCTACGCCAAGGTGAACCCGGCCGACGCGCCGGTGATGACGCTGGCGCTGACCTCCGACACCATCTCGCTGCGCGCCATGAGCGATATTTCCGACACGCTGCTGGCGCAACGCCTCAGCCAGATCTCCGGCGTCGGCCGCGTCGCGGTGCTCGGCGGGCTCAAGCCGGCGGTGCGGGTGCAGGCTGATCTGTCCCGGCTCGCGGCCTATGGCATCGCCATGGAGGACCTGCGCACGGCAATCGCCGGCGCCAACGTATCCGGCCCGAAAGGGTCGCTGGACGGTGCGCAGCAGGCCTACACTATCGCCGCCAACGACCAGATTGGCGCCGCCGACGCCTATCGCCCGATCATCGTCGCCTATCGCAACGGCGCGCCGGTGACGATCGGCGACATCGCCCAGATCGTCGATGGACTCGAAAACGATCGTACCGGCGGCTGGTACCAGGGAACGCCGGCGGTGATCATCGAGATCCAGCGCCAGCCCGGCGCCAATGTCATCGAGGTGGTGCGCCAGATCAACGAAGAGATCCCCAAGGTGCAGCGATCGATGCCGGCCGGCGTCAAGCTCACGGTGGTCAGCGATCGCACCGTCACCATCCGCGCTTCCGTGCATGACGTGCAGTTCACGCTGGTGCTGTCGGTACTGCTGGTGACGCTGGTGGTGCTGCTGTTCCTGCGCTCGCTGCGCGCCACGCTGATCGCCGGCGTGGCGCTGCCGCTGTCGCTGATCACCAGCTTCGGCGTGATGTATTTTGCCGGGTTCAGTCTCGACAATCTCAGCCTGATGGCGCTGACCATCGGCACCGGATTCGTGGTCGACGACGCCATTGTCATGATCGAGAATATCGTCCGGCACATGGAGGACGGCGAGAGCCCGATGGAAGCCGCACTAGCCGGCGCCAGCGAGATCGGTTTCACCGTGATCTCGCTGACGGTGTCGCTGATCGCGGTGTTCATCCCGCTGCTGTTCATGTCCGGGCTGGTCGGCCGCATGTTCCGCGAATTCGCGATGACCCTGACCATCGCCGTGATCACTTCGGCCATCGTATCGCTGACGCTGACGCCGATGATGTGTTCGCGGCTGCTCAAGCATTCCGGCGACGAGTGGCAGGTACCGGGTCTCGCTGCCGTCAGCGCCGGCATCGACGCCATGGTGGCGTTCTATCATCGCACGCTGCTGTGGGTGCTGAAGCATCAGCCGGCGACGCTGGTCGTCACCTTCCTGACCATCGTCGCCACGCTCGGCCTCTACATCATCGCGCCGAAAGGTTTTCTGCCGCTGCAGGACACCGCCTCGATCACCGCGGTCACCGAGGCCGGCGCCGACGTGTCCTTTGCCGAGATGCAGAGCCGGCAGGCGGCCGCGGCGTCCGTCATTCAGGCCGATCCCGATGTCATCAGCGTCGTGTCGGTGATCGGCGGCGGCACGGTCAATCCGACCACCAATGTCGGCCGTCTGGTGCTGAACCTGCGGCCGCGCAGTGAGCGCAACGATGACATCACCCGGGTGATCACGCGGCTGAAGCGGAGCGTCGCCGGCATTCCCGGCATGACGGTGTATTTCCAGCCGGTGCAGGACATCCAGATCAGCACCCAGGCGAGCCGCTCGCAATATCAATACACGCTGACCGGCACGGATGCCGCGCAGGTCACGCTGTGGTCGGACCGACTGGTCGCCGAACTGCGCCGCGATCCGATGTTTCGCGATGTCTCGTCGGAATCCCAGGCCGGTGGCCTGCGCGCCGCGCTCGACATCAACCGGCAGCGCGCCGGCCAACTCGGCGTCAGCCTGCAGGGCATCAACGACACCCTCAACGACGCCTTCGCGCAGCGGCAGATCTCCACTATCTACGGTCAGGCCAACCAGTACCGCGTGGTGCTGGAGGCGCTGCCGTCGCAGCAGCGCGATCCCGACGTGCTGTCGAAACTATATCTGCCCGGTACGGCCGGCGCGCAGGTGCCGCTGTCGGCGGTGGCCACGCTGACGCGCACCACGGCGCCGCTGGCGATCTCGCACCAGGCGCAGTTTCCGGCGATCTCGCTGAGCTTCAACCTCGCTCCGGGCGAGGCGCTCGGCGACGCCGTCAACGAAGTCAAGGTGATCGAGCAGCGGATCGGCATGCCCGGCAGCATCAACGGCCTGTTCGCCGGCGACGCCGCGGAATTCTCCAAGTCGCTGTCGGGCCAGCCCTGGCTGATCCTCGCGGCGCTGGTGACGATCTACATCGTGCTCGGCGTGCTCTATGAAAGCTACATCCACCCGATCACCATCCTGTCGACGCTGCCGTCGGCCGGCGTCGGCGCCATCCTGGCCTTGATGGCCACCGGCCAGGATCTGTCGGTGATCGGGTTGATCGGCATCATCCTGCTGATGGGCATCGTGAAGAAGAAGGCGATCATGATGATCGACT
>JACMOT010000513.1 GCA_014377915.1 Tardiphaga sp.
CGTGGTCGGCGAGTCCGGTTCCGGCAAGTCGATCATGGCCAATGCCATCATGCAATTGCTGCCGCGCGACGTCGCCATCGACGGCGGAAAGGTGATGTTCGAGGGCCGCGATCTCGCCAGCGCCACCCCGGCTGAAATGCGAAAGGTGCGCGGCGCCGGCATCGCGATGATCTTTCAGGAGCCGATGACGGCGCTGAATCCGCTGCGCAGCATCGGCGACCAGATCGGCGAGATGTTCTCGATCCATACAAAACTGTCGAAGTCCGAGATCAAGGCGCGTGTGCTGGCGTTGCTGGAAGACGTCCGCATCCCCAACCCCGCCGAGGCCGCGCGGGCCTTTCCGCACGAATTATCCGGCGGCCAGCGGCAGCGCGCGATGATCGCCATGGCGCTGGCGCTCGATCCGCGGCTGCTGATCGCCGATGAGCCGACCACCGCGCTCGACGTCACCACCCAGGCGCAGATCCTGAAGCTGATCCGCGAATTACAGCTCCGCCGCAAGACGGCGGTGCTGTTCATCACCCATGATTTCGGCGTCGTCGCCGAGATCGCCGACCGCGTCGTGGTGATGCAGCATGGCGCCGTGGTCGAGATCGGCAGCGCGCGGGACGTGCTCAACGATCCGCGGCATGCCTATACCAGACAGTTGATCGCCGCGGTGCCGCCGCTGACCGCGCCGCCGCCGCGACAACTCTCCGACGACATCATCCTGAGCATCGACCACGTCTCGAAGACCTATCGCAATGGCGGGTTTTTCGGCCGCGGCGCGCGCGTCACCCACGCCGTCCGCGATGTGTCGCTGAAACTGCCGCGCGGTGCGACGCTCGGCATCGTCGGCGAGTCCGGATCGGGCAAGTCGACGCTGGCGCGCTGCATCATCCGGCTGATCGATCCCGACGCGGGCGCCATCGTGCTGGAAGGCAAGGACTGGGCGACGATGACGCGCGAAAACGTGCGGCGCGAGACCCGCCATATCCAGATGGTGTTCCAGGACCCGTTCGCCTCGCTCAACCCGCGCCGCAAGGCCGGCGACCTCGTGGCGCAGGGCCCGATCGTGCACGGCACGCCGCGCGCCCAAGCGATGACCGAAGCGAAAGAACTGTTCGCGCTGGTCGGACTCGATCCGTCGGCGATCGATCGCTTTCCGCACGAATTCTCCGGCGGCCAGCGGCAGCGCATCGGCCTTGCCCGCGCGCTGGCGCTGAAGCCCGACGTGCTGGTGGCCGATGAAGCGGTGTCGGCGCTCGACGTCTCGGTGCAGGCCCAGGTGCTGAAAATGCTCGCCGAATTGCGCGAGCGGCTCGGCCTGTCGATCGTGTTCATCACCCATGACCTTCGCGTCGCGGCGCAGATCTGCGATCTGGTCGCCGTCATGAAGGATGGTGAAGTGGTCGAGCATGGACTGGCCGGCGAGGTGTTCGGCCATCCGCGGCACGCTTATACCAAAGCCCTGATCGCCTCGATTCCCGGCGGCGATTTTGCCCGCGGCCGTCGGCCGTAGGGTCGTCGGATGGGTTGAGCTCTTCGCGAAACCCATCATTCCCGCGCGGTTCAGCCGATGGGTTTCGCTGCGCTCTACCCATGCTACGATTCCGATTCAACTTTCACGCAACCATGATTTCGCCTTCTCGCGACGCCGGGCGCCCGAGTTTTGCGGTAGTTCCCCCCTCGAACCCATGAGGGGAGCGACTGTCTTTCGGGTCAAGCGTTTTTTGGCTGCCATTTGACTTTGTCTCGCAGGATGGCGTTGAGGATCGTGAGCAGCTTTCGGGCGACGGCGATGATGGCACCGACCTCCGGCTTCCGGGCTGCGACGAGCTTGTCGCGGAACAGCTTGAGCTCCGGATTGAAGCGTGCCGCCACCATGGCGCCCATGAACAGGATACGGCGAACACTGGACCGGCCGCC
>JACMOT010000514.1 GCA_014377915.1 Tardiphaga sp.
ACCACCTCCTGGGACGGGCTGGAGACCAGCACGTAGAACGGCGCGAAGCTGAGCCAGACCGGCGGCTCGGCGTCGAAGCTGAACAGCCGGGTCTGCAGCACCATGATCGCTGCAAGGCCCAGTGTCAGCACGGCGCAGCCGAGCCAGTGCTCGCGGAACGACGGCCGGCCGAGGCCGAGATCGGCGAGCGACAGGCCCGACAGCACGCACAGCACGATGCACAGGCCGGACACCGCCACCAATGCATAGGTCCGGTAGGCGAATGGCATCAGGCCGAAATGAATGGCCAGCCCAGGCGTCAGCAGCAGCACCGTAAAGGCGGCGAGCGGGACCAGAGAGCGCCATTGTCGTGAAAATGTCATAAAACTGTTTAGCGGAATTCACCGGCTTTCGCCAGTGCGGCGCCGCTGTGCCGTCGCGAACAACCGGCTGTCGCTCCGGGCACATCACGGCACCGCCGGTGACGCGATGTGAACCCGGAACGACGAGCGTTGACTACTCCATCTTGATACCGGCGTCGGTGATCACCTTTTTCCAGCGCGCGATCTCTTCGACGACGAAGGCGCGGTATTCCGCCGGCGTGCTGCCGACCGCGACGATGCCCTGGTCGTCGAGCTTCTTGCGCAAATCGGGATCGCTGAGTGCCTTCTTCGCTTCCAGCGAAATGCGGTCGACGATGTCCTGCGGCGTACCCGCCGGCGCGATGATGCCGGACCAGGTGCCGGACACGAAATCCGGCCCGCCTTGCTCCGCCATGGTCGGCACGTCGGCCGCCGCCGCCACGCGCTCCTTGGCGGTGACGACGATGGCCTTGGCATTGCCGGAGCGGACCTGCGACATCAGCGGGCCGATCACGTCGAACATCACGCTGATCTGGCCGCCGACCGTATCCTGCAACGCGCCGGACGTGCCCTTGTAAGGAATGTGCTGCAGGTTGATGCCTTCGCGGCTCTTCAGCATTTCCATGGTCAGGTGCGCCGCCGAGCCGATGCCGGACGAGGCGAAGTTGAGCGCGCCGGGCTTGGCCTTGGCCAGCGCGATCAGCTCTTTGATGTTGCTGGCCGGCACCGACGGATGCGCGATCAGGATCAGTGGCGCCACCGAGGTCAGCGACACATAGACAAAATCCTTCAGCGTGTCGTAGGGCAGCTTGGGATTGAGTGTCGGATTGACCGCATGGGCGGCGATCACGGTGCCGAACGTGTAACCGTCGGGCGCGGCCTTGGCGACGCTGTCGGTGCCGATCACCGCATTGGCGCCGGGCTTGTTCTCGATCACGAATGGCTGGCCCAGCGCCACCGACATCCGTTCGGAGACAAGGCGCGCCATCAAATCGGTATAGCCGCCCGGCGTATAGGGCACGACCATGCGGATCGCCCGGTTCGGCCAGGTTTGCGCCTGCGCCCCGCTGACGCAGGCGGCCATGATGGCGCAGGCGCCCAGCGCGCGAAAAAATTGTTTCATGTTGTTTCCCCGATCGGTGCGATCGCCGAGGGGCGGGGACACCGCAGCGCCAGCCTCGAGATCGCCACTCGTTATGTTCGCCTGCCGTGCCGCCCGCGTCGCAACAGCGTTGCGTCGGGACAGATTCCCGGACGCAGGCTAGCGCAGGTCAGGGGAGGCGGGAAGTAGACGAAAGGCCGCCGGAAATGTGAGCCCGCGCGTCCCTGCGCTCGCCGCGATGTGACTGGCCTCGCCAGAGCCGACTGTCTAAGGTGCGTCATGTCCCGTCTGATCTCGCTCTCCCTCGCCATCCTCCTGTCGCTCAGCTCCGCGGTCGCCCTCGCCGCGCCGCAGAAGAAGCCGCCGCGCTGGAAAGGCTATGGCTTCCTGCCGGGCTACACCCAGCCGCTGAATAACGCCGCGCCATTGTTCAAGCAGGACCCCGACGTGCTGCGCAATGCGCGTCGCGAGAAGCGTCATTCCTATATCCAGCGGACGCCAGTGTATTATCGCTGGTCGGACGGCCAGAAATATTATTTCGGCCAGCCCGGCTTCTACCGCGGCCAGTATAATGGCGGCAGCATGGGCCCATGCTGGACCCAGACCCCGATCGGCCCGGTGTGGAATTGCGGCCGCTAGCCTGCGGCTAATCTGTCTTCAATTCGCCGATGCCCAGCTTCTTGATGCGCGTTCGCACCGCCAGCGGCGATCGCTTCAGCCGTATCGCGATCTCGTTGACGCTGCGTCCGGCGAGCAATTGCCGCCGCAATTCCTCGTCCTGCGGCGCGGTCCAGACGCTGTCGGATTTCTGGCTGAGCTTCATGGCGAGTGGTGGTCCTTCGATTCGGATCTCATCCTGCTTATGCAACGCGCGACATCCGGTCTAGGTTCGTTGCGAGCGAATCTGGAATGGAAGTTGCGACATGACTTTGGCGATGGGCTGGGACGAGTGGGCGACACATGACGCGGTGGCTTTGGCCACGCGCGTCCGGAACGGCGAGCTGACGCCGGCCGAGCTGGCGACGCAGGCCGCGGCCGGCATCGCCCGGATGAATCCCGCGCTCGATGCCGTGGTGGAAGTGTTCGACGACGTGATCGCCGATCCGCTCAAGGACGGCATGAATCCCGACGGGATCTTTGCCGGCGTGCCGTGCCTGATCAAGGACCTCGGCCCGACGCTGAAGGGAAGGCGGCAGGAATTCGGCTCCGCCATCATGCAGGGCAACCGTCCCGTGCAGGATGCTTTCCTGACCACCAAGACCCGCCACGCCGGGCTCAATCTGATCGGCCGCAGCACCACGCCGGAATTCGGCGTCTGCAGCGCCGCGGAGAACGCGTTCCATGTCACCCGCAATCCGTGGGATCCCGGCTACTCCACCAACGGCTCCTCTGCCGGTACCGCCGCGATGGTCGCGGCCGGCGTGCTGCCGATCTCGCATGGCACCGATGGCGGCGGCTCGATCCGGATTCCCGCCGGCGCCACCGGCAATATCGGCCTGAAAGTGTCGCGCGGCGTGTTCTCGCTGGCGCCGAACCTGTCGGATCTCAGCGGGCTGGTGTCGATCCAGGGCTGCCTGACGCGCACGGTGCGCGACACCGCCGCCTTCGTCGATCATTGCCGCGGCGGCGCGCCCGGCGAATTCATGCCGTTCTGGTCGCCCGCCGAGAGCTACAGCGAGCTGATCCAGCGCGACCCCGCGCGGCTGCGCATCGCGCTGTCGCATGAATGGGGCGATTATCGCGCCACGCCGCCTTTCGTCGCCGAGCTGGAGCGCGTCGGCCGGCTGCTGGAAGGGCTCGGCCACCATGTCGAATGGGCGCTGCCGGAGATCGATTTCCGCGCCGCCTTCGCCGCGCAGACCACCTGCTACATCAGCAATTTCGCGCAGGTGATCGCCGGCCATCTGGCGCGGCTCGGGCTTGAGCGGCCGACGCCGGAATTGCTGGAGCCGATCAATATCCGGCTCTGGCAGGCTGGCCTCGACACGTCCTACACCGAGCGCGCGCGGATGCAGGCGGCGTTCAACATTACGTCGCGCGGCTTCGGGGATTTCTTCGAGCGCTTCGACATCATCCTGACGCCGATCACCGCCAAGCCGACGCCGAAGATCGGCACCTCGGAATATCTCACCACCAGCGCCAATCCCTCGGTGCACGACTGGTTCGCCCATCTGTGGCAGAACTTTGCCTATACGCCGCTGGCCAATCTGTGCGGCCTGCCGGGCATCTCGCTGCCGCTGGGTCGCCAGGACAGCGGGTTGCCGCTCGGCATCCAGGCGCAGGCGGCGCAGGCCCATGACGGGCTGCTGCTGCAGCTCGCCGCGCAGATCGAGCGCGCCATCGATGGCAAATGGAATGACGGCCGTCGGCCGGCCGTGCATGTCAGCGCGTAGGATGGGTTGAGACTGTAGCCCGAATGAGCGAAGCGATATCCGGGGCGTGTTCGCCAGCGGTCAATCCCGGATGTCGCTTCGCTGATCCGGGCTACGCTTGCCGGCTCACTCTACGGCTCGTTCGCGGCAAATCGTAAGAACTGCCGCTTCATGGCGTTGACCTTGCCGAGATAGGTCGCGACCAGATGATCGCCGCAGCGCTCGCCCGGCCGCAGCCGGAAGCCGCGGCGCAGGAAGCCGCGCGCCGGCCGGGCGCCGCACAGATGGATGAAGGCGGCGAGGTCCTGCTTCTGCGGCGCGGTCGCGGCTGTGCCCCTCGCGGTGGCCAGCACGCCGGCGACCTGGCGATCGAGATAGATCGCGGTCAGCTCGATGGCATGGGCCGGCAGGGTGCGCGCATAGAGGCTGGTGAACCAGCAGCCGTCCTGCGCCACACGGTGGCCGCGGATGCAATAGCGCGAGGCTTCTTCAAAGGCCGGATCGGTCATCTGGAACAGGCCGACGGCGCTCGAGGCTGGCCGGTAGAAATTCGCCGGGTTCCAGCCGAGCCGCCAGCGCCAATAGGTGCGCGCCACCGGATTGCCGCTGCTCTCGGTCTGCGCCAGCGCCGCCAGCAGTTCCGGCGAGATCGTGTCGGTGGAAAATGCCTGGAACCTCGCGCCATATTGCCGCCAAGTGTCGGCCGGCTGCTTGTCGAGCGCTCGACCGGCAAAGAACCACAGCTCGGTCGGCTTGCGCGCCACCTGATAGAGCAGATTGACCAGCGGAATCGCGATCAGCAGCGCCACCACGACCAGAACGATCCGCAACGCCGTCGGCGGCGCGGCGCCGTGCTGTCGCAGCCATCGCACCGCGCGCGAGCGCCCAAGCGCCCGCGTCAGGCGCTTCCAGCCCTTGCGGAGCCGCCGCTGGCGGGTCAAAGGCCTTCGGGGCGAAGGCCGGGCAGGCGTGGCAGGCATCGGTTCACAGGGTTGGTCAGGGCTGAGCCCCGACAATGGCGCAGGATTGGGTCTTTGGATGGACCGCAGTCCACCCGATTTCTGTAGGCGCAATTCCTTAAGCGCGGGTCGATCGGCGATTCTTCGTCAACCAGCCGCCCGCGTTCTCGCGACGCCGGGCGCCCGAGTTATGCGGCAGTTCCCCCCTCGAAACCACGAGGGGGGCAGCGCGCCGACAGGCGCGTGGGGTAGGTGGTTGGGACGCGATCCATCTCGCGATGAATCGCGGCGCCTGTGGGCGCGCCACCGCGGCGATTTCGGGTTGGGGGACCGTTCTTCCGGGCCAGCACGTGACCTCCGAAGAGGACACTCCGGCGGGATTTCGCCCGCCTTTCGCTGTCCCGTCCAGCCAATCAAGGCAGAGCCCCGTAGTGGGCCCGGACGGTGACCGCCAGCCTCCCGGGGCGTGCTTGCGAGGCACGCGCGCGGGACACCGCATCCTGCTCCGCTAC
>JACMOT010000515.1 GCA_014377915.1 Tardiphaga sp.
CTCATAGATGGTCATCGGGAACGGCGTCGGCTTCTGGAACACCATACCGACGCGGGCGCGCAGCAGGTTCAGGTCGAGATGCGGGTCGAGCACGTTCTGGCTGTCGAGCATGACCTGGCCCTCGGCGCGCTGGCCAGGATAGTGGTCATACATGCGGTTGAAGATACGCAGCAGCGTGGACTTGCCGCAGCCCGACGGACCGATAAAGGCGGTGACGCGATTGGCCATCAGCGTCAGGTTGATCTTCTTCAAGGCGTGGTGTTCGCCATAATAGAAGTTCAGGTCGCGCACGGAGACCTTGGCGCGCGGCTCCCCCTGCGCCGATTGCGGCGGCAGCGCGATGGCGGGAACGCCCGAGGATACGGAAAGCTCACTCATTTGGTTGTCCTCTCGGCGCCAAGGATGCGCGCGCCAATGTTCAGGGCAAGAACGGTCAGGGTGATGATCAGCGCCCCGCTCCAGGCGAGCTGTTTCCAGTACTCGTAGGGGCTCTGAACGAAATTATTGATGGTCACCGGCAGGTTGGCCATCGTCTTGCTGAGATCCAGGCTGAAGAACTGGTTGCTCAGCGCGGTGAACAGCAGCGGCGCGGTTTCACCGGCAACACGGGCGGTCGCCAGCAGCACACCGGTGATCAGACCGGCTCGGGCCGCGCGATAGGCGATCCGCTTGATCACCAGCGAGCGCGGCAGGCCGAGCGCCGACGCCGCCTCGCGCAGCGGGTTGGGCACCAGGCCGAGCATGTCCTCGGTGGTTCGCACTACCACCGGGATGACGATCACGGCCAGCGCTAGCGAGCCGGCAAAGGCCGAGAAGCCGCCCATCGGCACCACCACCGCGCCATAGACGAACAGGCCGATGATGATCGAGGGCGCCGAAAGCAGAATGTCGTTGATGAAGCGGATCACCGAGGTCAGACGGTCGTTCTTGCCATATTCCGCCAGATAGGTGCCGGCGAACAGGCCGAGCGGCGCGCCGATGCCGACGCCGATCACCGTCATGATGATCGAGCCGACGATGGCGTTGAGCAGGCCGCCCTCCTTGGAGCCGGGCGGCGGCGTGTTCTCGGTGAACAGCTGCACGCTGATGCCGGCGAGGCCGTTGTAGAACAGCGTGAACAGGATCAGCGCGAGCCAGGTGACGCCGAAGATCGCGGCGCCGAAGCACAGCGCGCGGATGATGAAGTCGGTACGGCGCCGGGAGGCGTAAATCGGGTTCATGATCAGTTGCCCGCCTTCTTTTCAAGCCGCATCAGCATCAGGCGCGCGCCCGACAGCACGAAGAAGGTCAGTACGAACAGCAGCAACCCGAGCAGGATCAAGCCGGACTGGTGCAACCCGTCGCTTTCCGCGAACTCGCTGGCGATCGCCGCCGAGATCGTGGTGCCGGGCCCGAACACCGAGCCGGTGATGCGGAACGAATTACCAATGATGAAGGTCACGGCCATCGTCTCGCCGAGCGCACGACCCAGCGCCAGCATGATGCCGCCGATGACGCCGACGCGGGTATAGGGGATGACGACGTTGCGCACGACTTCCCAGGTGGTGCAGCCGACGCCGTAAGCGGCTTCCTTCAGCACCGGCGGCACCGTCTTGAATACGTCGACCGAGATCGAGGTGATGAAGGGCAGCACCATGATGGCGAGGATCAAAGCGGCGTTAAACAGGCTGAGATAAGAAGGCGGACCCGCGAAAATGGTACCGAGCACCGGCACGCCTTCGAAGGTGTTGATCATGAACGGCTGCACGTGGTTGGCCAGAAACGGGCCGAGCACGAAGAAGCCCCACATACCGTAGATGATCGAGGGAATGCCGGCGAGCAGTTCGACCGCCATGCCGATCGGGCGACGCAGCCATTGCGGGCACAGCTCGGTCAGAAAAATCGCAATCCCCAGGCCGACCGGAATGGCGATCGCCATCGCGATCACCGAGGTCACCAGCGTGCCGTAGATCGGGCCGAGCGCGCCAAGCACCGGCGGATCGGCGGACGGCGCCCAGCGCTGCGTCCACAAGAACGAAAACCCGAACTCCTTCATCGCCGGCCACGCGCCCGCGATCAGCGAAAGAATGATGCCGCCGAGTATCAGCAGCACCGACAGCGCACAGAGGCGCGTGATACAGTAGAACGCCTGATCACCGAACTTGAAGGCGTTGAGCGCCTTGGCACGGTCATACGGTCCGGCGGCATCCATCGACGAGCTCTGTACGGCCATATCTGCCACGCCAGTCCCCTGTTTGTTACACTATTTTTGATGATTGGCTGTCATTCCGGGATGCGACAGACGGCGAAGCCGGATGGCGCAGGCCCGGAATCCCGGAGATTTCTTGAACATTTCGAGGTTCCGGGTTCGCTCGCAGCAAGCCGCTCGCGCCCCCGGAACGACAAATTCAAATCAGCTCTTGATATCAGCCGACCAGGTCTTTTCGATCAGCTTGACCACCGGAGCCGGCATCGGGATGTAATCGAGCTCTTCCGCCATCTTGTCACCCTTCTCGAACGCCCAGGTGAAGAACTTGATGGCTTCGGCCGATGCGGCCTTGTCGGCCGGGGTCTTCTGCATCAGGATAAAGGTCGCGGCGGTGATCGGCCAGGAAGCTTCGCCCGGCTGGTCGGTAAGGATCACGTAGTAGCCGGGAGCCTTGGCCCAGTCGGCATTCGACGCAGCCGCCTGGAAGGCGGCAACGGTGGGCTGCACGGTCTTGCCAGCCTTGTTGATCATCGCGGCGTAGGTCAGCTTGTTCTGCTTCGCATAGGCGTATTCGACGTAACCGATCGCATTCTTGGTCTGACCGATATTGCCGGCGACGCCTTCATTGCCCTTGGCGCCGACGCCGACCGGCCATTCGACGGCGGTGCCGGAACCGACCTTGGTCTTCCAGTCGGCACTCGCCTTGGCAAGATAGTCGGTGAAGTTGAAGGTCGTGCCCGAACCGTCCGACCGGCGAACCACGGTGATGGCGGCCGAAGGCAGCTTCAGCTTCGGGTTCAGCTTGGCGATCGCGGCGTCATCCCACTTGGCAATCTTGCCGAGATAGATGTCGGCGAGCAGCTCGCCGGACAGCACCAGTTCGCCGGAGTTGATGCCTTCGAGATTCACGACGGGAACGATCGCGCCCATCACCATCGGCCACTGGACCAGTCCGTCCTTCTCGAGCGCGTCAGCCTTGAGCGGCGCATCAGTGGCGCCGAAAGTCACGGTCTTGGCCTGGATCTGCTTGATGCCGGCGCCGGAGCCGATCGACTGGTAGTTCAGACCGTTGCCGGTCTCTTTCTTGTAGGCATCGGCCCACTTCGAATAGACCGGGAACGGGAAGGTGGCGCCAGCGCCAGTGATGTCGGCGGCGAATGCCGACGTCGACGCGGCAACAAGGCCTGCGGCGACGATTGCCTTGAGCAATTTCATGATGGTCTCCATCTGCTGAGCCAGGCGCCGGATGCGCCTGTAGTGCCCATGCGGCCCCGTTTAAGCGGCCTCCGTTGACCTTTTATGATGATTAAGTGACAGTTGGATGACAGTCCCATCTAATTGATAAGATTACGTAATTCGATATTTTATTCGAAGTTTGACGGGAAATTAGGACGATTTGGCGACCCGTAACCCGGAGCGCCCGGTGCGATCACGGCCGCGTGATCCCGCGTCCAGCAGCGCACACTCGATTTAGACACGGCGGCACGGAACATCCCCCGTTTTGAACCATTCTCATTGGCGTCCCGCGCTGCAACATGCGCGATCGACTGAACGCCCCCAGCCCCGCTGCGTAGCCCCGGAGTTTGCATGACCGAAGACCCGACCCATTCCCGCAGCCATGTCACGCGCCGCGATGTGATCGTTGCCAGCGCCGTCCTTGCGCTGGCCGCTGGTCACACGGGGTCGGCGCAGGCCGCCACCGCAACGCCTTCCTCCCCTTCCCCCACTCCGGAATATCCCAAGATGGACGTTACGCTCACGGTGAATGGAAAGCCTCACACCCTGGCGCTTGACCCGCGCGTCACCCTTCTCGATACGCTACGCGAGCATTTGCATCTGACGGGAAGCAAGAAAGGCTGCGACCACGGCCAGTGTGGTGCCTGCACCGTGATCGTCGAGGGCCGGCGCATCAATTCATGCCTGTCGCTCGCGGTGATGCACGAAGGCGACAAGATCACCACCATCGAGGGTCTGGGGACGCCCGAGCAGTTGCATCCGATGCAGGCCGCTTTCGTCAAGCACGACGGCTTCCAGTGCGGCTATTGCACGCCAGGCCAGATCTGTTCCTCGGTCGCGGTGCTGGACGAGATCAAGGCCGGCATTCCGAGCCACGTCACCCACGACCTGATGAACGTGTCGTTCTCCGACCACGAGGTTCGCGAGCGCATGAGCGGCAACATCTGCCGCTGCGCCGCCTATCCCAACATCGTCGCCGCGATCCACGACGTGCAGAAAGAAAACGCATGAAGGCCTTTACCTATCAGCGCGCCAGCAGCGCCAAGGAAGCCGCCGCGGCTGCGGCCGCAACCCCGAATGCCAAATTCATCGCCGGCGGCACCAATCTGCTCGATCTGATGAAGCTGGAAATAGAAACGCCGGCACATCTGATCGACGTCAACCGGCTCGGCCTCGACGCCATCGAACCGACCGACAAGGGCGGCCTGCGGATCGGGGCGCTGGTGCGCAACACCGACCTCGCCGCCGACAAGCGCGTGATGAAGGATTACGCGCTGCTCAGCCGCGCTCTGCTGTCCGGCGCGTCCGGCCAGCTCCGCAACAAGGCCACCACCGCCGGCAACCTGCTGCAGCGGACACGCTGCCCGTATTTTTACGACGCGACGAAGCCCTGCAACAAGCGCGCTCGGGGCAGCGGCTGCTCGGCGATCGGCGGCTTCAGCCGCAACCTCGCTATTCTCGGCACCAGCGAAGCTTGCAGTGCGACGCACCCGTCCGACATGGCGGTGGCGATGCGTGCGCTGGATGCCGTGATCGAAACGGTGTCGCCCGATGGCGGCAGCCGTACGATTCCGATCGCGGACTTCCACGTGCTGCCGGGCTCGACGCCCGACATCGAGACGACGCTGAAGCCCGGTGAATTCATCACCGCCGTGACGTTGCCGAGACCGCTCGGCGGCACGCATATCTATCGCAAGGTCCGCGACCGGGCTTCCTATGCATTCGCAACGCTGTCGGTAGCCGCGATAATCACCAAGGACAATGGCGCGCGCTTCGCCTTTGGCGGCGTCGCCCACAAGCCCTGGCGGGTCGAGGCGGCCGAGCAGCGCCTGTCGGAAGGCGCCAAGGCCGTCGCCGACGCCGTGCTGGCGGGCGCGGCTACTACCGAACAGAATGAATTCAAATTGCCGCTGTTGCGCCGCACGCTGTCATCCGTCGTCGCGCAGGCTAACGGCTAAAGGAAATACACCATGGATTTCAACACTCCCGCCGCACAGAATCCGATCGACCGCGAGATCGTCGTCACCAAGCCGCATGACCGCATCGATGGTCCCGTCAAGGTGACCGGACGCGCGACCTACGCCTATGAATACCATGCCGAGGCTCCTAACGCCGCCTATGGCTTCATCCTTGGCGCCTCAATCGGCAAGGGCAGCATCGCCGCTATCGATACCGCCGCCGCGGAAAAGTCCCCCGGCGTGCTGCTGGTGCTGACACACAAGAATGCACCGAAGCAGTCGAAAGACGGCCGTCATAATGCACCGCAGTTACAGGGCCCCGACGTCCGGAATTTTGACCAGGCGGTAGCTCTGGTCGTGGCGGAGACTTTCGAACAGGCACGCAGCGCCGCGCGGCTGATCCGCGTCGATTATACGATCAGCCCGGGTCGCTTCGACCTCGCCGCCGAGAAGAGCAAGGGCACAATGCCCGACGACGTGCCAGACACCAATATCGGCGACTTCAACGGCGCGATGGCTTCTGCGCCCGTGACCCTCGACGTTAGCTACACCACGCCGGATCAGGCGCATTCGATGATGGAACCCCAGGCCAGCGTGGCGATGTGGGAAGGCGACAAACTGACGCTCTACACGTCGCACCAGATCGTGCACTGGGCCGTCGACGGGGTCGCCAGCACGCTGGGCATCGCCAAGGACAAGGTACGGATCGTCTCGGCCTATGTCGGCGGCGGCTTTGGTTCGAAGCTGAAAATCTACAGTGATCCGATCCTGGCAGCGGTAGCCGCAAAACAACTTAACCGCCCGGTCAAGGTGGCGCTGGCCCGGCCCCAGATCTACAACCACACCAGCCATCGCCCGGCGACGATCCAGCGGCTGCGGTTCGGCGCCGAGCGCGACGGCACCCTGACCGCTATCGGCCACGAAGTATGGTGCGGCAACCAGGCCGGCGGTGAACCGGAGAATGCGGCCGATCAGACCCGGCTGCTTTATGCCGGAGCCAACCGCATGACCCGGGTCAGGATGACGCTGCTCGATTTGCCGCTCGGCGCCGCGATGCGCGCGCCCGGCGAGGCTGTCGGGCTGCTGGCGCTGGAATGCGCGATGGATGAGCTGGCGGAAAAACTGGCGATCGATCCGATCGAGCTCCGCATCAAGAACGATACCCAGTTTGATCCTGAAAAGGGTCCGAGCCGACCGTTCTCGACCCGCGGGCTTGTCCAATGCCTGCGCACGGGCGCCGAGAAATTTGGCTGGGACAAGCGCAATGCCAAGCCGGGGATGGTTCGCGATGGCCAGTGGCTGGTCGGGATCGGCGTCGCATCAGCGATCCGCAGCAATCTGGTGCAGCCATCCGGCGCGCGCGTCACCCTCGACGGCAAGGGCGTACTGACCATCGAGACGCAGATGACCGATATCGGAACCGGCAGCTACACGATCCTGGCGCAGATCGGCGCGGAGATGCTGGGCCTGACGATGGCGCAGGTCCGCGTCAAACTCGGCGACAGCGACTTCCCGCATTCGGCCGGATCGGGCGGATCATGGGGCGCCAACAGCGCCAGCGCGGGCGTCTATGCCGCCTGTGAAAAATTGCGTGGCGCCATCGCCGCCAAGGCCGGGTTCAATTCCACCGACCTGATCTTTGCAGAAGGCAAGATCGTCACCGCGGGACGCAGCGTCGACCTGACAGAAATCGTTGGTTCGGCCAGCATCACGGTGGAAGATTCCATCACGTTCGGCGACCTCACCAAGAAATTCGCGCAGGCGGCATTCGGCGCGCATTTCGCAGAAGTGGGCGTCGATACGGCAACCGGTGAGGTCCGGGTTCGACGGCTGCTGAGCGTGTGCGCCGCCGGTCGCATCATCAACCCGAAGACCGCGCGCAGCCAGTGCCTCGGCGGCATGACCATGGGGATCGGCGCGGCACTGATGGAAGAGCACGTCGTCGATACCCGTCATGGCTACTTCGTCAACCACGATCTCGCCGAGTACCAGGTGCCGGTGCATGCCGACGTTCCCGATCTCGACGTGATCTTCCTTGAGGAGCGCGACGACAAATCGTCGCCGATCAAGGCCAAGGGCGTCGGTGAATTGGGTATCTGCGGCGTGGGCGCGGCCATCGCCAACGCGGTCTACAATGCCAGCGGCGTCCGCATTCGCGATTATCCGCTGACGCTGGACAAGGTTCTGAAGAAACTTCCGGTCGCCGCCTGATCTGGGCGAAGCAACTCAATTCACCGCGGACGGCACCTTCGGGAAGGCCGCGGTGAAGGTGGCGCCATTTTTCGGCACGCTCTCGATCAACAGCCGGCCGCGATGCCGGTTGAGAATATGTTTCACCAGTGACAGGCCAAGGCCGGTGCCGCCCTGCGCGCGGCTGTCGCCGACATCGACTCGGTAAAACCGTTCTGTCAGACGCGGCAGATGTTCCGGCGCGATCCCGGGCCCGAAATCGCGCACCGCGACGCGCACCTCCGGCACCCCCTCGCCAGTGGCGGCCGCGGTCACCGACACCACTACGCGCCCGCCTGACGCACCATATTTCAGCGCGTTCTCGATCAGGTTCTCGAACAGACGCAGCAATTCCTCGCGGTCACCAGCGATCACCACCGGGGCATCCGGAAGCGCCATCTCGATCTTGACGTGACGCTCGGCGGCGAGCGGTTCGAGGCCATCGCCGACCTGGCGGATGATGGGAAGGATATCGACCTGCATGTCGGGCCGTACATGGGCGGTGAGTTCAACCCGTGACAGCGACAGCAGATCATCGATCAGCCGCGCCATTCGTCTCGCCTGGGTATGCATGATGCCCAGGAATCGTTCGCGTGCCTTGGCGTCGTCCTTCGCCGGGCCCTGCAGGGTTTCGATGAAACCGGACAACGCCGCCAGCGGCGTACGCAATTCATGGCTGGCATTGGCGACGAAATCAGCGCGCATTTCTTCCACCCGACGCAGCGGGGTCTGATCGTGAAACGTCAGCAACATGCAGGTGTCAAGGCCACCGAACGCGGTCGGAACCGACAACGGCGTAATGATCAGCTCCATCCAGCGATCGACCGGGACGTGATCGAGATAGGTGGCACGGCGCGGCTCGGTGGTGGCGATGGATTCCCGCAGCGCGGTGACGATCTCGGGCGAGCGCAAGGCGAACTGCGCCAGTTCGTTCTTGCGCAGCGCCGGCGCCAGTTGCGCGGCCGCGCCGTTGAAATGAATGACGCGCCCGGCGCGGTCGAGCAGCACGGCGGGATCGGGCATGCCGGCGATGATGGCGCGCACGGCGGGCGCTTCCACCGGATTGTCGCCCAATACTTCCTCGCGCGACGTCGCCACATCGTGCAGGCGCCACGGCACCAGCGCGGCGCCTGCGATGCAGGCGAAGGCAATGCCGGCACGGGTCGGCGACAGTTCGCCGAACATCACCAGCGCGATCAGCGCCAGGCCGGCAGCCAGCAGGATGATCGCGGAATGCCGCAATCGGTCCGGCCAAGGCGAAAACAATGTCGGGGGAGAAGCTTCGACGGCCATCTGGCGGGTTCTCTTCCTGCTCCGGGGGGCGGGATCAGGCGCCGGAGCCGCCATGTTCTTTCAGGGGACGACCGATGCCCTTGTGGGGATCAGCCTCAACCGCCACCGCGATCGCCTGCAGCTTCTTCGAGCGCGCGCTGACAATAAGCTCGCGACACGTCAGCAGAATGACGGAAATAAAGAACGGCGCTAGATAATACAGCACGCGGAACAGCAGCATGCCGGCCAGCAATTCTTCCTTGTCCATCTGCCACAGCCCGATCAACATCGCGGCATCGAACACGCCAAGGCCGCCAGGTGAGTGGCTGGCAAATCCGAGCAGGGTGGCGGAGACAAAGATCACCGCGACCACCACAAAACCGAGATTGGGCTCGTCGGGCACCAGCATGTACATGGCCAGCGCGCAGAAGCCGAGGTCAACGATGCCGATCACGATCTGCAGCAGCGTCAGCGGGCCGCCCGGCAGCATCACCGACCACGGGCCGCGGCCGACGCTGCGCGGCTTGATCCAGACCCATGCCACATAACAGGCAAGGCCGAGCAAGATCGCGAAGGCAAACAGCCGGTTGAGCCAGGGCGGCAGCTGATCGATCGCGCTGGCGGCTTCCGGATGATAGGCGATGCCCATACCGAGCACCGCGGCATTGCCGAGCCAGAACGTCAGCCCGGCCAGGAAACAGATCTTGGCGACGTCAATCGCATTAAGGCCCCAGGCCGAATAGATCCGGTAGCGGACCGCCCCGCCCGTAAACACGCTGGCGCCGACATTGTGGCCGATCGAATAGCTGGAAAACGCGGCCAGCGCATTGACGCGATAGGGGATATCGCGGCGGCCGGTCGCCCGCACGGCAAACCAGTCGTAGAAGGTCAACGTAAAATAGCCAGCGGCTACCGACAGCGCGGCAAGGCCGATCAGTCTCGGTTCGGTCGCCTTCATTGCCTCATAGACGGCGGGACCGTTGATGTTGCGCAGCTTGTGATAGAGCATGTAGCAGGCGAAGCCGATCACGGCGACGCTGAACAGAACACCGAGCTTGTGCAGGATTTGCTTGTCGCGCAGAAACGAGACCGCCCTGCGTATTGCTTCCAGCATCTCAACCTCGAATGCGATCCCAGATCATTGGCAGCATATAATCGCCGCGCAACCACCGTCTCATTTTTTCAGGACGGTCTGTCCTAGCGTGTTTTGCGGAAAAGTGGAATTCGCGCGCCTGAGTGAAAAACACGCAGGATTGATATATTAGCTGATCCCTAACAAACCAGTGCCGTGGTTTACCGGTGATGTCGCGACAAAATGGCAGCGGGACGCCATCTCACGCCATGATGAACCATTCGTGACATGTGATGCCGGCCCGGCGGAGAGGCGTTGGGAGACCAGCAGATCGAGTTCCGGCGCCAATCCGGTCAACAGGGCATGAGCCTGGCCGCGATAACGCTGTTGCCAGACCCGGTCAGTGACCATCGGATGACGCAGCGTGCCACGAACCAACTTGAAGAAGGCGTCCCGGTCGGCGCGGTTTGTTCGGGACCAAGCCGCTCCGCCTGATAGCCCCGGTCATTGGCCCCAGCATTGTAGCGGCCGAACATTCGAGAATGCGCCGCCAGGCTCATGCCGTCACCTGACGCGACACGACCCAATCGCGCAGCCAAGATCCGATCGCGCAGCCCACCAGGTAACAGCCGAACAGCGCGAGACCGAGATCGAGTCCGTAGCCAAACCGGCCGGGCACCAGCCGGGCCGCCGCGATTCCGACCACGATGGCGGCCAGCACGCCCAGCCGCTGCTTCCAGGCGCGTGACACCGAGGTGCCACGATAGACCACCGCGATCCAGCCCATGCCGAAACCTATCAGGAAAGCACCGAACAGCCAGCCCCACAGAAACATCGCCAGATAGATCATGCTATTGCCTTACCACGAATTCGATGCGGCGGTTTTGCAGCTTGCCATCGTCGGTGTCGTTGACCGCGATCGGCTGGCTGCTGCCGTAGCCGGTAGTGGTGAAGCGGGATTCCGGCAGGCCCGCCGCGACCAGATAATCCTCGACTGCCTGCGCCCGCTTTTCCGACAGCGTCTGGTTGAAAGCGGGATCGCCATCGCCGTCGGTGTGGCCGATGATCTCGAAATTGGTGGTGGGACAGCGCATCGCGATCTCGATCAGACGATCGAGCAGCCCGGCGGAATCCGCATTAATGGTGGCACTGGAGGTCTCGAACCGGATCCGGCCCTTGGTGAGGTTCTGCACGAACAGTTGCTGACACACGGTGGAATCCACCGGCGAAGCGGCCGGCTTGACCGAGACTTCTGCCTTGGTCTGCCAGCCCGGCGGCAATTCGCGTGTGAGACCAGCACGAATCCGATCGGCGGCGACCTCATACAGGGCGTCGCCGGACAGCTTGACCTCGCGGTCAGACACCACCAGCGTACCGGTCGACAGCCGTGACAGGGCGCCAAGCGCCGAGGTCACCGCTGCCGCGAAACCGGCGGGCGCGCCGATGCTGGCCTTGAGGTTATCGAGGATCTTCTCATTGGCAAATTTGCGGCCGGCGGCGCCGGCCAACGCGGCATGCACGTTGTTGTCGGGAACATAGCCGCTTAGCGTCAACGTCACTGCGACCGGGTCCTTGTTGGCCTGAAAAATATAGGGCGGCGCCTTGACGTCATTGGTCGTGACCGTAAATCCGTCCGGAAGATTCTTCAGCGCGGCGGCGATGGCCTCGCGGCCGCCGAGCTCACGCGCCATGCCGGAGAGGCTGACATTGCTGTCCGTGATCGTGATCTTGCCGTCCTTCAGCTTGGAGATCTGGTCGATCAGCAGCAGCGCCGCGGCATCAAAGCGCGGCGGCGCGCCACGTTTCAGCCCCATGCGGTCCGACACCTCGGTACCGTTGAGCGCCGCGCGCGCGGTCTCGACAATGCGCGCTCTGCTGGCCGGCAGCGGCGCCGTACCCCACAACGTCACCCGCACATTGTCGCGCTCGGCGACCCAGATGAATGGCTTGGCCTCGGCAACCAGACGGGTGTTATCATTGACCAGCCGCACGCCGGGCACCGCCTCCACCGACGAAACCGCGCTGCGCCGGCCGTCTTCGGAGAATGCCTCGGCATCGAACGAGACGTCACGGCCGCCAACAACGATCCGGGTCTTGTCGAGCACGGTATTCTTCAGCGACGCGCCGCTGCGCGCCGCCAGATCCGCCTCCAACGGCAACGTCGTGCTCCAGGCGGCCAGCGCCCACAGGATGGCGAGGGGAACAAGGCCGGGCCACCATTTGCCGCTCCACCTGAAAAGTCCGTACATTCGAGTTCCTGCGGAGGTCTGGAAGCATAGAGAAAACAAACCCTTGCGGGGCTGTCAAACTGAAATCGCCATTCGCTATGGTGCGCCGGCGGGTAGTGGGGTAACGGTTATTCAACCGTTGCTGATTATGTCTGGTGGGTAGCATCAATTGCTTGGTCATACGATGAAGCAGATCCGTACCAACATGATCCGTGCCGGGCTGGACGCGCTGTATTTCAGCGGCGCCCACCGCGTGCTGCGACCGATTTTTGGCGGTGTTGGCACCGTCTTCATGCTGCATCACGTTCGCCCAGCGCAGGCCGGGCCGTTTCAGCCGAACCGTCATCTTGAAATCACCCCGGACTTCCTGCGCGCCACGCTGGCCTATATCCGCGCCTCGGGCATCGACATCGTGCCCCCCGAGGAGGTGCGGCGACGGCTGGCCGAACGGGATTTTACACGGCGCTTCGCCTGCTTCACCTGCGACGACGGCTATCGCGACAACCGCGACTTCGCACTTCCGGCGATGCGGGACTTCGACGCGCCGTTCAGCGTCTACGTCGCCAGTGATTTCGCCGATGGCGCCGGCCGGCTGTGGTGGATCGCGCTGGAACGGGTGGTCGCAAGCGCCGATGTGATCGACGCCCCGATCGACGGCCGAATCATTCGCCTGGATACCTCGACGCTGCCCGGCAAGGCGACCGCCTATGACCGCTTGCATGGCTGGCTGCGCGGCCTGCCGGGCGATCTCGATATCCGCCGCGAAATGTCGGCATTATGCGCCGCCCATGGTGTCGACGAAGACGCGATCAGCCGCGAACTCTGCCTGTCTTGGGACGAATTGAAGCCGTTCGCCGCCGACCCCCTGGTTACGATCGGCGCCCACACCGTCAGCCACGGCAATCTTGCCAAACAGTCCGAGGCAATGGCGCTGCACGAACTAACGACCAGCCGTGAGCGCATCGAAGCGACACTGCAACGTCCCGCCGTCGATCTGGCCTATCCCTATGGCGATCGCCAAGCCGCCGGCCCGCGCGAATTTGCGCTGGCGCGGACGGCCGGTTTCCGTACCGCTGTGACGACTCGGCCCGGCGTGATCTTCGCCGACAGTTCCGAGCAACTCACCGCGCTGCCGCGGGTCTCGCTGAACGGCAATTTTCAGGATACCCGCTACCTGCCCGTGCTGACCTCCGGCGCGGCCACCGCGGTGTGGAACGGGTTTCGCCGCGGAACCGCGTGACCAGCAGCTCACCGCCGGTCATCGCGCCAATGATTCCGGACGATGCCGTTTAATCCAGCCGAGCCTATAGATTGAGCAATTAACCAGCTCCCGCTGCTCTCTGGGTCGATTTCGGAACACGAAAATCCGGAATTCAACGCTGATAACACTTCATATTTTTAATAAAACATAACGCGGAGGCGCCTTGCACACAATGGCATGCCGATTGCTTGATTAACTATGAGAGGTGCATGGCTCCGGGAGAGATTCGGCAATGGCGCACTCGCTGCATACAACAACCGTCAACGCCGAGCCCGCTCCCATTTTGGTTGACTGGGGCAGCACGGCTCTCTTGATCATCGATATGCAGCGCGATTTCATGGAACCTGGCGGGTTTGGCGAGACGCTCGGCAATGACGTCTCGCGACTGGCCCGCGCCGTCCCGCCGATCGCCGCCGTGCTGAAGGCCGCGCGTAACAGCGGTCTGCTGGTCATCCACACCCGCGAAGGCCACTTGCCCGATTTGTCCGATGCGCCCCCCGCCAAGATCGAGCGTGGCGCGCCGTCGTTGCGGATCGGTGACCCCGGCCCGATGGGGCGCATTCTGATCCGCGGCGAGGCGGGCCACGACATCATTCCCGCGCTGTATCCGGTCGAAGGTGAGTTCGTCATCGACAAGCCCGGCAAGGGCGCGTTCTACGCCACCACGCTGGGCGCCGATTTGAAGGCACGCGATATCGACACGCTGCTGGTCTGCGGCGTCACTACCGAAGTCTGCGTCAACACCACCGTTCGCGAGGCCAATGACCGCGGCTATCGCTGCATCGTGCTGGCCGACGGCTGCGCCTCCTACTTCCCGGAATTCC
>JACMOT010000052.1 GCA_014377915.1 Tardiphaga sp.
CGCTCTCCGGGATCCGCTCGCCATTCTCCGGCTATCCCGCGGACGGACTCAACCCGCGCCGGCTGGCGCGGATCCTGCGCGAGGCCGATGCCGGCGATCCCTTGCGCTATTTCGAACTGGCCGAGCAGATCGAGGAGCGCGATCTGCACTACACCGGCGTGCTCGGCACCCGCAAGCGTAGCGTGGCCCAGCTCGACATCAATGTCGATGCCGCCTCCGACGACGCCCAGCATGTCGAACAGGCCGACATGATCCGGTCGTGGCTTGCCCGCGACACCCTGCAGGATGAGCTGTTCGACATGCTCGACGCCATTGGCAAGGGCGTCAGCTTCACCGAGATCATCTGGGATTCGTCCTCCGGCCAGCACTGGCCGGCGCGGCTGGAATGGCGCGATCCGCGCTGGACGCGGCCGGACCGCGCCGACGGCGTCACACCGCTGCTGCGCTCCGACGGCGGCGACGTGCCGCTGGCGCCGTTCAAATTCGTCAAGACCGTCATCCGAGCCAAGTCCGGCCTGCCGATCCGTTCGGGCATCGCGCGCCTCGCGGCCTGGTCGTGGATGTTCAAGGCCTTCACCCAGCGCGACTGGGCGATCTTCACCCAGACCTTCGGCCAGCCGGTGCGCGTCGGCAAATATCCGGCCGGCGCCACCGAGAAGGACAAGGACACCTTGTTCGCGGCGGTGGCCAACATCGCCGGCGACTGCGCCGCGATCATTCCGGAATCGATGACCATCGACTTCATCGAGGCCGGCAATGTCGGCGCCAGCCATGCGCTCTACAAGGAACGCGCCGACTGGTGCGACCAGCAGGTCTCGAAGGCCATTCTCGGCCAGACCGCCACCACCGATGCCATCGCCGGCGGCCATGCCGTCGGCCAGGAACACCGCAAGGTGCAGGAGGACATCGAGCGCGCCGACGCCAAGGCGCTGAGCGCTGTGCTGAACCGCGACCTCGTGGTGCCGATGATCATGCTGAACTTCGGCCCGCAGCCGCAATATCCGCGGCTGCGCATCGGTCGCGCCGATGAAGCTGATATCAAGCAGCTTACCGACAGCGTCGCCACTCTCGTGCCGTTCGGCCTTAAGGTCGGCAAGGCCTGGATGAACGACCAGCTTGGCATCCCCGATCCCGAGGACGACGAGGAGTTGCTCACCGCGCCGGCCGCGCCGGCCCAGCCGCTGTCCGGCGGCTTCGACCGGCCGCCGGCCGCCATCAACAGCGCGCGCATGTCGTCGCGCCAGGCGGCGACGTCGGCGCGGCGGACGGCGGATGATATCGCCGCCATGGTGGCGGCCACCGGACGGCTGGCTCAACCGGCCGTCGACGACGTCATCGACCGCGTCCCCGAGGTGGTGACCAACGCCACCACGTTGACCGACCTGCGCCGCCGGCTGCGGCGGCTCAAACTGCCGGCCGACAAATTGGCCGGCGCGCTGCAACTAGCTCTGACCATGGCCAGCCTGTCGGGACGAGACGACATCCCGCCCACGGCGCCGAAGCGTCCGCGCGACGGCGTGGCGCTGCAGACATTCGATCCCGACCAGCCGCGAGACGACATGGGCAAGTGGACGTCGGACGGCGGCGAGGGGATGGCGTCAGGTCCGCATGACTACCAGGACGGTGACGCCGCTCGCCACGGCACGATGACCGCGAAGCTGACGGCCGCGCATGCCGGCATCGACGCGGCGCACGCGAGGATTCGCGAGCACATGGCGGCGCTGAAGGAAGCGCACAGGGAGCTCGCAAAGCATCTCGACGCCGCGCAGACGACCCATGACAAGATGTCGAATCTCGCCGGCGAGTACGGCCTGGATTACGAAGCGCCGGCGAAGTCGGCCGCGGGCAGCGAAATGGACGATCTGCGCGATGCCGTGGAGACCGCCCACGATGATCTGCATCAGGCCATGAAGGCCGCGAAAAAGCATTTCAGATGATGCGCGACTTTCCCTCGATCGGCGGTTGCTGCTGCGGCGCGGCCCATGGCACGACAGCGCTGCAGGCGGTGGACATCGCCGCGTTCGACGTCGATCCGGTCGAGGCCATCGACTTCCTGCGCCGCAAGCTCGACATGCCCACCGCGGCCTGGACCGATTTGTGGCAGGAACAGCATTCCGTGGCCTTCACCGTCGCCGGCGCCACCAACAAGGCGATCGTGCGGGACTTTCACGACGCCGTCGATCGCGCCATCGCTGACGGCGCCACATTGGCCGACTTCCGCCGGGATTTCGACCGCATCGTCGAGGACCACGGCTGGAGCTACAACGGCTCGCGCAACTGGCGCGCCCGGGTGATCATCGACACCAACATCTCCACCGCTTACGCCGCCGGCAAATGGCAGCAGATCCAGCGCGTCAAGCAAAGCAGGCCCTATCTGCGCTACGTGCACCTCGCCGGGCAGAAAAATCCGCGGCCGGAGCACGAGGCCTGGGATGGCCTGATCCTGCCAGTCGATGACGACTGGTGGCTGACGCATTATCCGCCAAACGGCTGGTTCTGCCATTGCACCGTGATGTCGCTCAGCGAGCGCGATCTGGCGCGGTATGGCTATCAGGTGTCGGAGGCGCCGGAGACGGTGATGGTCGAGCAGACCATCACTACGCCGGACGGCATCCGCACCGTGACCACGCCGGAGGGCATCGATCCCGGCTTCGCCTATCGGCCCGGCGCGATGCCGGCCGAGGCCATCATCGACGACGACGGGGAGATCTAGCCCCTGCGTAGTGGCGGGGGTCGCAGCGCGCGAACGCTGCGAGCCGCGGGCCCATCCTGGCAGAGAGACCCGCTCGACGAAGGTAACCGTTCTCGCCGACCCGCCGCTGCTGCACAGGGACTGCACAGCACCGCCAGGGTAGGCAGGCCGGAAAGTATTGAGTAGATGGCACGACAGGTTCTCTACAGCTCCGTGGCGCCGGTGCGCCCGGCGGCGGGCTATATCGGCGGCAAGCGCCAGCTGGCCAAGACGATCATCGCGATGATCGAGAAGATCCCGCACGACACCTATGCCGAGCCCTTTGTCGGCATGGGCGGCGTGTTCCTGCGCCGCCGGCTGGTGCCGAAAAGCGAGATCATCAACGACCGCTCCGGCGATGTCGCCACCTTCTTCCGCATCCTGCAGCGGCATTACGTGCCGTTCATGGACATGCTGCGCTGGCAGCTCACCGGCCGGCAGGAATTCGAGCGGCTGAAGGCCGCCAATGTCTCGACGCTCACCGATCTGGAACGCGCCGCGCGCTTTCTCTACCTTCAGCGCACCGCGTTCGGCGGCAAGGTCGCCGGCCGCAACTTCGGGGTCGATCCGATGGGGGCGCGGTTCAACGTCGCCAGGCTGGCGCCGCAGCTCGACGAACTGCACGACCGCCTCGCGGGCGTGGTGATCGAATGTTTGCCCTGGGCGGAATTCATCGCGCGCTACGACCGGCCGGGCACGCTGTTTTATCTCGACCCGCCCTACTGGGGCGGTGAGGCCGACTATGGCGCAGGCCTGTTTGACCGGGTGGAATATGAGCAAATGGCGAAGGTGCTGGGCGGGCTGAGGGGCGGTTCATCCTGTCGATCAATGATGTCCCGCAGATCCGGCGGATCTTCGCGGGCTTTACGCTGCGGCCGGTGCGGCTGACCTATACGGTGTCTGACCGTTCGAACCGTGCCGCGGCGCGGGAATTGATCATCACCGGTCCCGCGTAATAAAAGTAATCCCGGCACGAGCCCATAAAGTTGCAAAGCAAGACTCAAGGCCGGTGGAGGGCCCTTCGGGCATTTCTCCGCCGCTGTTACGTCGAACGGATTTGAAAGCAAAATTGAAGCCGCGCTGGCCCTTGCTGAGCCTTTCAGCTTGCCCGGCGCCCGGCCGCGCGCTTCGCGAACGGTTTCAGCGAAATCTTTGGGCTGTCCCGCATCGTGGCGCTGAAATGCCAACGAGTTTCAACTTTCGCGGACTCGACATTTGTTCTACTTTTGTTCTAGTTTGAATTATGACAGACAGACCCGCCAGCTGGCGTATGCCGACCCCGAAACAGATGGATGATTTGGCCGCCCGGCCCGGGGCAGCAGCCGCGCCGGCGGGCCAACCCACCGACTTGCCGGAGGAGTATGGGGATTCCGTGCTGCGCGATCCGCGCGGTCGGGCGCCGGCCGGTGTGCCGATCCAGCAACGGCGGCTGTCGGAGATTCCGCGCCATCTGCTGCGGGTGTCGTGCCGGCGCTGCGACCGCATCGTCGAGATCCAGACCGCCGATGCCATCAGGCTATATGGCCCGCACGCCGTCTGGAAAGAGGTCGGCATCAAGATCCTGGACGACAATTGCCGGCAGGGCACCGGCAGCCATCAGGATGACGGCTGCTGGCCCGCCTTCGAGGTCGGATAGTCTTGCCGTTCGACAGTCTCGGCGATCGTCAATTCGGGTTGGTACGCGAACGGACGCCAGGGATAGGGCCCCCCGGGCGATTCCGGTAACGAAAGCCGGTAACGATCCCACCATCCCAGGAGCGTGCCGGCCCAATACAAATCCGATCGCAACTGGCCGCGGCAGGCCGAAAAATGCCGCATCGAGGCCACAACACTGCTACGGGCCTCACTCGCGACGCCGTGCTTCGGCAAGCGCGACAGTTTGAAACTGCGTCCCACATGAACGAGTGGTTGTTGTCGCCGGGGCTGCGTCCGCCCGACTGACCGGCGCCCGCCATGTCACCGGACTCTTGCCGATCGGGCGGTTTCAGGCGCAGCCATGCTGGTGCATGAGGTGAAGGTCGGCATCCTGTTGGGATCAGCATCATCCGGGCTGCTTGGGGGGCAGGGACTGGCGGTGCCGAGACCGGAGCGCGATATGCCAACCGCGCGGTGACCCGGCATTCGACGCCCGAGCGAAGCCTGGCGTCTTTGTCCCATGCGATCACTATTGATCAGACTTGGTCTTGCTTGCGGCGCAGCCTGATCGGGAAGATTCGAGGCGGCGTCGGCTTTGCTTGCCGCGCACCAGCGTTCGGGGGCCCCGCGCTATGTCGTCATCCACCTCGCAAAGACGGCCACTTCGCAACCTGATGCCGAGGTTGGGAATTCGCCCACCCTGCGCGCGCCTGAAGGTGTAGATGCCAGACTCTCCCGCTAAGCTCCAGAAAGTGCTTCGCCAGCAGGCGGCGATCGCCCGGTTTGGGACGTTTGCGCTCCGCGAGCTGGACCTGATGAAGATCCTGACAGAAGCGGCGCGGGTCTGCGCCGACGGCCTCAATGTCCCGTTCAGCAAAGTCTGCCGATACCGTGCCGAACACAATGATCTGATCAGCGTGGCCGGCTATGGCTGGCAGGACGGGGTGATCGGTCATGTGTCGTCGCGGGCCGATGCCAGTTCGCCGCAGGGCCGCGCTTTTGCTACCGGCGAGCCCTCGATCTGTGACGATCTGCAGAAGGAAGCCGGTTTCCTTCTGCCGTCGTTTTACGCCGCGCATGGCATTGTCTCGACCATCGACGTCCTCATCAAGGGAAGCGGGCAGCAGCCCTATGGAGTCCTTGAGATCGACAGCAATCAGCAGCACGATTACGACGAGTACGACATCAATTTTCTCACCGGCTTTGCCAATGTTCTGGCCGAGGTCGTCGAGACCGCCTCGTTGGTCGAAGCTCTGAGGGCCAGCGTCGAACAGATGAAGGTTCTCGTCGATGAGAAGGACCGGATGCTGCGCGACAAGAGCATCGCCGATCTGAAGCTTCGTCAGTCGCAGAAGATGGAAGCGGTGGGCCAGCTCACCGGCGGCGTTGCCCACGATCTGAATAATATCCTGACCGTCATCTCGGGGACCATCGAAATCCTGGCCGAGGCGGTCGCGGACCAGCCCGATCTCGCGGCCATTGCCAGGATGATGGACGAAGCCGCCGAACGCGGCGCCCATCTGACCCAGCGCCTGCTGGCCTTCGCGCGCAAACAGCCGCTGCAGCCGCGCGAAATCGACGTCAATTTGCTGGTAACGGACGCCGCCAGTCTACTGCGCCCGGCACTCGGGGAGCACGTCGAGCTCGATCTGGCGCTGGCCGGCGACATCCCGCCGGCGCTGATCGACCCCAGCCAGCTCACCAACGCCCTTCTCAATCTCGCGCTCAATGCCCGCGATGCGATGCCCCATGGTGGCAGGCTGACGATCGTAACCGGCAATGTCGTGTTCAACGATGACGACGCCAGCCTGAACAGTGAAATTGTTGCCGGAAATTATGTGGCGATTACCGTAATCGATTCCGGCCATGGCATTCCCGCCAGCATTCTGGACCAGGTGTTCGAGCCGTTCTTCACCACCAAGGACGTCGACAGGGGGTCAGGCCTTGGCCTCAGCATGGTCTACGGCTTCGTCAAACA
>JACMOT010000516.1 GCA_014377915.1 Tardiphaga sp.
CATTGTCGCGCCGGTTTCCGCCGCCATCGCCGCGCAGATCTCGCCGCTGCGGGCCTGAAGCGCATCGGCCGCCTTCATCAGCAGCGTCCGGCGGGCATTGGGGCCAAGCGCTGACCAGGCCGGGAACGCAGCGGCGGCGCTATCGACCGCAGCAATGGCATCCGCCACCGATGCGGCCGCCGCCCGCGTCGCAACGGCGCCCGTGATCGGGTCGATCCGATCATAGGTTGCACCTTCGCTCGCGGCGACATCGCGATTGCCGATCATCAGCGTGGCGTCCATCATCTGTCTCCCGGCGTGGTCATGGTAGTGCGGTCAACGCGCCGTCGATCTGTCATATATCGACGGCGCGCAGCGTGGATATTGATCCTCCGGGCGCCGCCGACAATGCCATCTCCGCCTAGAATTTCGCCGATACCTGCACGAACCAGTTGCGCGGCCGGGCATAGATCCGCTCGGCATAGCCCAACGTGCCAAGCGAGGCATTTCCCTGGATAAGATAGCGTTCGTCGAACAGGTTGATGACGCCCGCCGTCAGATCGATCGCCTTGGTCAGGCCAAGCGCCACCGAAAAATTGCCGACGAAATAGCCGTCTTCCTCAATCGACGGGATGCTCCCGGTAATAAAGGTTTCCTTGGACGTATAGCTGCCGTCAAAGCGCGGGGTCAGCTTCATCCCGTTTGCAAAGTTGATCGCATAGGAGATGCCGAAATTGGCCTGAAACTTGGGTGTCAGCGGCAAATCGTCGCCGGGTGCGACCGTGGCGGTAGCGCCCGGTACCGGCGTAATGGTCTTGATCTTGTCGTCGAGCAGACTGGCGCTGGCATCGAAGGTCAGCCCCCACGGAGCGCGATAATTCAGCTCCGCCTCGACGCCCCGGATCCGCGCTTCGCCGGCGTTGAACAACAGCGGCACCACACCCTGACGGAAGATCAGCTGGATATCCTGATATTCGGCTTGATACGCGGCCAGATTCAACCGGACCCGGCCGAACTGCGTCTTCACGCCGACTTCGTAGCTGGTGACCTTTTCGTCATTGAAAGGCACCGGCACGTTGCCGGCCGGCGCGGCATTGTAGCGTGTGTTGAAACCACCCGATTTGAAGCTGCGCGCATAAGAAGCATAGGTGCTGATCGCGTTGTTCCAGCGGTACTGGATGCTGCCAGAGCCCGTCAGCGCCGCGAAAGTGCGCGAATTGAGCCCAGGGAAGATAAACAGCGGCCCGCCCTGCGGGACGGCCAGGGTCGGCAGCGGATCAGGATCGGGCAAGGTCGCAGGGAAGAGGTTGAAGACCGTACCCTGATAGGATTTCCGATCGGAGGTGTAGCGAAGCCCCCCGGTAAGTTCGAGGCCCTCGAGCGGTTTCACGGAGACTTCGCTGAACACCGCGACCGAATCGGTTTGCAGCTGTGAAATCTGCAAATCGCGCGAGCCTGGCCCGCCTGCCAGCAGCGAGCTGATCACCGGTGGCGATGGCGGAAACGCCAGCGGTACGGTGGCGCGCTCGCGGGTCTTCTCGTTGAAGTAATAGCCTCCGAAAATCCCGCTGATCCAATCGAAATCGAGCTGGAGCTGGACTTCTTGGCTGAATTGCTGCGACTTGCCGCCGACATCGGTGGTGATCAGCAGCAGCGGCGTATTGTCCGCGTCGCGGATGCCGCGCGAGCTGGTCTGCCGATAGGCGCTGATCCATTTGACCGACGCCTGATCGGTCAAACGGATTTTGGCCGTGCCCGCCACGCCCCAAACCTCAGAGCTGCTGAGCACCGGGGCGGTGCCCCCGTTGACGAAGGGGCCACGGGCCTGAAGATCATTGGCGCAGCGTATATCGTTGATCTGCGGGACATTCGGCGCGCCGAACCGTGGGTTGCCGGGCGCGATCGGGGCGAAGGGAATCGTCGCGCCGGGGCAGCCCGCAGCAACGCTCGCGATTGCCGCGACAGGCGCTTGTTCGTTGATTTCAGCGAAGACGAAAGGCGCGCCATTTTCATCGCGCTTGGAATAATCGGCGCGCAGGAACAGATCGAAATCGCTCGAGGGAGCCCATTTGAGCGCGGCGTTGAGCGTATACCCATTGTCGTTGCCGAGATCGAGGCCGTCGGCGGCGCGGATCACATAGCCCCGGCGCTTGCGAAACCCGCCCGAGACGCGCGCGGCGAGCGTCTCGGCGATCGGGATATTGAGCGCGCCAAAGCCCTCATACAGATCGTCGGTACCGGTGCGGAAGCGTGCCTTGCCCGAGAACACGCCCAGTTCGGGCTGGCGGGTGCGCACCAGGATCGCGCCGCCGATCGTGTTGCGGCCGAACAACGTCCCCTGCGGCCCGCGCAGCACCTCGACCCCGTCAATATCGCCGAAATCGATCGCGCCGCCAACGGCCCGCCCGAGATAGACTTCATCGAGATATATGCCGACACCAGGATCGACCGCCGCCGTCGGATCGACCTGACCAACGCCGCGGATGAACACGACCGACGACGCGCTGTTACCCGAGAGCTGGCCTGCAGGCTTGAACTGCAAGCTTGGCGTGATGCGTTCCAGATCCTGGGTCTGCTGGATCTGGCGATCCTGCAGCAGCTGGCCACTGAAGGCCGATATGGCAACCGGGGTATCCTGGAGATTTTCCGAACGCCGTCTGGCGGTGACGATAATGTCGTCGGCCTGAACGGTATCGGCTATTGCTGCGGTGGCGCCGTCCGATGGCTGCGTCGATTGCGCAGCGACAGGGACCGCCAGCGAGCAGGCTGTGATCGCCGCCAGCGACGCGATGCCATTGAGCAACCGAACACGGATCTGTGATCTGATCATTGTAACTCCCCTAAGCGCTTCCGGGTTTTCCCGGCATCATTGGCTCAAAGGATGCAGATTGTTTTGGCACATGTCAATAACGGCTATACAGCATAGCTAATCGC
>JACMOT010000517.1 GCA_014377915.1 Tardiphaga sp.
AGGAGCCGTGGTGCACCGCAGACCCGGGAGCGCCTTGAAATTCTGCACTTGGTAGGGTCCCGGCACTGCGGAGCGGCATAAGAATGCCGCACCGCGCCCGGGACATGAGTATTTCATCCTAACGGATCAGACGCTAGCTGTCGTAATTCAAAGCGAGAACGCCTTTGTCGCCGTCGCTTGAGGCAAACAAGCGGAGTGTGTGGATCCCTGGTTTCACGGGACGACTTGCTGAGGTGAAGGCGGGAAATTTCAATCCGGTTCGCGCTGCAGCCATTCCGCCGCGCCGCGCCATAGCGTGTCGCGGTGTTCGGACCGGAAGAAGCCGAAATGGCCGAGCTTCCGGGCGCCCGCTTCGGCCGGCGTGATGACGTCGATCTCCGGCCGTATCGAGGTAAAGCCCGCGCAGAGCAATTGGATCGCCGCCGGCGTGGCCCATGGATCGTCGGAAAAACCCAGCGCCCGCAACGCGCCGCGATAGCGCGGAAAGTTCGCCAGCGCGCGCAACTGGCTGTCGTCGAAAAAATAGCGGTCGCTCAACACCCAGCGCGACCATTCCAGAAACACGTCGCGGGGCAGATCGAGGCCAAGACCGACCCGGCCCGGCGCGTAGCCCAGCGCATGCGTCAGCGGCACGCCGATATATTTCAGCAGTGCGTAAATCCGGTAGCGTTCCGGTGCCGTCATTAGGCACCAGCTACCGGCCTGGGCAGCGACGAATAATGCGCGTTCGACCTCCGCATTGTTCGGGATCAGGCCCAGCGCCTGGCCGCCGAACGAATGGCCGACAAAGCCGAGCGGCATCGACTTGTAGCGCTCGCGCATCCAGGCCACCGCGGCGGTCACGTCAAGCGCGGCCCAATCGGACATCGAGGCCTTGAACCCGATCAGCGACGCCGGTTGCGGGCTGCCCGCTTTCGATTTCGGCCGCGAGTCACCGGTGCCGCGATAGTCGTAGGTCAACACCGCGCAACCGCGGCCGGCCAGATAGCTGGCAAAGCCCCGGTAGATCTTGCGTGGCACCGCGGTTGCGGAATTGATCAGCACAGCGTGACTCCTGGCGCCGCGCGGCAGATACAGGGTCGCACCCAGCAGAAAGCCGTCGGTGGCCGGAAATGTGATGTGGTCGGCGAAAACGTCGTCCTTCGCCGGGTCCGCCACTTGGGTAATCGTGTGCGCCATAATACGGTCTAGCAAATGCGAATTTGGCTTTCGCTGCAAGTACTTATGTAGGGATATTGATTGCGGTTGGCGATCCGCTGCAACCCTGTGTATAACGCGGCACCGCGCCTGCCTGAAGGCACGGTTTTCAGGAGTGATACGATGTCCGAGCGGTGGACGCCCGATAGCTGGCGCGGCAAGCCTGTACAGCAGATGCCGGCCTATCCGGATCTGAAACTCCTCGGCGATGTCGAGGCGCAGCTCGCGACCTTTCCGCCGCTGGTGTTTGCCGGCGAGGCCCGCAACCTGAAGAAGTCGCTGGCGCGCGTCGCCGCCGGCGAGGCCTTCCTGTTGCAGGGCGGCGATTGCGCCGAGAGCTTTGCCGAGCACGGCGCCAATAACATCCGCGATTTCTTCCGCGCGTTCTTGCAGATGTCGGTGGTGCTGACCTATGCCGGCGCGCTGCCGGTGGTGAAGGTCGGCCGCATTGCCGGTCAGTTCGCCAAACCACGCTCCTCGCCGATGGAGAAACTGAACGGCGTCGAACTGCCGAGCTATCGCGGCGATATTGTCAATGACATCGCCTTCACGGCGGAATCCCGCGTGCCCGATCCGCAGCGTCAATTGATGGCCTACCGGCAGTCGGCGGCGACGCTGAACCTGCTGCGCGCCTTCGCCACCGGCGGTTTTGCCAATCTCGGTAGTGTGCACCAGTGGATGCTGGGCTTTTTGAAGGATTCGCAGCAGTCGCGGCGCTACAAGGAATTGGCGGACCGGATCTCCGACGCGCTTAACTTCATGCGCGCCTGCGGCCTCAATCTGGAAAGCCATCCCGAGCTGCGCTCGACGGATTTCTACACCAGTCACGAAGCGCTGCTGCTCGGTTACGAGCAGGCTTTCACCCGTGTTGATTCCATGACCGGCGACTGGTACGCGACCTCCGGCCACATGATCTGGATCGGCGACCGCACCCGCCAGCTCGACCACGCCCATGTCGAGTATTTCCGCGGCATCAAAAATCCGATCGGCCTGAAATGCGGCCCGTCGCTGAAGCCTGACGAGTTGATCAAGCTGATCGACGTGCTCAATCCCGACAACGAGCCCGGCCGCCTGACGCTGATCAATCGCTTCGGTGCCGACAAGGTAGGCGACCATCTGCCGGGGCTGATCCGCGCCGTTCAGCGCGAAGGCCGCTCGGTGGTGTGGTCGTGCGATCCGATGCACGGCAACACCATCACCTCGAATTCGGGCTACAAGACCCGACCGTTCGATCGCATCCTGTCCGAGGTGAAATCCTTCTTCGCTGTCCACGCGGCCGAAGGCACCCATCCAGGCGGCGTGCATCTGGAGATGACCGGGCAGAACGTCACCGAATGCACCGGCGGCGCGCGCGCCATCAGCGACGAGGACCTCAATGACCGCTACCATACGGTCTGCGATCCCCGCCTCAACGCCGAACAGTCGATCGATATGGCTTTCCTGGTCGCGGAGCTGCTGAAGACGTCGCGCGTGGGCAAGGTCGAGCCGATGCCGGTCGCATCGGGCCTCTGAGTTGACGCGCCTTTGGCGGGCTTTGATCAACACCTGGAACGGGCTGACCTTCGCCACCCGCTCCGAACAGGCCATTCGCGAGGAGCTGTTTGCGCTGCTCCTCGCCGTGCCGTTGTCTTTCCTGATCGGGACCACCTCCGCCCGCCGCATTGAGCTCGTGGCGGTGGTGCTGCTGCTGCTGACGGTCGAATTGCTCAACACCGCCATCGAAAAGCTCGCCGACCGCATCACCACCGACCATGATCCGCAGATCGGTGCGGTCAAGGACATGGGATCGGCCGCCGTTGGCGTCGCATTGGTAATTGCTGCCCTCACCTGGTTGTTCGCGCTCGGCGAACGCATAGGTGTGTTCCAGGCGTGATCCCGAAAAGTGGCGTCCCGGTTTTCGGACGAGACCACGCCGCTGCGAAACTCGCGCAATTGCGAAAGGCGAGCCCCCGGGCTTTAATAACTCCATGACAGAATCCGCGCGCTTCCTCGTGACACTGGCCCAGCTCAATCCAACCGTTGGCGACATCGCCGGCAATGCCGCCAAGGCGCGCGCGGCCCGTGCGCAGGCGGCGGCGGATGGCGCCGCCTTGCTGGTCCTGCCTGAGCTGTTCATTGCGGGCTATCCGCCGGAAGATCTGGTGCTGAAGCCGTCTTTCCAGGCGGCCTGTCGCGCCGCGATCGAAGAATTGGCGCGCGAGACCGCCGATGGCGGCCCGGCCATGCTGATCGGTTCGCCCTGGGTCGATGGCGGCAAGCTCTATAATGCCTGTGCGCTGCTGGATGACGGCCGCATCGCGGCGATCCGCTTCAAGGTCAACCTGCCGAATTACGGCGTGTTCGACGAGAAGCGCGTATTCGCCCGCGGGCCGGTGTCGGGGCCGATGACGATCCGTGGCCTGCGGATCGGCGTGCCGATCTGTGAAGACACCTGGATGGAGGAATCCGAGGATTACGAGAACGTGGTCGAAACCCTCGCCGAGACCGGCGCCGAAATCCTGATCGTGCCGAACGGCTCGCCCTATGCGCGCAACAAGAACGATTTGCGGCTGTCGGTGCAGGTCGCTCGCGTCATGGAGAGCAACCTGCCGCTGGTCTATCTCAACCAGGTCGGCGGCCAGGACGAACTGGTGTTCGACGGCGCTTCCTTTGTGCTCAACGCGGATCGCACGCTTGGCGCGCAACTGCCGGGCTTCGCCGAAAACATCACGACGCTGACCTTTGTCAAAGGCGACAATGGCTGGCGCTGCGACGGGCCGATCGCTCCGCTGCTCGAGGGCGACGAAGGCGACTACGCCGCCTGCGTGTTGGGGCTGCGCGACTATGTGCAGAAGAACGGTTTCCCCGGCGTGCTGATGGGCGTCTCCGGCGGCATCGATTCGGCTTTGTGCGCGGCGCTTGCGGTCGATGCGCTGGGCGCCGATCGCGTGCGTGGCGTGATGCTGCCGTTCCGCTTTACAGCCCAGGTGTCGCTCGACGATGCCGCGCAACTGGCGGACAGGCTTGGCATTCGCTACGAGGTGCTGCCGATCGCGCAGGCCGTCAACGGCTTCGAGGCGATCCTGTCCGGCACCTTCGCAGGCCTGCCGCGCGACATCACCGAGGAGAATTTGCAGGCGCGTACCCGCGGTACGCTGCTGATGGCGATCTCCAACAAGACCGGCGCGATGGTCGTCACCACCGGCAACAAGTCGGAAATGTCGGTCGGCTACGCCACGCTGTATGGCGACATGAATGGCGGCTTCAATCCGATCAAGGATATCTACAAGACCGAGGTGTTCCGGCTGTGCAGGTTGCGCAATGGTTGGAAGCCGGACGGCGCGCTTGGTCCCGACGGCGAGGTGATCCCGGTCAATATCATCGTACGACCGCCGACGGCGGAGCTGCGCGAGAACCAGACCGACCAGGACTCGCTACCGCCCTATGAGATTCTCGATGCGATTCTCGAGCGCCTGGTCGAGCGCGAGGAGGCGTTGTCCTCGATCGTCGCCGAGGGCTTTGAGAAGGAGGTGGTGCTGCGGATCGACCGGCTGCTGAACATCGCCGAGTACAAGCGCCGTCAGGCCGCGCCCGGCGTGAAGGTGACGCGGAAGAATTTCGGCAGGGATCGCCGCTACCCCATCACCAACAAGTTTCGCGATCTGGCGACGGCGTTGCCGCAGCCTGACGACTCGCTGCTCACACGCGCCAGCCGCGGTTCGGCCGAAGCGTTCGAGGGGTAGGGAACGGCCTGTTGCAGTCGTCTCACGATGTGCATTAGGCATCGCGAAACGCCGAACCTCTACTCCGTCCAGTCCGCGACCCTCAGCGCGTGAGGAACGCGGGCGAAAGCTTTATCGCGCGTCACGAGGGTTGCGTCGATGGCCGCCGCATGGGCCGCGATCATCAGGTCGAGGGGGGCGAGCGTCACGCCGCTCGCTTCGCACGCCGCGCGCAAGTCGCCGTAGGTTCTGGTGACATCGTGATCCCATGGCAGCACGTCGTGGCAGCCCTGCGGGTCTCAGGTCAATCGCGGCGGAAATGTCGCCTTGCCGTCAGCGCGCTGCGCCGCGCTACTGCGTCTTCGGCAGGAACGTCGGTCCGACCGACCGGATCGGCTTGCTGGGATCGGCAGACGCGGCCGATGCCGCGTCGGGCGCCGACGTGGTTGTCGCGGGGGCGTCGGCGGCACCGCGCTTTTGCGCCACCGGCGCGCCCTTGGCGGGTGGCAGCGACATTTTCCTGGCGCGCTCCTCGGTGACGATGATGTCGCCGTTTTCCGCGGCGGATTTGTCGTCGATATTCTTCAGCGCGTCCGACCATGTCTGGCCCTGCGCCTTGCAGGCGCAGGATGGATTGAATTCGGTGCGGTACTTGAACGCGTTCGGCGACGACGAATAGGGCTGGCCCGACACCGAGACGGCCGCGTTGATGTCCTCGCCGGGATTGCGATAGCTGAACAGGCTCGCATCGGTGGCGGGGCACAGGCTCTTGCAGGTGCGCTCGTCGTCGGCAAAGCGGCTCTGCACCGTGGCGAAGGAGATCGGAAAATAGAAGCCGTCGCAGGTACGAACGCAGACCGTGCGGTAGGTCCCCGACGGCGGCAGCACCACCGCGTCCATCGGCGGGGCGCCAGGGCTCGGTTCATTGTTGCCGAACAAATTGTTCAGGAAATTGCCGGGGCCGGGGGCGGGTGCGGCACTGCGGGCCGCGGCTGCGTATTGCGGGCCGCAATTGTTCTGCGCGAGCGCCAGCAACACCGAACGTCGCTGGCTGTCACGGTCCGAACTGCCGGGAGTGCCAACCCGCAACCGCTCGAGGTTGCTGGTGATCTGGTCGAGATTGCCGCGCATCTGCTGAATCTGATTGTTGACCGGACCGCATTGCGCCGACTGGCCGTTGAACATCGAGAAGAAGCCGGAGGAATCGCAGCCCATCCGCTTCGCCTGCGAGGTCACGCGATCGAGTTCGCCCTGCTGCTTGGAGGCGGCATCCTCATAACGGCGCAGTTGCTCGGCGCGCGCGGGATCGCCGCCGGCGCCACGGTCGATGGTCGCGAGCTGGCCTTCCAGCCGCTGGCACATCGGATTGCCTGACGGCCCCGCCACGCCCTGCTGCTGTGGCGGCTGGCCGGGCGGATAGCCCTGCGCGGTCGCATCAACAGCCCATGAAGCCGTGCCGATCAGCGCGGCACAGACGAAAGCCAAGCGGGAGAGGGAAGCGATCACAGTGTCAGACATATCCGGCCAATAACGAGTCAAAGGAGCAGGCGAGGTTCGCTGGCTTTGCGGACCGCTGCCGACGTTGCCAAACTCGCGCGATCAAATTGCGGCGGCTAACGCGGCTTTCACTTAGCTGCTTCTGACGGCAGGGTCACGTCGTTTCCGGGGCTGTACTGTGACGGCGGACGCGACGTTTCGCCTCCGCCGCAACGACTTCTAGCGCTGGCAGGTGATGGCGACGAACTCTTCGCAACTGCCGTGGGAACAGTTGGCGCCCGCGGTCTTCGGCACGGATCCGGTCACTTCATCGGGATCGACGCGGCGAAAGGCCGTGGCCTGCGCGAATTCGCGGGACTTGCAGTAAGATGCGGCCGCATGAGCGCCGCACTGCTCGCCCTTGGCGAGGCACTGGTCAATGCCATAGCCGTCCGACTGGTTGGCGATGATGAACACCCGCGAATCAGCGAGAGCAGGCGAAGCGGTGAAAATAAAAGCAGAGCTCAGAAAAACAGCAAGACGGATCATAACTCACCTAATGAATGAGGGGGGCGCACCCTCACAAATAAGCCGAAAAGATTAAAAATTGTTAACCTTGCGGGGAGGTACCGGGAGATTAGGGCTGAAATCGGCCGTCGCCTGGGCATTCCAGCGTCTTGACGCGCAACCCTTGGCTGCCGCATGGTGCCCCCATGAACGGATTTCTCGCCATATGTGGCATTTGCCGCGAGATTACGAGCTAGCGATTCGCTGGCTGAGGCCGTCTTTTCTCAATCGAGATCATTGGACGCCCGGCCGCAAGGGGACGGGACTTCCATGGATTTGCGACTCTACGATACCTTGACCCGCGAGAAGCGCATCTTCGCGCCAATCGATGCCGACAATGTGCGGCTCTACGTCTGCGGGCCGACGGTCTATGACTTCGCCCATATCGGCAATGCGCGCCCGGTGATCGTATTCGATCTGCTGTTCCGGATGCTGCGTTACATTTATGGTCCGGACCAGGTCACCTATGTCCGTAACATCACCGACGTAGATGACAAGATCAACGACCGCGCGGCCCGCGATTTTCCGGGCCTGCCGCTGAACGACGCCATCCGCGCCGTCACCGAGAAGACCGCCGACCAGTTCCAGACCGATGTTGAAGCGCTCGGCTGCCTGCCGCCGACCTTCCAGCCGCGCGCCACCGACTTCGTGCTGCCGCGCGCGGACGGCAAGACCGACATGGTGACGCTGATCCAGCAATTGATCGCGCGCGGCCATGCCTATGAGGCCGCGGGCGAAGTGCTGTTCGATACCGAATCGATGCCGGAATACGGCGCGCTGTCCGGTCGCAAGCTCGATGAGCAGCAGGCGGGCGCCCGCGTCGCCGTCGACGCCCACAAGAAGCACCCGACCGATTTCGTGCTGTGGAAGCAGTCATCCGCCGAAGAGCCGGGCTGGGAAAGCCCGTGGGGCAGGGGCCGTCCGGGCTGGCACATCGAATGCTCGGCGATGGCGGAGGCGTATCTCGGCCAGACCTTTGATATCCATGGCGGCGGGCTCGATCTGATCTTCCCGCACCATGAAAATGAAATCGCGCAGTCACGCTGCGCGCACGGTACGCAGGCGATGGCGAACACCTGGATGCACAACGGGTTTCTGCAGGTCGAGGGTGAGAAAATGTCGAAATCGACCGGCAATTTCGTCACCATCCGCGAATTGCTGAACGACTGGCCCGGCGAGGTGCTGCGTCTCAACATGCTGAAGACGCATTATCGCTCGCCGATCGACTGGACCGTGAAGGGCCTCGAGGAAAGCGCCAGGACGCTGGACGACTGGTATTGGGTCGCCGCCGATTCCAAGGGCGGTCATCCCGCCAACAAGGTGATCGACGCGCTGTCCGACGATCTCAACACGCCGCAGATGATCGCGGCGCTGCATCTGCTACGCAACAGCGCCGCGGCCGGCGACGAGAAGGACCGCGGCAAGTTTGCCGCTTCGTTACGCATGCTTGGCTTCCTGTCGGAGAGCGCCGCCGAGTGGGCCGCGCGCAAGCAGCAGGGCGGCGGCGTCGATGCGGCCAAGATCGACAGCTTGATCGCCGATCGAACCGCCGCGCGCGCCAACAAGGACTTCAAGGAATCCGACCGGATCCGCGATCAGCTTGCCGCGATGGGCGTGACGATCAAGGATTCCAAGGAAGGCACCAGCTGGGAGATCGCGCGATGAGCCGGCCCGAGACGCCGTTTCCGCGGCACTGGCGCTATTACATCCTGGTCAAATGGCTGCTGATCGCCGGCGCCATCGCGCTGGCGTTGAAACTCGTCGGATACTGGTAAGCGCCATGGGACAGACGATGCCACAAACCACGCTTCGGCCGTTCCTGCCGACCGATACCCCGATGCTGGCGGCGATCTTTACCGCCAGCATCATGCAGCTGACCGGCGATGATTATAGTGAGGAACAGCAGGCGGCGTGGGCCAGTGCCGTTGACGACGAGGCCGCGTTCGGCAAGCGCCTCGCCGGGCAGCTGACGCTGATCGCCAGCCTGCAGAATTCGCCGGTCGGCTTTGCCTCGCTGAAGGGCATCGATCACATCGATCTGCTCTACGTGCATCCGAGCGCCGTGTTGCGCGGCGCCGCCGCCCTGCTATGCGACGCGCTGGAGAAGCTGGCGGCTGCCCGCGGCGCCGCGAGTCTCACGGCGGATGTCAGCGACAACGCGCAGGAGTTCTTCGAGAAGCGCGGCTACATCGCGACCCAGCGCAACACCGTCACCGTCAACGGTGAATGGCTTGCCAATACCACCATGAAAAAGACGCTCGGCGTGGCCGCGCCCACCGTCGCGCCGTCGTGACCCGCGAGCGGCTGTATCTGTTCGACACCACGCTGCGCGACGGGGCGCAGACCAACGGCGTCGACTTCACGCTGCACGACAAGCGTCTGATCGCCGCGATGCTGGATGATCTTGGCATCGACTATATCGAGGGCGGCTATCCCGGCGCCAATCCGACCGACACCGAGTTCTTCGCGCACAGGCCGAAGCTGGCCAACGCGACCTTCACCGCCTTTGGCATGACGCGGCGGCCTGGCCGTTCGGCGGCGAACGACCCCGGGCTGGTGATGCTGCTGGACGCCAGCGCGGACGCGATCTGCTTCGTAGCCAAGGCTTCAGCCTATCAGGTCCGTGTCGCCCTGGAGACCACCAATGACGAGAACCTCGCCTCGATCCGCGACAGCGTCGGCGCCGCGAAAGCCGCGGGGCGCGAGGTGCTGCTGGATTGCGAGCATTTCTTCGACGGTTACAAGGAGGATCCGGCCTTTGCGCTCGCCTGCGCCCAAGCCGCCTATGAGGCTGGAGCGCGCTGGGTAGTGTTGTGCGATACCAATGGCGGGACCATGCCGCACGAGATTTCAAGCATTGTTGGCGCGGTGACCCGGCATATCCCCGGCAGCCATCTCGGCATTCATGCCCATAATGATACCGAGCAGGCGGTGGCCAATTCGCTGGCGGCGGTGCGCGCCGGCGTACGCCAGATCCAGGGCACCCTGAACGGTCTCGGCGAGCGCTGCGGCAATGCCAATCTGTGCTCGCTGATCCCGACGCTGCGGTTGAAGCCGGAATTCGCCGACGCCTTCGACATATCGGTCACGCCGGAAAAAATGGCGACCTTGAAGCGGGTTTCACGCACGCTCGACGACATGCTCAATCGCGCACCTGATCGTCATGCCGCCTATGTTGGCGAGAGCGCCTTCGTTACCAAGACCGGCATCCATGCCTCGGCGGTGTTGAAAGACCCGCGTACTTACGAACACGTGGCCCCCGAGGCGGTCGGCAACCACCGCAAGGTGCTGGTATCCGACCAGGCTGGACGCTCCAACGTGATCGCCGAATTGCAACGTGCCGGCATCGCTTTCGACAAGGCCGATCCGAAGCTGGCGCGGCTGGTCGAGGAAATGAAGGAACGCGAGGCCGCCGGCTATGCCTATGAATCGGCGAACGCGTCGTTCGACCTGCTGGCGCGGCGGACGCTCGGCAAGGTGCCGGAATATTTTCGCGTCGAGCAGTTCGACGCCAACACCGAGCAGCGATATAATTCCAATGGCCAGCGCGTCGTGGTGGCGATGGCGGTGGTCAAGGTCAATGTCGCAGGCGCGACGCTGATTTCGGCCGCCGAAGGCAACGGCCCGGTCAATGCGCTCGACGTCGCGCTGCGAAAAGACCTCGGCAAATACCAGAAATATATCGCCGGCCTGCGGCTGGTCGACTACCGCGTCCGCATTCTTAACGGCGGCACCGAGGCGGTGACGCGGGTGCTGATCGAGAGCGAGGACGAGCAGGGCGAACGCTGGACGACGGTCGGCGTTTCGCCGAATATTATCGACGCCTCGTTCCAGGCGCTGATGGATTCCATCATCTACAAGCTGGTGAAAACGAACGCCCCTGTATAGGTAGGATGTCGCGGCACGGACGAGATCGCTGACCAGAAAAGTCCGAAATTCCAGGCTCGCGGCTGGTTACCACCGTCCGCGCTCCGGTAGGGCAATTACAGCCGGCTGGCAACCTCGGGCGCCAGCTTCAGGGCATCGTCCGATGCCTTGGCGGCAGCGCTGCGGAGCCGGGGCAGGATGTCCTCGACGCGCTCGGCCTTCAATACTTCCAGCGGCAATGTGGGCCGGATGAAGGCCGTGCCGCGCATATGGTCGAGCAGCTCGAGCAGCGGCTCCCAGAAATTCTCGATATTGGCGAGCAGGATCGGCTTGCTGTGGCGGCCGAGCTGCTGCCAGGTCAATTGTTCGACCAACTCCTCCAGCGTGCCGATGCCGCCGGGCAAAGCGACGAAGGCGTCCGAGCGCTCGAACATCAGCCGTTTGCGCTCGTGCATGTCGTGGGTGACGATCAGTTCCTGCGCCCCGGTCAGTGCATTTTCGCGCTTGGTCAGGAAGTCCGGGATGATGCCGGTGACCCGGCCGCCATGGTCGAGCACCGATTGCGCCACGGCGCCCATCAGGCCGATCGAACCGCCACCATAGACCAGACCGACCCCATTTTCGGCGAGTGACTTGCCGAGCTCAATGGCCGATTCGACGAAACGGGGATTGGTGCCGGGGCCGGAGCCGCAATAGACACAGACGGTTTTGATAATGCTCATCCAATTTATGTGGCAGTGCGGGATCACAGCGTCAAGATGCCGTTGATCGGAAGGCGGAAATTTCCCGCGGCAAACCGGTCGCTAAAGGCAAAAGAATGCTGCTGCGTGGGTGCGGCGATCTGCCAAACAACCTATATGCATCAGATATGAGACCGACCCCGAATCCCATGCGACCGCGCGCGGTCGCCTCGCTCGTTCCAGGCACCCTTGATGGCTGAACCCGACACCTCCCTGAACGCGGCGGCTGCTCCCATTCCTGAAAATACCGTCGAACGCGGCACCTTGCTGGCGACGCTGGTTCATTTGTGGCCCTACATCTGGCCCGGTGATCGCCACGACCTCAAGATGCGCGTGTTGTGGTCGATGCTGCTGCTGCTGGTCGCCAAACTGGCGACGCTGACAGTCCCGTTCACCTTCAAATGGGCGATCGACGCGCTGACCGGCGCCGATACCGCCCCGGTGGCGTCGTCGAACTGGACGTTGTGGCTGATTGCCTCGCCCGTCATCATGACCGTCAGCTACGGCCTGATCCGCGTGCTGATGGCCGTGCTGACGCAATGGCGTGACGGCATCTTCGCCAAGGTGGCAATGCATGCGGTGCGCAAGCTGGCCTACCTGACCTTCGTGCACATGCATGAACTGTCGCTGCGCTTCCATCTCGAACGCAAGACCGGCGGGCTGACGCGGGTGCTGGAGCGCGGCCGGCTCGGCATCGAGGTCATCGTCCGCATGGTGATCCTGCAGCTGGTGCCGACCGTGGTCGAGGTCACGCTGCTGATGGGCGTGCTGCTGTGGCAGTTCGACTGGCGCTACGTGCTGGTCACCGCGGTGACCGTCGTGGTCTACATGTACTACACCTACATCGCGACCGAGTGGCGGATCGAGATTCGTCGCAAGATGAATGAGTCGGATACCGACGCCAACACCAAGGCGATCGACTCGCTGCTGAATTACGAGACCGTCAAATATTTCAGCGCTGAGGAGCGCGAGGCCGAGCGTTACGATCTCTCGATGGCGCGCTACGAAAAAGCCAGTGTGAAGACCTATACGTCGCTGGCACTGCTCAATACCGGACAGGCGATCATCTTCACCTGCGGCCTTACCGCGACGATGCTGATGTGCGCCATCGGGGTGCGCAGCGGCCGCAACACGGTCGGCGATTTCGTGATGATCAATGCCATGATGATCCAGCTGTACCAGCCGCTGAATTTCATGGGCATGGTGTATCGCGAGATCAAGCAGGCGGTCATCGACATCGAGAAGATGTTCGGCGTGCTGCAGCGCAATCCCGAAGTCAAGGATCTGCCCGGCGCACAGCCGCTGCTGGTCACGTCCGGCCATGTGCGGTTCGACGATGTGCGGTTCTCCTACGATGCCGAGCGACCGATCCTGAAGGGTCTCAGCTTCGAGGTGCCGGCGGGCAAGACGGTGGCCATTGTCGGGCCGTCCGGTGCCGGCAAGTCGACGATCTCGCGGCTGCTGTTCCGGCTCTACGACGTCTCCGGCGGCACGATCTTGATCGATGGCCAGAACATCCGCAATGTCACCCAGTCTTCGCTGCGCGCCTCGATCGGCATGGTGCCGCAGGACACTGTCCTGTTCAACGACACCATCCGCTACAACATCCGCTACGGCCGCTGGGACGCCACCGACGCGGAGGTGGAGGAGGCGGCCCGGCTGGCGCAGATCGATGGCTTCATCCGGATTTCGCCGAAGGGCTACGATACCGAGGTCGGCGAGCGCGGGCTGAAGTTGTCGGGCGGCGAGAAGCAGCGCGTGGCGATCGCCCGGACCGTTTTGAAGGCGCCGCCGATCCTGCTGCTCGACGAGGCCACCTCGGCGCTCGACAGCCATACCGAGCAGGAAATCCAGGACGCTCTGGAGAAGGTGTCGCGCAACCGCACCTCGCTGGTGATCGCGCACCGGCTGTCGACCATCGTCGGCGCCGATGAGATCATCGTGCTCGACCAGGGCCGCATTGCCGAGCGCGGCACCCACAGCCAATTGCTGGCCGCCAGCGGCCTCTATGCGAGCATGTGGAACCGGCAGCGCGAGGCCCAGGAGGCGCGCGAGCGACTGGCCTTGATCGCGGATGAGGCGAGTGCGCCGAACCGGGTGCCGCCGGCCTTGTTGACGCCGGACGCGGCGGAGTAATTTTTTCTTCCCCTCGCCCCCGAGTGCAGCGAAGCTGCGCCTGGGGGAGAGGGTGGCCGCGCGCAGCGCGGACGGGAGAGGGGGGATGGCACGGGAGTTCGCCAAATCCTTGCGCGCCAACATGACAGACGCCGAGCGGCGGCTCTGGTATCGACTGCGCGCCCATCGCCTGCAAGGCATCAAGTTCAAGCGGCAGATCCCGATCGGACAGTACGTGGCCGATTTCGCCCGCATGGAGCGGAAGTGGCTGGTCGAAGTCGATGGCGGGCAGCACGCGGAAAGCGATTCCGACGTTGAGCGAACGAAATGGCTAGAAGATCGAGGGTTTCGCATCCTGCGGTTCTGGAATAATGAAGTCGTGAACGAGACGGACGCGGTGCTGGAGATTATTCTGGCTGCCGTGGTCGTGGCCGGCCCCTCTCCCGGCGCGCCTGGCGGCGCGCCACCCTCTCCCCGACGGGGAGAGGGGAAAGAAGAATAGAGCGAAGTTTACATGTCCATCGCCAATTCGATCACTGCGCAGATCCCGCCCATCCACAAGGAGGGCTACCCGTTCATCGGCGCCTTTGCCGTGGCCACCCTGATCCTGTTCTGGATCTGGACCCCGCTGGGATGGATAGGCACCGTTTTGACGGTGTGGTGCGCGCTGTTCTTTCGCGACCCGGTCCGGGTGACGCCGGTTCGCGAGGGCCTCGTGGTGGCGCCAGCCGTTGGCCGGGTGTCGCTGATCTCGATGGTGCTGCCGCCGGCCGAACTCGGCCTCGGCGACGTGCCGCTATTGCGCATCTCGATCTTCATGAGCGTGTTCAACTGCCATGTGAACCGCAGCCCGGTAGCTGGCCGCATCGAGCGCATCGCCTACCGTCCCGGCAAGTTCATCAATGCCGAACTCGACAAGGCTTCCGAGGACAATGAGCGCAACTCGCTGGTGATCTCGATCCCCGGCGGGCGCATCGGCGTCGTGCAGATCGCCGGCCTGATCGCGCGGCGGATCGTGTCCTTCGTGCGCGAGGGCCAGGTGCTGGGCGCCGGCGAGCGCTTCGGCCTGATCCGGTTCGGCTCGCGGCTCGATGTCTACCTGCCGGAAGGCAGCAAGGCGCTGGTGTCGGAAGGCCAGACCGCGATCGCCGGCGAGACGGTGCTCGCCGATTTCAAGCAGGGTGATGGCGGCCGCACCTACCGGGTCGACTAAACCCCTGATGCGCCGGAATCGGTCGGTTTCCGCCGTATTGGCGGAACCGGGTAGGGTTTGCTAAAGAGAGATATGCAAATGCCCCCCGATCCCGCCTCGCCCGAGCGCCCGCGCCGTTTCCGGACCATTCCGATCCGGATGCTGGTCCCTAACATGATCACGTTGCTGGCGATTTGCGCCGGCTTGACCGCGATCCGGCTCTCGACCGAGGGGCGGATGGAACTGGCGGTCGGGTTCATCGTGTTCGCCGCGGTGCTCGACGGTGTCGATGGCCGCGTTGCCCGCATGATCAAAGGGCAGTCGAAATTCGGGGCAGAACTCGACAGTCTCGCTGATTTCGTCAATTTCGGCGTCGCGCCGGGCCTGATCCTGTATTTCTGGCAGCTGCACGATCTCAATAATGTCGGCTGGATCGCCGCGATGATCTTCGCGATCGGCGGCAGCCTGCGGCTGGCGCGCTTCAACGCCACCATGGATGATCCCGACAAGCCGGTTTTTGCCGCCAATTTCTTCACCGGCATGCCGGCGCCGCTCGGCGCCATTACCGTGCTGCTGCCGATCTATCTGTCATTCCTCGACGTGCCGATGCCGCCGGCGGTGCTGACCGCGCTGTACACCCTGCTGATCGGCTTCCTGATGGTGTCGCGGCTGCCGGTGTTCTCCGGCAAATCGATGAACATGCGGGTGCCGCGCGAACTGGTGCTGCCGGTGTTCGTGGGGGTGGTGCTCTTCATCGCGCTGCTGATCGGCTACCCGTGGCACATCCTGTCGGTGGTTTCGCTGCTCTATCTGGCGAGCCTGCCGTTCGGCTGGAAGTCGTACCGCGAGCAGGAGCGGGCGCTGGCCGCGCAAACAGCTGCCGATCCCGCCGCCGGCCCGAGTCCGCACCCGGCCTATCCGGCTCCCGCGGCCGGCGCTGCGCCGGATGACCGGCCGCCGCGCCTCGACTGATCGCATCTGCCGCAGCCTGCACGGCCGTCTTCCGAAGGGGAGGCGCCCGTCCGCGTTGTGACGCCGGTAGAAAGCGGGCTATATCCCAACCGCTGCAACGACATCCGGCAAAGACTGGATGCGATAATCAACGAGGAGAACGCCGTGAC
>JACMOT010000518.1 GCA_014377915.1 Tardiphaga sp.
ATCAGGATCAGCACCAGCAGCAGATAGGGCATGATCGGCGCGATCTGGGCGATGGTGACGCTCCAGATGTCCGACAGCCAGGTGGCGGCATAATCCGGGCTCAGCGGCCCGAAGGCGCCGGCCAGCGAACCGTTCATGGAGACGGCGAAGGTCTGCACCAGCCCGATCAGCAGCGACGCCGCAAAGGCGCCGGGCAGCGAGCCGAGCCCGCCGACGACGACCACGACGAACAGGATCGGCCCGAGCAAGCCTGCCATGTTCGACTGCGTCACCAGCGCAGGGCCGGCGATCACGCCGGCCACGGCGGCGAGCGCGGTGCCGACGCCGAACACCAGCATGAAGATGCGCCCGACATTGTGGCCGAGGTGACCGACCATGTGCGGATGCGTCAACGCCGCCTGCACGATCAGCCCGATCCGGGTTTTCTTCAGCGCCACCAAGAGGCCGACGAAGATCACGATCGACACGGCCAGCATGAACATCTTGAAGGCGGGATAGTTGGTGGAGAAGATCGTGAACGCCGGAAAATCCAGCAGCGTCGGGACGCGGAAATCGACCGGGCTCTTGCCCCATATGATCTGCACGATCTCTTCGATGGCGAAAGCCAGGCCGAACGTGAACAGCAGTTCGGCGACATGGCCGTTCTTGTGAACGCGGCGCAGCCCGAAGCGTTCGACGCCGGCGCCGATCACGCCGGCCAGCAGGGGGGCGATCAGCAGCGCCGGCCAGAAGCCGAACCAGCGGCTGATCTGGAAGCCGAAGAATGCGCCCAGCATGTAGAAGCTGGCATGTGCGAAGTTCAGCACGCCGAGCATGCTGAAGATCACGGTCAGCCCGCTGGCCATCAGGAACAGCAGCATGCCAAACAGCACGCCGTTCAGAGTGGAGATGACGATCAGTTCAAGCACGGATTTCTCTCAAGCCATTGAGTGAGCGCGAGATACCCTCGGCCGTCATTGCGAGGTCAGGGAAAGCCAATAGGCTTTCCCTTCAGCGAAGCGACGCGACAATCCAGAAAGCCGCAAGCGAAGACTGGATTGCTTCGTCGCAAGGGCTCCTCGCAATGACGAATGTGAGTCCTTCGTAAGCCTCAATGCGTCGCGTTCGCCTTCACCACAAAGTCCGTGGTGTAGGTCTTGGCGAGGTCGATGGTCTTGCCCTGCAGGTTGGGCGAGAAGCTGGTCAGCACCTTCAGCACGGATTCTGGCGCGCCGGCGGGCATCATGCCATCGGGGGAATATTGCGCGCGGCCTTCGCGCAATCCCTGAATGTAGAGGTCAAGCTCGCCGGCATAGTAATCCTTCGGCATCGCGGCTGCGATCTCTTCCGGCGAATGCGAGTTCATCCATTTCAGCGTCTTGACCATCACATTGACCACTTTCTGCGCGGTGTCCTTGTTGGCTTCCATCCAGGCGCGGTCCATGTACAGGCAGGCGGCGGGATAGTCGCCGCCGAGCGCGGCACGGGTGGATTCCGGGGTTCGCAGGTCGATCCCGACCTTGGCACTGCCGTTCTTGATCGCGCGGGCGACCGTCGGCTCGGTGGTTATGCCGGACACGATCTTGCCCTGTTGCAGCGAGGCCAGAAAGGTGTCGCCGGCGCCGACCGGTACCAGCGAATAATCCTGCACCTTCAACCCGGCCTTGGCGGCCAGCGCGCGGGTCAGAAAGTCGGTCGCCGAGCCCAGCCCGGTGACGCCAAGCGCCTGGCCCTTCCAATTGGCGGGATCTTTCAGTTTCTCGGCGTCGGCGGCCTTGACCAGCACCACTTCGCCGGGAGCCACGGCGAACTGCACCACCGAGGTGATGAACTTTCCCTTCGACTGCAGATCGATGGTGTGGTCGTAGAAGCCGACGACGCCTTGCACTTCACGCGCCAGCAGCGCGGTCGCGGCCTGCGAGCCGGATGTCGAGTTGAACAGCTCGACGTCCAGCCCCTGTTCCTTGAAAAATCCGAGCTGGGCTGCGAGCTTGGCCGGCAGATAGATCTGCTTGTCGATGCCGCCCACCATGATCTTGATCGGGGTCTGCGCGCGAACGGGTGCGGCCAGCGCTGCGACGGAGATGATCGCGACAACCGCGGCGGCGAATATTTTGCGCATGGATGTTTCCTGATGTCGTTGCCCGCGCCCTTCTGACGCGCTTCACCCAATTCTATCAGGGCCTCGCGTACCGAACAGAGTCAATCCGCCATTTGGCTGCCAAAACCAAGAGGCGCCCGCTTCAAGCGAAGCGCGCGCCTCAAGCTCGTGATCTGGCTGACGGGCGCCCTACAGAGCGCCCAGTACAATGGCGCTGACAAACGCTAATGCTGCATATGCGGTGACGACGCTCAGGTGACCGGTGAAGTTCATGGGAACTCTCCCTGTTGCTCGGTCGCAGCCGGTCCAACGCAGGTCCTGACTAAACCGTTCCGTGACGCTGCACGAGCTCTGCCAAAACCTCATCTTGTTGCGGAGCAACATGGTTAATCAAAAATGATTCCAACGCGTTGAAGAGTCATTAAAACATTTAGCCGAACTTGCGCGGATGACGCGCGGAATTCGTTTGTATCTCGTCGGCTCCGTCGTCCTTGTATCGCTTGCAGGTTGTGGTCGCGGTCTGTTTCAGACCGAGGAACGCGAACCCTGGCGTGCCGAGGCAGAAGTCGCATGTCTGAAATCCGGTGCCGTGAAAGAGGGCGCCGATCTGGTCCGGATCAGCCCGATTTCCGGGCCGGGGGTCTGTGGCGCTGAATTTCCGCTCAAGGTCGCGGCGCTCGGCGAATCCAGCGAAAGCATCGGTTTTGCCGATGAATTGCGGCCGCCCGGCAGTGTCGGTGGCGCCGGTAATCAGCCACGCTGGCCGGTGCAGCCAGCCGGGCGCGCGAGTTCCTATCCGGAATCCTACCCCTCGGCGGCGCCCAGGCCGCAGGTTGGCTACGGCGTTCCCGGTAGTAACGCCCCGATCTCGTTGAATGCTCCCGGTGTCTCCCCGGACGAGGACGACATCGGATCGCCGCCGCAAGCAACGTCGCAAGACAACGCGCCGGACGCGTCGCGGCTCCGCGCACCCTATGGACGCTATAGTTCAGGCGTACAGCCGGCGCCTCAGCGTCTTGGTCCGGCGCAGGGCAGCGTCACCGGTACGGTCGGACCCGTGGCGATCAAGCCGACGGCGACTTTGGCCTGTCCGATCGTATCCGCCCTGGACAAGTGGTTGGCCGACGCCGTGCAACCGGCGGCGATGCGCTGGTTCGGCACCCGCGTGGCCGAGATCAAGCAGATCAGCGCCTATTCCTGCCGCGGCATGAATGGCAGCTCGCGCGCGCATATTTCCGAACATGCGTTCGGCAATGCGCTTGATGTGTCAGGTTTCGTGCTGGCCGACGGCCGCAAGATTTCGGTCGAGAGTGGCTGGAAGGGGATGCCGGAAGAGCAGGGGTTTTTGCGCGACGTGCAGGGCGGCGCGTGCCAGATCTTCAACACCGTGCTGGCGCCAGGCTCCAACGTCCACCACTACAACCACATCCATGTCGACCTGATGCGGCGGGCCAAGCGGCCGGTGATCTGCCAGCCGGCGGCGGTTGACGGCGAGCAAATCGCGGCCCGGGCGATGCCGCGCAGCACCTATTCCAGCCGCGAGCCGGCATCGACGGGGTCGCTCGGCCGCTGGTTCACGAAAAAGCCTGCCGCCAAGGCCCATGACGAGGAAGACTACGCCGACGAATAGCGCAGGCCCGGTCAGGCCGGACTTGGCTGGTAGGCCGCCAGAAACATCCTGGTTGCGCTCGCGACCACCGTGGCGATCTGGGCCGGCGAGGGCGCCGGTGCGGCCTGGAAAATGAACGGCATGAACAGCGAGGCCTGGCAGCACATCATGAATTGCGAGGCCGCCAGTTCGAAGTCGTCGATCGCAACGTCGCCCTGTTTTGCCCGCGCTTCCAGATAGGTCGCCAGCCGGCTGATTGTGAGCGCCACCACATTGTTGTAGAATCTCTGGCCCACTTCCGGCATGCGCTCGGCGATCGCCATCACCGTACGGGTTGAGGACCCGCCGCCCGGCCGGCACAGCAGCTGGATATAGGCGGTGCCAAAATCGTGCAGCGTGGTGGCCACGTCGCGTTCCGGATCGAAATTGAACGCCAGTTTTCCCTGCTCGAGCACTTCCTGCTCGACGATGGCTTCGAACAGCCGGTTCTTGTCGGCGAAATAAACATACAGCGTGCCTTTCGAGACGCCGGCGGCGCGCGCGATCTCGCCCATGCTACCGCCATCGAAGCCGAGCTTCATGAACACCGTGCGGGCGCCGTCGAGAATCTGGCGCCGCTTGGCACTGTCTTCCTCGCCGACCACCGATAAGGCCGTGTGTTGGGTCGCAACCATAAATTCAGCCTGTTCAAGGGAAGCGTTCGCGCTGAAACGCTTCCGACATTTGTGAATAGCTATGTTCGTAGTACATTAGAATATAGCTTGACCGAACCGTTCGGTCAATGTAATCGGTATTTAATTACGCGGAACATCGGCAGGTTCGATACCGCGAGACCATTTCAGGAGCCCTCGATGGCCGGACCGCGTGACCAGGCAGCTCGTATCGTTCGTCCCGAGCCGGACGGGACCGCTGATGCCCCGGTGCGTGTCGTGTCCACCGCTTCCGCCGAAGCGCATGCCTCCAGTGAGCCCGTTGCTCGCGGCCCGGCGGATGCACCGGTCACCGAACAGCCCGCGGCCGCAGCGCCAATGATCGCTGCGACCAGCGCGGCGCCGAAGTCCGGCAAGAAGAAGGTCGTGCTGCTGGGCGTCGGCGCGCTGTTGGCGATCGGTGCCGTCTATTATGGCGCGAACTATTATCTGGTCGGCCGTTTCATGGTCTCGACCGACGACGCCTATGTCCGCGCCAATAATTCAACGCTGGGGGCTCGCGTTTCCGGGCACATCGCGTCGATCCTGCCGCGCGACAATTCGTCCGTGAAGGCGGGCGATGTGCTGTTCAAGATCGATGATGGCGACTACCGCATCGCCGTCGATGCCGCGCGCCGCAAGATCGAGACCCAGCAAGCGACCATTTTGCGCATTGGCCGCCAGGTCACCGCGATGCAGAGCGCGGTCGAGCAGGCCAATGCGCAGATGACCTCCGCCGATGCCATGTCGAAGCGCGCCCAGCTCGATTTCGACCGCCAGGATGCCTTGAGCACCAAGGGCTTCGCCTCGCGCGCCATTTTTGAAACCTCGCAGGCCACGCGCGATCAGACTGCCGCGGCCGTCCTGTCGGCGAAGGCCGCTATCGACGCCGCGCGCGACAATGTCGAAGTCACCAAGGCGCAGCAGAACGAGGCCCGCGCACAACTCGCTGAATTGCAAAGCTCGCTCGACAAGGCGCAGCGCGATCTCGATTTCACCTCGGTGAAGGCGCCGGTGGATGGCATCTTCTCCAACCGCCTCGTCAATACGGGCGATTTCATCGCAGCCGGGCAGCGCCTTGCCAATGTGGTGCCGCTCAACGACGTCTATATCGACGCCAACTTCAAGGAGACGCAGCTGCGCCGCCTGAAGCCGGGCCAGCCGGTCAGCATCGAACTCGATGCCGACAACGGCCGTGCGATCGAAGGCACAGTTGACAGCCTGGCGCCGGCCGCGGGGTCGGTGTTCACGCTGCTACCGCCCGACAACGCTACCGGCAACTTCACCAAGATCGTGCAGCGCGTTCCGGTGCGGCTCAAGGTCCCGGCCGATGTCGCCCGTGAAAACCTGCTGCGCGCCGGCATGTCAGTCTATGTCCGCGTCAATACCAAGCCGGGTGCCGAGCCGGCGCGCTGAATCGGGCCCGCGCGATGTCCATCACCACAGCCACGCCTGGCGCGATCGCAACCAGCGCCGCGCCTTCCGACAGGATCGCGCCGAAACGCCTGTTCGCGTTCCTGATCATGGTGTTCGGCATGTTCATGTCGATCCTGGACATCCAGATCGTCTCGGCCTCGCTTTCCGAGATCCAGGCTGGTCTGTCGGCTTCTTCCAGCGAAGTGTCCTGGGTACAGACCGCCTATCTGATCGCCGAAGTCATTGCGATCCCGCTGTCGGGCTTCCTGTCGCGGGCGCTCGGCACCCGCATGCTGTTCGCGATTTCGGCGGCCGGTTTCACCGTCGCCAGCCTGATGTGCGGTTTCACCTCGTCGATCGAGCAGATGATCCTGTGGCGCGCGATCCAGGGCTTTCTCGGCGCCGGTATGATCCCGACCGTGTTCGCCTCGGCCTATACGGTGTTTCCGCGCTCGAAATTTCACATCGTCGCGCCGATCATCGGGCTTGTCGCCACCATGGCGCCGACGGTGGGCCCGACGGTCGGTGGCTTCATTACCGACGCGCTGTCGTGGCACTGGCTGTTCTTCATCAACGTGGTGCCCGGTATCGGCATCACCATCGGCGTGCTGGCGCTGGTCGATTTCGACAAGCCGAATCTGGCGCTGCTCGATCATTTCGACTGGTGGGGCCTCGGTTTCATGGGCGCGTTCCTCGGCACGCTCGAATATGTGCTGGAAGAGGGGCCGCGCAACGACTGGTTCGGCGACACCTCGATCGCGATCTGCGCGGTGATCTGCGTGGTCACCTGCGTGGCGTTCTTCTGGCGGGTGCTGACCGCGCATGAGCCGATCGTCGATATCCGCGCCTTCACCGACCGCAATTTCGCACTGGGTTCGATGTTTTCCTTCTGCATCGGCATCGGGCTGTATGGTCTGACCTATCTTTATCCCCGCTATCTGGCGGAAGTTCGCGGCTACAGCGCGCTGCAGATTGGCCAGACCATGTTCGTGTCCGGCATCGCGATGTTCATGATGGCGCCGGTCGTCGGACGTCTGATGACCAAGGTCGATCTGCGCTATTTGATCGCCCTTGGCCTGGTGCTGTTTGCCGCCGGCACCTGGCAAATGACCTGGATCACCAAGGATTACGATTTTTACGAATTGTTGATCCCGCAGATCCTGCGCGGCATGGGCATGATGCTGGCGATGGTGCCGGTCAACAACATCGCGCTCGGCACTCTGGCGCCGGAGCGCATCAAGAATGCGTCCGGCCTGTTCAACCTGACCCGCAACCTTGGCGGCGCGCTAGGCCTGGCACTGATCAACACCGCGTTGGACGACCGCACCGACTTCCATATCTCGCGGCTGCACGACAAGGTCACCTGGGGCAACGCCCAGGCGGTCGATACGCTGAACAACTTCACCCAGAAATTCCAGGGCATGGGCGATGCCTCGATGATGGCGCTGAAGCAGCTCAATCAGATCGTTCACCGCCAGGCCACCGTGATGGGCTTTGGCGATTCGTTCTTTCTGCTGTCCTTCTTTTATCTTGCTCTGAGTACGTTGGTGCTTCTGCTCAACAAGCCGAAAAACCCGGCCGCGGGCGGTGGCGGGCACTAAATTCGGCAAGGCGACGTGATTGCTGAAATGGCGAGGGGCCCGGCGTTGTGCGCCGGACCCCTCGTTATCAAAATAAGCATCAGCCGGCCTGTAAGCCGGGTTTTGTAGGGTACCATCCGGTTGCCCGAATGATACGTGACGGCCATTCCTCTGGGACCGCATTTGCATGCGGCCTCAAGCAACCTACCCGGACAGCGAGCAAGACATTGCCCTGCAGTGTTATCGCTCGAGGCTTTCGCCTGTGGTGAGCGAACTGACTGCGTTGCCGTCCCTATTCGGTTTTGCTCCCGGTGTGGTTTGCCATGCCGTTTCCATTGCTGGAAACGCGGTGCGCTCTTACCGCACCTTTTCACCCTTACTCGCCTCGCCCTTGCGGGTTACGGAAAGCGGTTCGTTCTCTGTGGCACTTTCCCTGGGGTCGCCCCCGCCGGACGTTATCCGGCACCGTATGTCGATGGAGCCCGGACTTTCCTCTCCCGCAGCCTTTCGACCGTAGCGGGAGCGGCCGTCCAGCCGACTGACGGCGTAGCCATGGGGTTTGCCGGCGCTGGCGTCAAGCCGGACGTTGTCAGCGCGTAGCAACGTTTTCCGACGGCAGGCTCACCAGCAGCGCGCGCAGCGTGGTCAGCGTGGAGTGGTCGGTGACGCCATCGACACGCTCGGGTCGGAAGTGTCGCTGGAACGCGGTGACGACTTCCATCGTGGTGGCATCGTACAGGCCATTCGGGGAAACGCCGTAGCCATAGCGTGCCAGCGCATGCTGCAAAGCCATCACATGCTCGCCCTCGGCGCCGAGCTTGATGCTGTCGCCGCGCACGACCGGCGCCGGTCGTACCCAATGGCCAACCCCGGAATGGGCGAGCGAATGCCATGGAAATTTCTCGCCGGGGTCTTTCTTGCGGGCCGGGGCGACATCGGAATGGCCGAGCACGCGATGCATCGGCATGTCATGGCGCAGCAGGATGCCGCGGCACAGCGCCGTGACCGCGGCAATCTGCCGGCCGGGGAAATCCGGATAGCCCCAATCATGGCCGCGGTTGATGATCTCGATGCCGATCGAGCAGGAGTTGATATCGGTCGCGCCGGCCCAATAGGCGATACCGGCGTGCCAGGCCCGTTTCGCTTCCGGCACGGTCTGCACGATACGGCCGTCTTCCAGCACGATGTAATGCGCCGAGACGTCGGTGCCGGCGCTGCATAGACGGGTGATCGCGCCCTCCGCGTCGGGCATGCCGGTGTAATGCAGCACGATCATGTCGGCGACCTGGCCGTTATTGCGCTCGCCGAAATTCGGCGATGGAATGACGTCGGAAGCAACCGATGAATCAGGAGAGAAGGTGGTCACGTCCGGCGCGCCTTTTGGCAAAGGGAGGGCGCGTGGACGCCTCGAATCGGATGCGGACGTGAACGAACCTGAGGGCATCGGACGACTCAAACCTGGCAGGAGAACGGCAGCGGCGCTTGCGCGAACACCCCTCGACGGCACTATTTCGGTCGCCACCCGTTCGTGCAACGGCGGTGTGACATCTATTCAGTGTTTTGTGACCGAGGCCCGGTTCAATCGGCTCCGGTTCCCGGCTCGCCGTGATCCGATTGGATAAATCCCGGCGCGATCTGTCAACGCTTTCTTAAGGCTAGGTGACGTTACTGAAGGGTGACAAGCCGTCCGATGGGCGGTCGAGTTCCCATTTGACGTCCAAGACCTCCTGGCAACGCTTCTGGATAGATGCGGAGAGCAGGGGGTGTCCGCCATAGCGGCGGGGTGCGTCGAACGGGATTGGTAATCGTGCGGTGCGACTGCTTTTCACGTCGAAAAGTCGGATGCAGTGCTGACAGTTGGGGCGACATGGGCCAGCGTATGTCCAGTTTGACGTTGCGCCTTGATGCGAGCGACCGGCTTGTTGCGGTCGAGACCCGTTTAGGAGCGGGCGCATGATCACGTCGGACCCGCGCCATATTCCAGTTCTGGGCCGCGAGGCAGTCGAGGCGCTGCAGCCCTCCGACGGCGGTATCTATGTCGATGCCACTTTCGGCGCCGGCGGTTATTCGCGCGCCATCCTCTCCACGCCCGGCACCCGGATCATCGGCATCGATCGTGATCGTACCGCCATCGCCGGCGGTTTTGCGCTGGTCGACAGCTCGCAAGGCCGGCTGACGCTGGTGGAGGATCGCTTCTCGCATCTCGCGGAAGTCTGCGCCGCGCAGGGCGAAGCCCTCGTCGACGGCGTTGTGATGGATGTCGGCGTATCCTCGATGCAGATCGATCAGGCAGAGCGCGGCTTCTCGTTCCGCTTCGACGGCCCGCTCGACATGCGGATGAGCCAGGATGGTCCGACGGCGGCCGATGTTGTGGCCATAGCGTCCGGGGCCAATCTTGCCAACATCATCTATATCTTCGGTGAGGAGCGTTATTCCCGCGTCGTCGCCAAGGCCATTGTCGCCGCGCGAAAAGAGGCGCCGATCCTTACCACCCAGCAACTGGTTGCGATCGTCTCCAAGGTGGTGTGGGCCAAGCCTGGCGAAATCCATCCGGCGACGCGCACGTTCCAGGCGCTGCGAATTTTCGTCAATGAGGAACTCGACGAGTTGCATCTGGCTTTGGCCGCGGCGGAGCGCGTGCTGAAGCCCGGTGGGCGCCTCGCGGTGGTCTCGTTTCACTCGCTGGAAGACCGCATCGTCAAGAATTTCATGGTCGAGCGCAGCAAGACCGGCGGCGGCTCGCGGCATCATCCGGAAATCTCGCAGTCCGCGCCGCGCTTCAGCCTGATCAACAAGCGCCCGATCATCGCCGGCGGCGACGAGATCAGCGCCAATCCGCGCGCGCGTTCGGCCAAGCTCCGCGTCGCCGAGCGCACCGATGCGCCGGCGCAGGATGCGGGTCCGTTGCCGGGCTGGCCATCTCTCGTCGATGTGATGAAGGGGGGCTGAGCATGCGCATCATCCATCTCCTTGTCATCGCCGTGCTCGTCTTCGCCGCGGCCTATGTCTACCGCATCAAGATGGAGTCGACCGTGCGCACCGAACGCGTGCTGCGGCTGCATGCGGATATCCGCGAGCAGCGCGACGCCATTGCTTCGTTGCGCGCGGAATGGGCCAAGCTCGATGCGCCGATGCGGCTGCAGGGCCTTGCCGAACGGCATCTGGCACTGAAGCCGATCACGGCGCAGCAATATGATTCGTTGAAGAACTTGCCGGACCGGCCGCCAAGCTTTGCCAAGCCCGGCGCTCGCGATCCGATCGGCGCGATGATCGATACCATCGATCCGGACATCGTCACCGGCTCGCTGCCGTCACCGGAGGATCCGCAGTGAGCGATCAGGTGCCCACCACCCGCCGCCCCGTGGCCAAACCCGCCGAACCATGGCGGCAGCGGCTGATCCGCAGCCTGTTGTACGGGCGCAATGTCGACCGCGCTGCGAAAGCGCGAGCCCGCGTCGGCCTGGCGATGGTCGCGTTTGGCGGCATCTATGGCATTATCGCTATCCGGCTCATCATGTTCGCCGTCGCCGGTGATCCCCACGGCGAACGCCGGGCCACCAA
>JACMOT010000519.1 GCA_014377915.1 Tardiphaga sp.
CCGCCGCAAGAACACCATCCGTACCGCCAAGCAGGCCGTCGAAAAGGCAGGCCAGTACGCCTTCCGCGACCGCAAGCGCAAGAAGCGCACGTTCCGCGCGCTGTGGATCCAGCGCATCAACGCTGCCGTCCGTCCGCTCGGCATGACCTACAGCGTGTTCATCAACGGCCTCGCCAAGTCCGGCGTGCTGGTTGACCGCAAGGTGCTCGCCGATCTCGCCGTCCGCGAACCCGCGGTGTTCACGGCGATTGCCGAGAAGGCCAAGGCCGCGCTCGCGGCTTAAGGTTCTACCGTTCCGCTTTGCGGGCCTCAGACATTCGTCATGGCCGGGCTTGTCCCGGCCATCCACGTCTCTGGCTCTCGAATGCGGTAAGGCGTGAATGCCCGGCACAGGCCGGGCATGACGGCGGTGAGAGGCATCAGATAAACCTCTCCTAGCGAGGTTGCTCATGTCCGATCTTCAGACTCTCCAAATTGAAATCCTCGCGGCGATCGCCGGCGCTTCCGACGAGGCCGCCATCGAGGCCGTGCGCGTCGGCGCGCTTGGCAAGAAGGGCTCGATCTCCGCCCTGCTCTCGACGCTCGGCAAGATGACACCGGAGCAGCGCAAGACCGAGGGCGCGGCGATCAATCTCGCCAAGGATGTGGTGACGCAGGCTTTGACCGCGCGTCGTGACATCCTGAAGAACGCCGCGCTCGATGCGCGACTGGCCTCCGAGACCATCGATGTCACGCTGCCGCTGCGCGAAAGCGCGGCCGAGCAGGGCCGGATTCATCCGCTCAGCCAGGTGATGGACGAACTCACCACCATCTTCGCCGATATGGGCTTTGCGATCGCCGAAGGTCCGGACATCGAGACCGACGATTACAATTTCACGCGGCTGAACTTCCCCGAGGGTCATCCGGCCCGCGAGATGCACGACACGTTCTATTTCAATCCGGACGCCGAGGGCGTGCGAAAACTGCTGCGCACGCACACCTCGCCGGTGCAGGTCCGCACCATGCTGACGCAGAAGCCGCCGATCCGCATCATCTGCCCGGGCCGCACCTATCGCAGCGATAGCGACCAGACCCACACGCCGATGTTCCACCAGGTCGAAGGCCTGGTGATCGACAAGGGCTCGCATCTCGGTCACCTGAAATGGATCCTGCACGAATTCTGCAAGGCCTTCTTCGAGGTCGACAACGTCAATATGCGATTCCGGCCGTCGTTCTTCCCGTTCACCGAGCCGTCGCTGGAGGTCGATATCCAGTGCCGCCGCGACAAGAACGAGATCCGCTTCGGCGAAGGCGACGACTGGCTCGAAATTCTCGGCTGCGGCATGGTGCATCCCAACGTGCTGCGCGCCTGCGACATCGATCCGGATGTGTATCAGGGGTTTGCGTGGGGCATGGGCATCGACCGCATCGCGATGCTGAAATACGGCATGGCTGATTTACGCCAGCTGTTCGAGGGCGATGTGCGCTGGCTGAACAATTACGGCTTCAAGCCGCTGGAAGTGCCGACGCTGGCCGGAGGATTGAGCACGTGAAATTCTCCCTCTCCTGGTTGAAGGATCATCTCGACACCGACGAGCCCCTCGAGAAGCTGGCCGAAAAGCTCACCATGATCGGGCTTGAGGTCGAGCATATCGAGGACAAGGCGAAACTACTGAAGCCGTTCACGATCGCCGAGATCGTCGCGGCCGTGCAGCACCCCAATGCGGACCGCCTGCGGGTCTGCACCGTCAATGTCGGCACCGACACGCCGCTGCAGATCGTCTGCGGCGCGCCGAATGCGCGCGCCGGCCTCAGGACGGTGTTCGCCCGGCCGGGCACCTACATTCCGGCGAAGGATTTCACGATCAGCGTCGGCAATATCCGCGGCGTCGAGAGCCAGGGCATGCTGTGCTCCGCCGGTGAACTCGCGCTGCCCGACACGATCGACGGCATCATCGAATTGCCGGTCGATGCGCCGGTCGGCGCGAGCTATGCCGAATGGGCGAAGCTCGGCGACCCCGTGCTGGAAATCAACCTGACGCCGAACCGCCAGGATTGCACCGGCGTGCACGGCATTGCCCGCGATCTCCCCGCCGCCGACATGGGCAAGCTCAGGGACCCCTCGATCAAGCCGATCAAGGGCGAGTTTCCCTGCCCGGTGAAGGTGACGATTGAAGACGCCACGCTGTGCCCGGGCTTCGCCTTGCGGCTGGTGCGCGGCGTGAAAAATGGCCCGTCGCCGGAATGGCTGCAGAAGCGCCTGACCTCGATCGGGCTGCGCCCGATCAATGCGCTGGTCGACATCACCAACTACCTGACCTTCGACCGCGCCCGGCCGCTGCATGTGTTCGATGCGTCGAAGGTGAAGGGCGACGTCGTCGTGCGCCGCGCCCGCGACGGCGAGACGCTGCTGGCGCTCGACGGCAAGACCTATACGCTGGATGCCAAGGCCTGCGTCATCGCCGACGACAATGGCGTGGAATCGCTGGCCGGCATCATGGGCGGCGAGGCGTCGGGCTGCTCCGAAGACACCGTCGACGTGCTGATCGAATCCGCGCTGTGGAACGAGATCAACATCGCCCAGACCGGTCGCCGGCTCGGCATCAATTCCGACGCCCGCTACCGCTTCGAGCGCGGCGTGGACCATAATTTCATGCTGCCCGGCCTGGAGCTCGCCACCAAGCTGGTGCTGGAGCTGTGCGGCGGAACGCCGTCGGAGATCATTGTCGTCGGCGAGGCCTTTGGCGAGGACCGCGTGATCGACTTCCCGGTGGCCGAAGTGAAGCGGCTCGCGGCCATCGACGTCCCGCTGATCGAAATGCGCCGTATTCTGGTGCATCTCGGCTTCATGATGGTCGGCAGCGGCCCGGTGGTGAAGGTCGCGATACCGTCATGGCGCAGCGACGTGCATGGCAAGGCTGATATCGTCGAAGAGATCATGCGCATTTTCGGCGTCGACAAGGTGCCGATGACGCCGTTCGATCGCGGCGATGCGCCGCGCAAACCGATCCTGACCCAGATCCAGCTGCGCACGAGGCGGGCCAAGCGCGCGCTGGCCGCGCGCGGCATGGTCGAGGCGGTGACCTGGTCGTTCATCTCGAAGCTGCATGCCGTAACCTTCGGCGGTGGCGCGCCGGAGCTGGCACTGGCCAATCCGATCGCCGCGGACCTCTCCGACATGCGGCCGAGCCTGCTGCCCGGGCTGATCGCCGCGGCGCAGGACAATGCCGATCGCGGCTACGCCGATCTGGCGCTGTTCGAGGTCGGGCAAATCTTCAAGGGCGATCGCCCGCAGGACCAGTTCATCGCCGCTGCCGGCCTGCGCCATGGCCTGGCGTCGTCGAAGGGTATCGGCCGGCACTGGTCCGGCTCGGTCGCCGCCGATGCGCTGGACGCCAAGGCGGATGCCTTCGCGGTGCTGGCCGCGGCCGGCGCGCCGATGCAGGCGCTACAGATCGTGGCGGGCGGCGCCGCTTCAGGCGTTTCCTGGCTGCATCCCGGCCGCTCCGGCACCATCCAGATCGGCCCGCAGAACATTCTCGGTTATTTCGGCGAGTTGCATCCGCGCGCCGCGGAAGCGCTCGGCGCCGATGGTCCGCTGTTCGCCTTTGAAGTCATCCTCGATCGCATCCCCGACGCCAAGCTGAAGGCGACCCGCGCCAAGCCGCTGCTGGAGCTGTCCGCGTTCCAGCCGGTGTCGCGCGACTTCGCCTTCATCGTCGATCGCAACGTCAAATCCGGCGATGTCGTTCGCGCCGCGCAGAATGTCGACAAGAAGCTGATCAGCCAAGTGACGCTGTTCGACGTCTATCAAGGCAAGGGCATCGACGACGACAAGAAATCGGTGGCGATTGCCGTTACCATGCAGCCGCGTGAAAAGACCCTGACCGATCAGGACATCGAGGCGGCGGCGGCGAAGCTTGTCGCCGAGGTGACGAAGAAGACCGGTGGCGTGTTGCGGGGATGATGGCCACGCTCGGCCTCACCTCCTACGCCACCGCCTCGCTAGCCCTCCTCGTCGCCACCGCCTTCATCGCCGGCCTCGCGCGCGGTTTCTCGGGCTTCGGCTCCGCGCTGATCTTCATGCCGATCGCCAGCATGGTGGCCGGCGCGCAGGTCGCCGCGCCGCTATTGCTGGTGATCGATTTCCTGACGACCCTGACGCTGATTCCGGATGCGTATCGCAGGGCTGACCGGCGTGACGTCGCAATCATCTCGCTCGGCGCGCTGATCGGCGTGCCGCTCGGCACGATGATGCTGGCGTGGGGCAATCCGCTGGCGATCCGCTGGATCATCGTGGCGCTGATCGGTTCGATGCTGGTGCTGCTGGCCTGCGGCTGGCGCTATCCCGGCAAGCCGACCACGTCGGCGACGGTGGCGGTGGGCGGCGTCGCCGGCTTCTTCGGCGGGTTGGCGCAAATCGGCGGCCCGCCGGTGGTGGTGGACTGGCTGCGCGACACCGCCGTAGCCGCCGTCCCCCCCCCGAACACCATTTTGTTATTTTCGGTCGACG
>JACMOT010000053.1 GCA_014377915.1 Tardiphaga sp.
CGCTGGTAGCTCGGCAGGTCGTATTTTTCAAAATTATCGAGCGTGGCATCGGAGAACACCACGCCGAAGCCGAAGGTGTCATCGGGCCGGTTGCGCTCATGGACGGTAATGTCGGCTTGCGGCCGCTGCTTTTTCAGCAGGATCGCCGCATACAGCCCCGCGGGCCCGCCACCAATGATCGCGATCTTCATGCCAGCCTCCCGTAGAGCTTCAACCCAGATATTTTAATCTTAAAGCATTTTCGTGCAAGCCTGTTTGGGCGGCAGTGGCTGCATGGTACGCAGGCCCGTTCCCCGGATGCTGCGCAGCGCGCCCCACTTGGGGCGTGGTGCGCTGCTGATCCGGGGTCCCGGTTGTGCGCCGAAAAACCGGGATCCCGGATCTGCGCAGCGGCATAAGAATGCCGCAACGCGTCCGGGAAACCAGCTCGCCAAATCTGCCTTTAATTGCCCTGAAACACCGGCTTCGCCTTGTTCGCAAAGGCATGAAACGCGCGGGCAAAATCCTCGGTGGTCATGCACAGCGCCTGCGCCACCGCCTCGGCCTCGATCGCCTCTTCCACCGACATCGCCCATTCCATCGCCAGCATGCGCTTGGTCATGGTATTGGCATAGGTCGGGCCCTCGGCGATCTGCCTGGCCAGCGCCTGCGCCTCGGCCAGCACCTGTTCCGGCGCGACGATACGGCTGAAGAAGCCCCAGCGCTCGCCTTCTTCCGCGGTCATGAAGCGGCCGGTATAGAGCAACTCCGAGGCCCGCGACTGGCCGATGATGCGCGGCAGGATCGCGCATGCCCCCATGTCGCAGCCGGCGAGCCCAACCTTGTTGAACAGGAAGCCGACCTTGGCGCCGGTCGCGGCAATCCGCAAATCGGAGGCCATCGCCATGATCGCGCCGGCACCGGCGCAGATGCCCTCCACGGCGGCCACGATCGGCTGCGGGCAGGCGCGCATCGCCTTGACCAGGTCGCCGGTCATCCGCGTGAAGGCGGTGAGGTCCCTGGTGTTCATCTCGACCAGCGGGCCGATGATCTCGAACACGTCGCCGCCGGACGAAAAATTACCGCCGGCGCCGGTGATGACGATGGTCTTGACGTCATCGTCCATCGCACAGGCGCGGAAGAAGTCGGTGAGTTCGCGGTAGCTCTGAAAGGTCAGCGGGTTCTTGCGCTCCGGCCGATTCAGCGTCACCTGAGCGACACCATCGACCACCGCGAGCAGAAAATGCTGTGGCGCGTAGTCACGAAGCGGCAGCGTGACGGGGTTGGCGAATTTTTGCATGTAAACTCCCAGTAGCCTGTTGTTGGTTAGTTGCGCTGGATCAGATCTCGCCGCCGGCGACGACGAGGCTCTGCCCGGTGACCGCGCTGGCGCCCGCGCCGCACAGATACAGCACGGCGTCGGCGACTTCCGCCGGCGTCACCAGCCGGCCCTGCGGATTATGTCGGGCGAGTTCGGCGACCGCCTGCTCGCGGGTGCGGCCGGTCTTGCTGATGATGTTGTCGATGCTGCCTTCCAGCAGATCGGTCTCGGTGAAACCCGGGCACACGGCGTTGACGGTGACGCCCTTGCTCGCCACCTCCAGCGCCAATGAGCGCACCAGCCCGATCACCGCGTGCTTGGCGGCGGCATAGGCGGTGACATAGCCATAGCCCTTCAGCCCCGCCGTCGATGCGATGGCGACGATACGACCACGCTTGTTCGCGACCATGCCGGGCAGCACCCCTTGCGCCGCATGCACCACGCCCATGAAATTGACGTCCATCATGCGCTGAAACAGCGCCGCATCGGAGCGGCCGAACGGCGCGGATTCCGCGGCACCCGCATTTGCAACCAGTATATCGATCGGTTGTCGAGCGGCAGCCTGCGCGATGGCCGCGGCGAGCCCCGCTTGATTGGATACGTCGGCGGCGATGGCATGATGCGCATCCCCGGCGGCGACCACCTCGTTCAGCGTGGCGAGGTTGCGGCCCAGGATGGTCACGGTCGCGCCAGCCTGCCGCAACGAAGCGGCGATGGCCCGACCAATGCCGCGTCCCCCGCCGGTCACCAGCGCGTGCGAACCTGACAGGTCAGACATGGGCCACCGCCTGCGCGGTCTTGATCAGTTCGCGGCCGATAATCACCTTCTGCACTTCGGTCGCGCCTTCATAGATCCGCAGCGCGCGGATTTCGCGGTACAGTTCCTCGACCTTGACGCCCTTCTGGACGCCGAGCCCGCCAAACATCTGCAGCGCCCGATCGATCACGCGTTGCGCGGCTTCGGTGGCATACATCTTGGCCATCGCGGCTTCCCGCGTGATGCGCGGCGCGCCCTGGTCCTTGGTCCAGGCGGAGCGATAGACCAGCAGCGCCGAGGCATCGATGTCGGTCGCCATGTCGGCAAGACCGGCCTGCGTCAATTGCAGATCGCCGAGCGTATGACCGAACATCTTTCGCGTCACCGAGCGATGCACCGCCTCGTCGAGCGCACGACGGCCGAGGCCCAGCGCGGCGGCGCCGACCGTCGAGCGAAACACGTCGAGCGTCGCCATCGCCACCTTGAAACCTTCGCCGTCACGGCCGATCCGGTTGGTCACCGGCACGCGGCAATCATCGAACCGCAGCGTCGCCAGCGGATGCGGCGCCATCACATCGATGCGCTCGGCGATCGTCAGGCCGGGCGTATCGGCATCGACGACATAGGCGCTGATGCCGCGGCTGCCGGCTTCGCCAGTGCGCAGGAACACGACGTAATGATCGGCGATACCGCCATTGGAAATCCAGGTCTTGCTGCCATTGATGCGGACGTGGTCATGACCGTCAGGCACGGCGCTCGTGGTCATGGCGGCCACATCGGACCCGGCGTCGGTCTCCGACAGCGCAAACGCGGCGATGGCCTCGCCCTTGGCCACGCGTGGCAAATAGCGCGCCTTCAGATCGTCGGAGCCGAACAGGCTGATCGGACCGGTTCCGAGCCCCTGCATGGCGAAGGCGAAATCGGCGAGACCGCTGACATAGGCCAGCGTCTCGCGCACCAGGCACAGCGTGCGCACATCGAAGGTCGGATACAGTCCGCCGTGACTGGCCGGTACCGCTGCGCGCAACCAGCCGGCGTCGCCCATCGCCTTCACCAGACGCCGGCACGAGCCGTCGGTGTCATCATGGTCGATCAGGTCTGGCACATGGACTTCGGCCCACCGCGCCAGCTCCGCGGCGAGTTGGCGGTGCTGATCCTCGAAAAACGGCCACGATAGAAAGGACTGGTCGGACATGATTACTTCCCTGCGTTCCGGCAACCGAATTATTTTAAACCTAAAACGATTGCGAACACTAGCCATGCGCTGAATTCCGGAAATGCCGCGGTGCGAAATGCCCACGCGCTAGGCATCCGACAGCCCTTTAAGTCTAAAACTATCGCTTTTCATATAAATCCATCCTGCTAGGATTGATCGCGTTCCACCCTGCAAGGGAGATGCGCCATGCCTGAAACCGCAGCCATGATGACGAAGGACGGCCGCTTCGGCTATCAAGCGTCGGGAGACAGCAGCCTGCCCGCGCTGGTGTTTTTACACGGCATCGGCGGCGCCGGGCGCGGTTGGCGCCACCAGATCGATGTATTTGGCGACCGCTATCACGCGATCGGCTGGGACATGCCGGGCTATGGCGGTTCGCCCCAATTGCCCGAGGTCACCATGTCCGCGCTCGCCGAGGCGCTGAAGGATTTTCTCGCGCAGCTCGGCGTCATCAAGCCGGTACTGGTCGGCCACTCGATCGGCGGCATGGTGGTGCAGCAATTGTTGGTCAAGTACCCGGACCTCGCCGGTGCGGTGGTGCTGGCGCAGACGACTTCCGCCTTCGGCAGCTCCGACGGCGAGTGGCAGAAGAATTTCATCGACGCCCGGCTGGGTCCGCTCGACCGCGGCGAGACGATGGTATCGATGGCGCCGAAGCTGGTGCAGGGCCTGATCGGCGACGATCCCGATCCCGCCGGCATCGCGCTGGCGCAGGACTGCATGGCTTCGGTCAGGCCCGAAACCTATCGCTCCTCGATGATGGCGATGATCGGCTTCGATCTGCGCAAGAACATGGCCGACATCGCAGTGCCCACGCTGTTGCTGTCGGGTTCAAAGGACAATAACGCGCCGGCCAAGACGATGGCGAAGATGGCGACCGCCGTGAAAGGTTCGACCTATGTCGAACTCGAAGGCGTCGGCCATCTCGCGAGTTTCGAACGCCCCGATGAATTCAACGAAGTGATCAACGATTTCCTGTCCACCACCCACGAACTTTCGGGGACATCCTCATGACCATGCCCGCCAAACTCGACCTTGACGCCATCGCGCTCGACAGACCGATCTTCGACCCCAGGGCCTATGGCCTGACCGACGAGCAGGCCGAGATCATGACCCGCGCCCGCACGCTGGGCCAGACGGTGTTCGCCGGCCGTGCGCCGATCTGGGACAAGGAAGCCCGCTTCCCCGCCGACAACTACAAGGATTTGCATGCCGCTGGCCTGCTCGGCATCGCGATCCCGAAAGCCCATGGCGGGCTCGGCGCCGACTACCAGACCTATGCGATGACCGCCGCCGAAATCGGCCGCTATTGCGGTGCCACCGCGCTGACCTGGAACATGCATGTCTGCTCGACGCTGTGGTCCGGCCCGCTCGCCGACGACCTCGACATGGACGACGTCACCCGCGCCGACCAAGAGCGCCGCCGCGCGATCCATTACAAGCGCATCGTCGAAGATGGTGCGATCTATTCGCAGCCGTTCTCCGAAGGCGGCGCTGCCGCTGCCGGCGGCGTTGCATTCGGCACGGAAGCCAGGCCGGTCGACGGCGGCTGGCTGGTGAATGGCAAGAAGATCTTTGCGTCACTTTCCGGCCATGCCGATTATTACGGCGTGCTGTGCACCGAGATGCTCGACGGCGAAAAGGCCTCGCGCCGCAACACGCTGTATCTGGGGCTGCCCGCCAAGGCCGACGGCGTGTCGGTGGTCGGCGACTGGGATCCGCTGGGCATGCGCGGCACCGTGTCGCGCACGCTCATCTTCAAGGATGTATTCGTGCCGCATGACGCGGCGCTGATGCCGCGCGGCGTGTATTTCCAGGCGGCGATGCGCTGGCCGCATATGTTCCTGACGCTGTCGCCGACCTATGGCGGCCCCGCGCAGGCGGCCTATGATTTCACGGTCAAGTATCTGCGGGGCGAAGTGCCAGGCACGCCG
>JACMOT010000520.1 GCA_014377915.1 Tardiphaga sp.
GCAAGACCAGTCCGGCAACGAAGAACAGCACCAGCACGGCCATGCCGGCCTTCTGGCTGGCGGTGACGGCCGTGACGATGCCGATCAACAGCGGGCCGATGAAAGACGTCACCTTGCCGGTCAACGCGAACAGGCAAAAGACCTGCGCGATCCGGCCGCGCGGCGCCATCCGGACCAGCAGCGTGCGTGACGCCGCCTGCAGCGGGCCGCCGGCCATGCCAATCAGGCAGCCGAGCGCCAGATAGGCCTGCTCCGCCGGCGCCGCGAACAGCCCGCCCCCCGGCACCGGCGGCGTCACACTCCACAACAGGATGCGGCCCTTGTCGATGCACAGGATGCCGATGATCGACAGCAGCAGCAGCGTCATGCTGCCGGCGATCACGCGCTTCGGCCCCAGCCCATCGTCGAGCCGACCGCCGACAAAGGCGCCGATCGTTCCGGCCACCGCCAGCGTAATGCCGAAGCTGCCGATCTGGATCGTGTTCCAGCCGAACGTGCCGGCGGCATAGATGCCGCCGAACGCGAACAATGATACCAGCCCGTCGGTGTAAATCATGTTGGCAATCAAGAACGCCAGCATCGAGCGATGCTTCGGTAACTCGCGCAGCGTATGGCGGAGATCGATCAGGCCTTCGCGCATCGCCGCGCCCGGCGACAGCTTGGCGGGAAAGTCAGGCGTCAGCAGAAACATCGGCAGCACGAAGATCACGAACCACAGGCCGGTGATCGGACCAGTGATGCGATCGCCCTGGAAGGTCGCGGGGTCGAGACCGAACAGCGGTACCAGGCCGAACAGCGTCCGGCCGCTGACGGGGTTGGCGGCCATGAAGCCGAGCACGAGGATCAGGCTGAGAATGCCGCCGACATAGCCGAGCGCCCAGCCGGAGCCGGACAGCCGACCGATCTTGTCCGGCGGCACCAGCGTCGGCATCATCGCATTGTTGAAAACGGTGGCGAATTCCACGCCGATGGTCGCGAAAGCATAGGCGATCAGCAGCGGCAGGATGATCGAGGGATCGCCGGGCTTGCCGATCCACATGATGCAGGCCCCGGTCACGAAGATCGCACCGAAGCCGGCGATCCACGGCTTGCGCCGGCCGCTGGCATCGGCGATGGCGCCGAGCACCGGCGAGGCGAGTGCGATGATCAGCCCCGCGGCCGCCGTGGCAAAGCCCCACATCGATTGTCCGGAGGCGGCATCCGACGCCACACGGGTGGCGAAATACGGCGCGAACACGAAGGTGGTGATCAGGCTGAAATAGGGTTGCGCGGCCCAGTCGAACATCATCCAGCCGACCACGGCCGATCGCGGCGGATAGCGGGTTGGCGCGTCATCGCCCGATGCCTCTGAAACGGCAACCATCGGCATAGGCGGAATCTCCATGGAATCACGCGGTGTTGTGTCAGTTACCGTGCCAGCCATATAGCATGAACGACAGTGGTGCGATGATGGCGCCGCGCAGTCCGGAGTCGCTGATGTTCCATTCTCGTTGCTTGCGCTACGCCCTGATCGCGGCGGTTGCGTATATTGCCGGCGGTGGAGCGTTCGCGCAGGCGCAGCAGCGCGGCGTCTACACGCCAGCCGCGGTCACGGCGCGCCCGGTCGCCGCCAGGCACGGCATGGTTGTGGCGCAGGAGCGGATCGCAGCCAAGGTCGGCGCCGACATGATGGCGCGCGGCGGCAATGCCGTCGATGCGGCGGTGGCCACCGGCTTCGCGATGGCGGTGACCTATCCGCGCGCCGGCAATATCGGCGGCGGCGGCTTCATGGTGATCCACTCCGTCGATCGCGGCGAGGATATCACCATCGATTATCGCGAGACCGCGCCCGCGGCGGCCACCCGCGACATGTTTCTCGGCACTGACGGCCAGCCGGACATCGCGAAATCGCGCGACTCCGCGCTCGGTATCGGCGTGCCCGGTACGGTCGCCGGTCTGGCGCTGGCGCTGGACAAATATGGCTCCGGCAAATTCACGCTGTCGGACGTCCTGCAGCCGGCCATCGCGCTGGCGCGCGACGGCTTTGTGCTGGCCGACGACCTCGCCGACACGCTGCTCGACTGGCAGCGCCGGCTGTCGCGCTGGCCGGGCTCGCTGAAAATGATATCGCGTCCCGACGGCACACTTCTGGCGCGGGGCGATCCCCTGGTGCAGGCCGATCTCGCCGCCACGCTGGCCGCCATCGCCGCGCAGGGGCCGCGCGGATTTTACGAAGGCCCCGTCGCGCAGCAACTGGTCGATGGCATCAACCGGTCCGGCGGCATCTTTTCACTCGCCGACCTGAAGAACTACCAGCCGGTGATGCGGCCGCCGGTGCGCGGCAGCTACCGGGGCTATGACATCGTCGCGATGCCGCTGCCATCGTCCGGCGGCACCGTGCTGGTGGAGACGCTGAACATCCTTGAAGGCTTTGCGATGCGCGACATCCGGCAGGGCAGCGCTCCGTCGCTGCATCTGCTGATCGAGGCGATGAAGCGCGCTTATGCCGATCGCGCGCGCTATCTCGGCGACCCCGCTTTCGTCACCGCCCCGACGATGACGCTGATCTCCAAGGAATACGCCGTAAAACAGCGCGCTTCGATCGACCGCGCCCGCGCCACGCCGTGGACCGATGCATTGTCGGCGGTGCCGCCGCGCGAAGGCCAGAACACCACGCATTATTCGGTTGTCGATGCCGCCGGCAACGCCGTGAGCAATACCTACACCTTGAATTTCCCCTACGGCGTCGGCCTCGTCGCCGCCGGAACGGGGGTGCTGCTGAACAACGAGATGGACGACTTCACCGCCGCGCCCGGCGCATCCAATGCCTTCGGTCTGGTCGGCTTCGAGGCCAACCTGCCCGGTCCGGGCAAGCGGCCGCTGTCGTCGGTGGCGCCGACCATGGTGCTGAAGGACGGCAGACCGGTGCTGGTGGCCGGCTCGCCGGGCCGCCGCCGCATCATCTCCACCGTGCTGCAGGTGATCGTGAACGTCGTCGATTACGACATGAACGTCGCGGAAGCGGTCGCCGCGCCACGGCTGCATCACCAGTGGCTGCCCGACGAGGTGCGTATCGAGCGCGGCTTCAGCGACGCGGCGCTGAGCGCGCTGAAGGCGATGGGTCACCGCGTGATCGAGCCGATGGGGCAGACGTCGGCTAATTCGATCGCCGTGACTCCCGATGGCTTGCTCGGCGCGCCCGATCCGCGTACGTCCGGCGCGGAAGCATCGGGCTACTGATAGCCTGATGCCGGGGACGAGCCGGAGAAGAACTCCGGCCACGAGCAATGCTGGGGAGCATCGCCATGAGCACGGTCCAACGGGACGACGTCATCGACGTCGCCGAGATCGAAGACACCAGCCTGCTGGCCTTCTACCGGGACATGAATCCGCCGGAGCGGCGGACCTTCTGGGCCTGCGCTACCGGCTGGGCGCTCGACGGCATGGACTTCATGATCTATCCGCTGGTGATCGGCACCATCATCGTGATGTGGAAGGTCGATCCCGGCACGGCCGGCCTTGCCGGCACCGTTACTTTGCTCGCTTCGGCGATCGGCGGCTGGCTCGGGGGCTATCTGGCCGACCGCATCGGCCGCGTCCGCACCCTGCAGCTCACCATCCTGTGGTTCTCGTTCTTCTCGTTGGTCTGTGCCTTCGTACAGGACTTCAACCAGTTGCTGGTCGCCCGTGCCCTGCTCGGCCTCGGCTCCGGCGTCGAATGGGCCGCCGGCGCGGTGCTGATGGGCGAGGCGATCCGGCCGCAATATCGCGGTCGCGCGGTGGGCTCGGTGCAGTCCGGCTGGGCGATCGGCTGGGGCCTCGCGGTGCTTTCGCAGGCGATCCTGTTCTCGTATCTGCCGCCGGAGATGGCATGGCGCTGGATGTTCGCGGTCGGCGCGCTGCCGGCGCTGCTGGTACTCTATCTGCGCCGCTATGTGCAGGAGCCGGCGATCGCCGTCGAGACCCGGGCGCGGCAGAAGGCCAGCGGCGACCGGCCGAAGCTGCGGGAGATCTTTGCCGGACCGATGCTGAAGACCACGGTGCTTGCCTCGCTGGCCGCCACCGGCTGTCAGGGCGGCTACTACGCCATCACCTTCTGGGTGCCGCGTTTCCTCACCACCGAGCGCAAGCTGTCGGTGGTGTCATCGACCGGCTATCTCGCCGCGCTGATCATCGGCTCCTTCGTCGGTTATCTCGTGGGCGCGTGGCTGGCCGACAAGATCGGACGCCGCAACCTGTTCCTGACCTTTTCGCTGGGCGCCATTGCGATCATCATCATCTATACGCAGGTGCCGCTGACCAATGAGGTGCTGTGGCTGCTGGGCTTCCCGCTCGGCTTCTTCGCCTCCGGCTACTTCTCGGGCATGGGCGCCTTCCTCACCGAGCTGTATCCGACGCGGCTGCGCGGCTCGGGCCAGGGTTTCTGCTATAATTTCGGTCGTGGCATCGGCGCCCTGTTCCCGTTCCTGGTCGGCGCCCTCTCCAACACCACGACGCTGGGCAATGCCATCGCGATCTTCGCGGTGCTGGCCTATGGATTGTTCTTCATGGCCGCCTTTGCGCTGCCCGAAACGCGCGGGCGCATCCTTTACGCCGAGGCATAAGCATGGTGAGCGCTCGTCTGCCATGCAGGCGAGCGCTCGCTGACGCAACGCCGCATGGCCGAGACAACCCCGGGCGGCAACTTCGCGTTACGGTGTCGTGCAGTCTGACGCATCAGGCTGCTTCGCCATGCAGCAGAGTGCGCGGCCGTCAACCATCGGCACTACACTTCGAGTTTCAACGCCGGCGATCGGATCAATCAGCATGACGGTAACGACAAAATCGGATCACGCCCCGGCCTGTCCGGGCCCGCTTGCCGTGCAGCACGGTGCCACCCGATTCCAGGTGCCGCGCGGCGCCGTCGATACGCATGCCCATGTGATCGGGCTGCCGCCGGCCTATCCCTTCGTGGCGGCCCGCAGCTACACGCCGCCCGAAGCCACCGCCGCCGACTATCTGGCGATGCTCGATGCCACCGCCATGAGCCATGGCGTGCTGACGCAGGTCAGTGTGCATGGCACCGACAACCGGCTGTTGATCAAAACGCTGCAGGCGCATCGCGCGCGGCTGCGCGGGATCGCGGTGATCCCGCTGGATTGTCCGGAGCGCGAGCGCGCCGCGCTGAAGGATGCCGGCGTGGTCGGCCTGCGCATGAACGTGTTGTATGGCGGCGGCGTCGGCTTCGCGCAGCTCGAGGATTATGCCGCTCTGTGCGCGGAAATGGGCTGGCATCTCCAGTTCCTGATTGACGCCGGCGACATTCCGGCGATGGTCCCGCGTTTCGCCCGACTGAAGGTCCCGTTCCTCATCGACCATATGGGTCACTTCCCCACCACGCGCGGCACGGACGATGCCGGCTTCCAGGCCCTGCTCGGCCTGGTTCGGGACGGCGCCTGGGTGCGACTGTCCGGCGCCTACCGCACCAGCGTGCAGGGTGGCCCGCCCTATGGCGACACGATCCCGTTCGCGCGGCTGCTGGTGGAGGCCAATCCCGAGCGCTGCGTGTGGGGGTCGGACTGGCCGCACGTCGCCAATTGGGATGTGATGATGGGCGTCAGCCAGTTGCTGGATCTGCTGCATGACTGGGCGCCGGACGAGGCCGTTCGTCAGCGCATCCTGGTGGACAATCCGCGGCGCCTGTTCGGATTTCCTGCGATAAATCCACCCGGGTGATATTGACCAAATTATTAGCCGGGTATAATTATCCCGGATCGTTCCTGAACGGGCGTCACCATGGCCGCGCTTTCACCATCTTTTACCTCCTTTGCCGGAGACCGGCTGCTGGCATCAGGGTCGCTGGCCGAGGTCGCGATCGCCATCAAGATCGCGACCGGCAACCTCCCCGACCCGATCCTGATTTTCGACAATGCCACCGGCCAGTCCCTTGATCTCGACCTGCGCGGCAGCCACCGCGAGATCATTGCCCGTCTGCCGCCCCCGACGCCGGTCGAATTGAAGGCCGAGACATCCGTCGAGCCACGCGGCCGCGGCCGGCCGCGGCTCGGCGTGGTCGCCCGCGAAGTAACGCTGCTGCCGCGGCATTGGGACTGGCTCGGCGCTCAGCCCGGCGGCGCGTCGGTAACGCTGCGTAAACTGGTCGAGGAAGCCCGCCGCGCCAATGGCGATCGCGACCGTCAGCGCGCAGCGCGTGACGCGGCCTATCACTTCATGTCGGCGATGGCCGGCAACCTGCCGAACTTCGAGGAAGCGTCGCGCGCGCTGTTCGCGGATGACCGGCACGGCCTCGCGCGGCTTATCGCCGACTGGCCCACCGATATTCGCGACCACATCGTGTTGCTCGCGTTTCGTGATGTGGCGAAGCCGGCCAGCGGTTGATCCCGCCTCGATGAGCAGATAGGCTTGCTTGAAATGACACTGATCATATAAGGCGGCCACCAAGCCGCTAGCGAAGGGAGCCCGCCATGAGTCACTCATCCCCGCTTTTCCTGTTCGATTTCGGCAGCCCCAACGCCTATCTCAGCCACGAGGCCATCCCGGCCATCGAGGCGCGGACCGGCGCCCACTTCGCCTATGTCCCGGTGCTGCTCGGCGGCATCTTCAAGGCGACCAACAACAAGTCACCGGCCGAAGCGCTGGCGGGCATCAAGAACAAGCGCGAGTTTCATGAGATCGAGACCGAGCGTTTCATCGCGCGCTTCGAGGTCGCGCCCTATGTGATGAATCCGTTTTTTCCGGTCAACACGCTGAACCTGATGCGCGCGGCGATCGCGGCCCAGCTCGAAGGCGTGTTCAAGGAATATGTCGAGGCGGCGTTCCATCACATGTGGCGCGAGCCGAAGAAGATGGACGATCCCGAGATCGCGGTGGCCGCGCTGAATTCGTCGGGCCTCGACGGCGCGAAACTGCTGGCGCGCGGCCAGGAGCCCGAGGTGAAGGCCAAGCTGGTCGCCAATACCCAATTCGCGGTCGACCGCGGCGCGTTCGGCTCACCGACCTTTTATGTCGGCGACGAGATGTTTTACGGCAAGGAACAGCTGCGCGACATCGAAGAACTGATCGCACGCTGACGGCCGCAGGATGGGTTCGAGCCGCCGCGCGCTGGCGAAACTGCGAAATGATTGTAGCCCGGATGAGCGAAGCGATATCCGCGGTCGGCGCACCGACACATTCGACATCCCGGATGTCGCTTCGCTCATCCGGGCTACGAGGAAGAATCAATGCAAAAACGTAATGCCACGGTTGCCGTGATCGGCGCCGGCGATTTTATCGGCGCGGAAATCGTCAGGAAATTTGCCGCCGAAGGATTCACTGTCTTCGCCGGCCGCCGCAATGGCGACAAGCTGGCGCCGCTGGTCGCGGAGATCGAGGCGGCCGGCGGAACCATCGTGGCGCGTTCGCTCGACGCCCGCAAGGAGGACGAGATCACCGCGTTTCTCAACGATGCCGATGCGCATGCGCCACTCGAAGTCTGCATCTTCAATGTCGGCGCCAACGTCAATTTTCCGATTCTCGAGACCACCGAGCGGGTGTTCAGGAAAGTCTGGGAGATGGCGTGCTATTCTGGCTTTCTCGCCGGACGCGAGGCGGCGCGGCTGATGACGGCGCGCGGCGGCGGCAACATCTTCTTCACCGGCGCGACCGCGAGCCTGCGCGGCGGCTCCGGCTTCGCCGCCTTTGCGTCGGCGAAATTCGGCCTGCGCGGCATTGCGCAATCGATGGCGCGCGAACTCGGCCCGCGGAACATCCATGTCGCGCATCTGATCATCGATTCCGGCGTCGACACCGCCTGGGTGCGCGAGCGCCGCGAACAATTGTGGGGCAAGGAGGCGCTCGACAATCCCGATCTGCTGATGCCGCCGGCCTCCGTCGCGGCGTCGTACTGGCAGCTCTACCAGCAGCCGCGCAGCGCCTGGACCTTTGAAATGGAAATTCGCCCGTTCGGCGAGAAGTGGTAAGGCCAGTCACTCTGCGCTGTCATTGCGAGGAGCTCTTGCGACGAAGCCATCCAGTTCTTACCGTGCCTGCGGCTTTCTGGATTGCCTCGTCGCCAAGAGGCTCCTCGCAATGACGGACGACACTGACACCGTCTCAACATCAACAACTGGACTTACAGCATGCGTATTCTCGTGGTCGGTGCCGGTGCCATCGGCGGTTATTTTGGCGGCCGGCTGTTGCAATCCGGCGCCGACGTCACCTTCCTGGTCCGCCCGAAGCGTGCCGCTGAACTGGCCAGCGCCGGCCTGGTGATCAGGAGCCCGCATGGTGACATCACCCTGAAGAATCCCCCGACCGTGCAGGCCGACAAACTCGCCGAAAAATTCGACGTCGTACTGCTGAGCTGCAAGGCGTTCGATCTCGACGATGCGATGGCCTCCTTCGCGCCGGCGGTCGGACCCGGCACCGCGATCATCCCGCTGCTGAACGGCATGCGCCATCTCGACGTGCTCGAGGCGAAATTCGGCGCCGGCGCGGTGCTTGGCGGCCAGTGCAAGATCGCCGCCACGCTCAACGAGCAGCGCGAGGTGGTGCAGCTCGCGCCGATGCAATCGCTGTCGTTCGGCGAACGCCGCGGCGCCGCCTCCGACCGGGTCAGGACTATCGCCGGGATCATGGCCGCCGGCAATTTCGGCGGCGCGGCCTCCGACGCCATCCTGCAGGACATGTGGGAGAAATGGATCTTCCTCGCCACGATTGCCGGATGCACCAGCGCCATGCGAGCTGCGATCGGCGACATTGTCGGCGCTCCCGGCGGCCGCGATTTCATTCTTGGCGTTCGCGACGAATGCAGCGCCGTGGCGACCGCCAGCGGATTTGTGCCCCGTGCGTCTTTTCTGGAAAGTAGCGGCGCGATGCTGACGGCGGAAGGTTCGAAGATGACCGCCTCGATGTATCGCGACATCCTGAATCACGCCGCGATCGAGGCGGACCAGATCATCGGCGACCTGATCGCCCGCGCCGACGCCGCCAAGGCGCCGGTGCCGCGGCTGCGGATGATCTACGTCCACCTCAAGGCCTATGAAGCGCAGCGGGGATAGTTCTGGCGTCCCGGCCAGCTCGCGCAACAGCGCGGACGTGTCCGGGACGACATCAAGCTACAAATGCGCCAGGTAATGCGCCAGCGCGACGATTTCCTCCTCGCTCAGGGAATAGGCGACGTCAGCCATCGCCGCCATGCCGCCGCCGGCGCGGGTGCTTGATTTGTAGTCGTGCAGCGCCTTGATGAGATATTCCTCGCGCTGTCCGGCGATCCGCGCCACCGCCTTGGTACCGGCATAGCTGTCGGTGTGGCACGAGGCGCAGCGCCGCCCCGCCGCGGCCTGCGCGCCCTTGGCCGACAGGTCGGGATTGTCATCGGGCTTCCTCGGCGCCGGCGGCAGTGACGCAAAATAGGCGCCGAGATTACGGACATCCTCATTGCTGAGCTGATCGACGATCGGCTGCATCTGCTCGTTCTTGCGGGTGCC
>JACMOT010000521.1 GCA_014377915.1 Tardiphaga sp.
CCGCAGCGCCTCCTGGCCGCCGGCTTCGCCGAATTCCAGCCGCTCGATACCGCCACGACCGAGGAAGCCTATCGCCGCAACCGCCGCATCGAGCTGAAGCTGACGGAGCGCTAGAGGTGGAGCTCCGCCTTTATCGCGAGAGCGACCAAGAGGCGTCGATCGCGCTGTGGCTGGAGACCTGGCGGCAGGCCTACCCGTCCATCGATTTCGACGCCCGCGTCGACTGGTGGCGCGCGCGCTGGCGCGACGAGCTAGTGCCGCTGGCTGAGATTGTGGTCGCCGAGCAGGATGGCGCAATGGTGGGTTTTGTGACCATCGACGCGACCGGGTATCTCGACCAGCTCGTCGTCAGCCCGGCGCAATGGGGCACCGATATCAGCCGCCGGCTCGTCGACGAGGCCAAGCGGCTGGCGCCCGGCGGCGTGACGCTGAAGGTCAACGCCGACAATGTTCGCGCGATCCGGTTTTACGAGCGCAACGGCTTTACGAAGACCGGCGAGGAAGTGAATTCGTCGGCGCGCGCGGTGCTGCTGATGGCGTGGAAGAGGGCCTGAGCCGTCATTGCGCGGAGCCGTCGCGACGCAGCCTGTCATGAGGCCGGCGCGGCCGGTCCCTGCGACTCGCAATCGAGCCTCACCGCCTCGGGAAACGGGGCCCTGCCCCGATCCGGAATTGGCCGCGCGCCGCGGCGGCCGCGATGGCGATGGACCAGCCGGGGGCCCAGTGCCATTGCGCTGAAGGGCATGCCTTCGAGAGCGGAAGCGGAATCAGGGAAGTTGTCGTTTCCAGCGACGGCGCAACGAGCTGGACGGCCGCATCGCTCGGAAAGGATCTTGGCAAGTTCTCCTTCCGGAAATGGCAGATGCCGGTGAAACTGGCCTCTGGCGGGCATGAACTGAAAGTCCGCGCGACCGGTAATGACGGCAAGACCCAGCCGATGGAGACGTTGTGGAATCCGGCGGGCGATCTGCGCAACGTGGTCGAGACCACGCGCGTAACGGCGGCGTAAGGAAACAGTCACGACATATCGAAAACGCTGTGTTTTGGCTGTTCTGGCCGCGGTGACCATTGCCCTGTCAGGCATCGGGACCGTCGGTGCCAGGCCCTTCAATTACCAAGTTCCTGACGAAGCCGCGGAACTGAAGCCAGGCAAGAACCTCGAAGCGGTCCAGAACAATTACACGGCTTGCCACTCGCCGGACTACTTCAAGACCCGGCCGCGGGGTCCCGCCTGCAAAACCGGTTTCTGGCAAGCGGAAGTGACGAAGATGATCAAGGTCCAAGGCGCGCCGATCGACGACGCCGACGTCGAAAAGATCGTTCAATATCTGTCAGAAAACTATTGATCGCCAAACAGGGCTCGCCTGGAAGGCGTCTCCCGATCCATGAAGATCGCGCATGCCACGCCGAAGCGAGAGCGGCCAGAGAAGTCAGGAGCCGCGAATTTTAGCGGCTTTTGACTTAAGGCTGAGCTTTTTCGCGCGCGGGTCAGCCGATCCGAGATCTGTCGCGCACAGCGCCCGTACGACTGCCTACAAAACTCTCCAGAACAGCAGGATCATGATTGAATAGGCCGCGACCAGCAAACTGGCGCCCTGTAGATCCACCAGAGTCCGGCCGGGCTTCGCTGGTGAAAGCCACCATCGCAGCCGGGTAGCCGTCCACGGCACCAGATACGATGTAAGGAGGACGCTGAATGCATTGCCAATGAACAATGCGACCGGGAAATCCAGGCCTAGCGCCCTAGCGAGAATGGGAGTGCCGACCAACAGACCCCAAAGGAAGACCACCGGATAGAGGGTCAGAAGCACGATCATATTCATCTTCCACGCCGCCGGAGCTCCCTCGGGCGTCGCGTCGCGAAACCATTGTTCGAAACCGCTTTGCGCCATCCGCGTGTGGAATTCCGCGGTCAGCGGTGCGACTTCATTCAGCAGCTGACGTCGTTCCGGTGACTCAAGCCAGGTCCGCAAATTGGTCTCGCTGTCAAAACGCAAGATCGCGATAAAATCCTCCTGCACGCCGGGCACCGACGGTTCGAAGCGATAGCCCTGCAACCCCGTTGCCTTCGACTGCGCCGCAGCGACCTTCTGCTCCCATTTCAGGTATTCAGCTTCCATCCCGGGCTTTACCCGCGTGCTCATCACTGCGGAAACCGGCGCTGTGCGCGCGGCGCTGGCGTCGTCGCGCACGATGTGAACGTCGTCGCGCCCCACAAGCATGGGGGTCGCGCCTTCGATTCGGGACTCCCGTTCGGACGACGCAAGCCATCGCTTGGCATCTCCCAGACTGGCGAAGCGCTGCAGGATCACCCAATCGACCTGCAGCGGCGGGTTGGGTGGCATCAATCGCTGCTCGATAAAGCCTGGAAAATTGGCAATCATCGCGCTCGTCTCGCCCTGCCATCGCGCAAAGGCGTCAGCGCTTTCCGGCCGAACGCATGTTTGCGTGACGATGCTGACGCTGGTCGCAGGATCACTCATGCGGAGCTGGCAAGCTTGGCGTAAATACGATCGGGCGTGTACGGAAGATGAGCAAACCGCACACCCGTGGCGTGGGCCAACGCATTCGATACAGCCGGCGCAACCGGATTGATGGCGCATTCTCCCTGCGACTTGGCACCAAGAGGCCCAATCAGGTCGATCGTGTCTGCAAAAAAGATATCCGTCGGCGGCGTGTCAGCGAAGGTGGCAATCCGACAATTGCGAAGCTGCGGATTCACCATCTGCCCTTCATCGTTATGAACCATGTTCTCGAGCAACGCCCAGCCAAAGCCCATGGCAACGGCGCCGTCGAGCTGGCCGCGGCACTGCATCGGATTGATGGGCCTGCCGATATCGGCCGCATGCACGCTGTGCAGCACACGGATCTCGCCAGTAACGCGATGTACCGCAAGTCGCACCCCTTGGACGTTGAATGCAATGGTGCGGGGCGAGAGGTAGGCCCGACGGCTCACGGAGAAGCGATGATCGACCTTCGCTCCTTCAGCATGCAGGTCACGCAGCAGGATCCGCTGATTGCCGCAGAGCACACCGTCGTTGTCGAGGCGGCATTGATCGATTGCCACACCGGTGTGGCGACTGGCAAAGCTGACGATGTCGTCTGACATGGCCTGAGCAGCCAGGTGAACCGCCTTGCCTCCTACCACCGTGCCCGTGCTCGCAAATGTACCGGTGTCATATGGGGTGCGATCGGTATCGGCATTGATGATGTCGATATCAAGTATCCGAGTGCCCAGGATCGCCGCCGCGATCTGCTTGTGCGCGGTGACGATTCCGTTGCCCATTTCAGTCGATCCGCAGGCGAGATGGTAGGTGCCGTCTGGCAGTAGTCGCATCTCGGCGCCGGACCGATGCTCGGTCGGCGGACCGCACTCCAGCATGGCCAGTGCAACGCCTTGGCCCTCGGCCCATTCCGCCCCGTCGGGCTTCGAGACGCCATTGCCCTTCCGCAACTCCCGCTCGACGATATCAAGGCATTCGTCGATGCCATGACTGCCGAAGCTCGCGTCATTTGGCTCTTTCCAGATCGACTCGACGTTGTCGCCAGGCCGCACCACATTCTTCCGCCGCATCTCGAACGGGTCGATGTTCAGCAGCTTTGCCAACTCATCGATCGCGCATTCGATGGCAAAGGTGGTCTGCGAGGCGCCATAGCCGCGAAACCCGCCGCCGGGCGTCATGTTGGTATAGACGGCGTGGCCGATGCCCTTCTTGTTCGCACAGCGATAGGCCGCGATCGGGCTTGCCATCGCGGCGGCGAGCGTCTCGCCGCCATGGCCGCCATAAGCGCCGGTGTTGGAGTACACCTCCACGTCGAGCGCCGTCAGCGTGCCGTCCCTGCGCGCACCGATCTTCACCTTGGTGGTCATCTGATGCCGGGTCGTCGCGCCGATAAATTCTTCCTCGCGGTTCCACTCCCACTTGACCGGGCGTCCTAGTTTCATCGTGGCAAAGAGCGCGAGATCTTCCGATACCATTTCCTGTTTACCGCCGAACCCACCTCCGACGCGCTCTGTAAAGACGTGCAGGTCGCGGGCGGGAATTCCCATGATGTAGGCCAGCTTTTTCTGAACGGCGAAAGGCCCCTGCGAACTCGTGCGGACATGCCAACGCTCGTCTTCACCCTTCCAGGCGATTGATCCATGCGTTTCCAGATGAACATGCTGCACGCGAGTGGTCGAGTAGGTCTTCTCGTGAACCGCATCGGCCTCCTTGAAGCCCTGGGCGACATCACCGATCTCACCTTGCAGCGTGCAGAAGATATTGTTGCTGGCGGTGACGAGGTCCTTGTCATGCAACAGCGGGGCGTCGGGTTGCATCGCCAATACCGGATCGAATACGGTCGGCAATATCTCATATTCCAGGTACAGCGCTCGGCAGCCGGCCTCGGCCGCTGCTTCCGTCTCAGCCACTACGGCGGCTATCCGCTGGCCCGCGAAGCGAGCGACATTGTCGAGCAGCAGGATGTCATCGGGGTCGACCAGATGGTCCTCGTGCAAGGCCGAACTGAACCGACGCTTCGGCACATCTTGCCAGGTATAGACCGCAACGACTCCGGGTATGGCGAGCGCGGCTGTTCGGTCGATGGAGACAATTCGCGCATGCGCATGCGGGGAGCGCAGAACCTTGAGGTGCAGTAGCCCCTCGATCGCCAGATCCATCGTATAGCGCGCTTCGCCGGTCAAGATGGCAGCCGTGAAGGGATTGGGCAGGTTGGCGCCGAGTGCCCGTCCGGCCTCGTCCGGTTCGATGTTGCATATGCCAAGCAGCGCGTCATTGATGGACCGATAGCCGGTGCAGCGGCAGAGATTTCCTTTCAGCGCATGCGGCAGATCGGCCTTCTGCGCGTCATTCAGCGTCACCGCTGTCATGATCATGCCGGCGGTGCAATACCCGCATTGGAAGGCTTGCGCCTCGTGAAAAGCTTGTTGCATGGGATGCAGTTCGCCATTTCGGGCCAGCCCCTCGATCGTCGTGATCTCGCGCCCCTCGCCCCGGAACGCGGGTACCAGACAAGAGTGGAATGGCTTGCCGTCTATATGCACCGTGCAAGCGCCGCAATCACCCGCGTCGCAACCTTTCTTGACACCGAACACCTCGAGGTCGCGCAAGAAAGTGCGCAAGCACTGGCCGGCAGCCGGCTTATTCGCGTAGCGACGACCATTTATTTGGAAATGGGTCAAGCGAGCTCCATACGTATCTGTTCGGCAAGATATTGCGTGACATGACGTTTGTACGGAGCCGATCCATGTACGTCGTCGAAATAGTCTTCCAGCGGCAACCGGGCGTCGAGGGCATGACGCAACGCTTCCGCCGATGGAAAGGTAGCGAAGCGCAGTTGCACCGGCCGCGGCGTGGCCGCCGAAACAGTGAGCAGGAAATTGGCGTTATCATCTCCCACCGTGGCGATGATCAGGGCGGCCGAGCGGCCGAGCTTGGTAAGCGACACCTGCCGCATGGCGGTGCGTTTTGACAAGGCCGATACAGGCAGGTGTATCTTCCGGAGCAGTTCGCCCTTTTGCAGCACGTTCTGGTGGTCGCCGGTGATGAAATCAATGACGGACACCTCGCGCGGGTTGCCGTTGCGTGGCCACAGCGTGCAGACGCCTTCAAGGGCTGCCGTCAATGAGATCATGGCGCCAGCGGGAAGCGACATGCAGACATTGCCGCCAATGGTCGCGGCATTCCATATCTTGAACGACATCAGGAAAGAGTCGATGCATTCCCGGAACAGAGGCACCGCGCGCCATCCTGGCGGACCTTCGAAGTCATGCAGTTCGACGATCCGGCAAGTCGCTGCGATATCGAGACCCGCTTCCGTCGCCGTCAACGGTGCCCAGCCCAGCCCGTCAAGGTCGATCAGCGTATCGACGGCCAACTGTGGCTCGGAGAACAACCAGGTGCCGCCGGCCAGCCACGAATAGCCATCGCGCCAGCCATCGACGTCCGCGACGGATACCGGACGCATGACTTCAGTAATCGTGTTCAGATTCATGCTGGTTTCCACTCAAGGCTTGAAGACTTCAACGGTCTGCATCATCCCCATTTCCTCATGATTCATCATGTGGCAATGGAGCATGTAGACGCCGGTATAATCGAGAAAGCGTGAGCGGAAGACGACCTGGCCACCCTTGCGCTCGACGATCACGGAATCGCGCCATTCCGGCACGTCCAGCACCTTGCCGTTGACCGACACGACCTGAAACGGATTGGTATGAATATGAAAGACATGGTCGTCATGCACATGCGTATTGATGATCGTCCATTCTTCCACCGCACCGAGCTCGACCCGGTGATCAACGCGGTTCGGATCAAACGTCTTTCCATCAACAAAGAAGCTGAACTCTCGCCAATGGCCGGCAGCATCGGCCTCTGGCGCGGTTGCTGAAAACGTCACCGTACGGCGGTTGGTGACTTCGGACGCCTTGATGGATTTGAGCGGCGCGGGCGGCAACTGGCTCGGCAGCTTCATGTCCATCGGCGTGCCTGACACGACTAATGTCGCCAGTGGGCCAACCGGCGAAGGGTGCCCCTGATCGTACGGCGCAGCCGTCAGCGCGTAGCTGCCGGCGGATCCCGCTTGCACCAGCAGATCAGCGCGCTGGCCAGGAGCGATCAGAAGTTGCTTGAGAGACTGCATGGCCCCGAGTTGAATACCATCATAGGCGATGGCATGCAGGTCATGCTTCTGTAGATCCAGCAGCATGTCGTCCTGATAGGCGGCATTGAGGACGCGCCATCGCTGCACTTCGCCTGGACGCATCTCGATCTTGGGCCGGCGCTGACCGTTGATGGCCAGGAAGCGTGTGGCCGTTTCGGGAAAAACGGTCTCGAAATCCTCGATCATGCCGTTGGCGTCGTGGACCACCTGGGTCAGCACCAGCATTCGCTCGCGGGCAGATGCGATCTGTGGCACGTCGGCGAAATCGCCTTCGATGATGACGGCGCCTACCATGCCGCTCGACAACTGTATATCGGCGCTGCCATGGTGGTGGGGGTGATACCAGTAAGTCCCCTTGGTGTGGTCCTCCGGCAGCTTGATCTCAATGTCGTAGGTATGGCCGGGGGCCATCGACCGCATCACGTTGTCGGCGATACCGCTTGGGCTTACATGCGATCCATGGAAGTGAAAATTGGTGTTATTGAACTGATGCGGCCGACTAATATCGGCGGGTAGCCAATCGCGGTTTGGCGGCAGATCGTTGATCAGCTTGATACGCAGAGTTTCACCGGGCTTCATGCGCAAGGTCGGCCCAGGACTACCGCCTTCATAAGACCGGACATAGAGCTTGACGCCACCGATATGCCGGTAAGCATAGGCTGCTCTCAGAGAGGTGCTCAAGACGCCATCAACAGATCGCCGCACCTCGGGCTCGACAAGCGGCTGATCCATGGCTGGCGCCGGCCTGTCTGGCACCATGCCGAGAGAGGGAGACATGTCCATCGGGGAGGATATCCCCTTCGCACCGTGCTTGTGACCTTGGGCCTGGACAACCCTCGAAGTTAGTAGGACCGCGCCGATCCCGACGCTAGCGTCTAGCAGTTGGCGCCGTGTCAGCTTTTTCATGATCTTTGCGATGAGGAAGGCGCAATTCTTCTGTTCTTACCCTGCTGCATCTGAGTCTCACGTTGCCCGTAAGTTATTCTTTTTTAGTATATGTCTTTAGTAAGATCGACAAGAAAAAGTTCCATGGAATTTCTGATTGCAATAATCGACGGATTAGTTGATCCGGCCAGGCTACATGCTCACTACTGGCAACGAGCACGCATTGCTTCCTTAAGCCGTTCGATATCTTCGCCAATCTTGCAGTCGTCCGGGGCACCGCTTTCGCGTAGTCATGTTTATTATGCTTCGATACGCCGCAATTACTGACGTTTGCCGAGCATGATCTGCTGCACTGCAATCGCATTGTCTCTGCGCTTTCGGTGGCGCATCCGATCGGCGGGTTGGCATAAACCAAATCTACGCTGGCTCGTCCTCTTTCGTGCTACATAAATACCACTACATTTATTCTTGAAACCGCCGATGTAGTTGGCGATGCGGCCGGTATTGCACTTTTTATCCTGAGTGGCTTCCGGCCCAAGCCTGAGCAGCCGCGCCGCGCCAGTGTCGGGACAGAGCGCCTATGGCGTTCCGATGGCGTAGATCAAGCCGAGACTCATGGTGGCCAGCACGATCAGTGAGGTCGTAACGGCGAGCACGACACGCAGCCCGGCCTGCGCAACTGTCTTCACATCCACACCGAGACCTAATGCCGCCATTGAGATGGTCGTCAGAATGGTCGCTGTGGTTGCCACGGGCTTGAGCAAGCCAGCCGGGATCAATCCGAGCGAACGCAGCGCGGCGACCAGCAGAAAGCCGAGAATGAACCATGGCACCAGTTGGAGCAGGCCGAGGCGCGGGCGCCCTTGTTGCGTGTCGGCGTTGTCGGTGCGCAAACGGCCCGCGATGAGGGACAGCCCCAGGACGACAGGCCCGAGCATCAGCACGCGAACCAGTTTGACCACGGTACCTATCTGGTTGCTGAGGGCCCCGATGGGAAGCGTCGCAGCGAGCACTTGCGGCACGGCATAAACGGTCAGTCCGGCAAGGATGCCGTATTGCGTCAATGACATCGTCAAAACCGGGACGAGGAGCGGAAGCGCGAGCACGACCACGACACCCAGAACGGCCGTAAAGGCGATGGAAGAAGCGACATCGTCGCTCTCCGCATCGATGACGGGTGCGACGGCCGCGATGGCGGAGTTGCCGCAGATCGAATTGCCGCAGGCAATAAGAATGGACATTTTCCGCGGCAGCCCCAAACCGCGGCAGATGCCGTAGCTGGTTGCGATCGCGACCGCGACAATCAGAGCAATGCCCACCAACAGAAGTGGACCCAGTGCGACGACGGTGGCGACGCTGATGGAGGCACCAAGCAGCACGACCGCCACTTCGAGGAGGATCTTGCTACTGAACCGGACACCATCGTCCCATGACGCGCCCGGGGTCCAGAAGCTGCGAACAACGACGCCGAGGATGATCGCCAGCACCAGCGCTTCCAGGTAGGGCTCATGGAAAAGCCGAACCTCGATCGCTTCCATCACAGTCGCGACGATTGTCAACGCGACGCAAAGCAAAATACCGGGCAGAAAGCTCAATAATCGCGTGGGCATGGGATCAGCCTCAATGAGGGTGTGGGCGGAAAGGTTCGCCCTTTCGAACCATGTCATAGGCATGCGTTGGTTCCGATGGGTGAAACCTAGCTTTGATGAATTGAGTTATCCAATTGATTGTACGACTTGGATTGATCGATTTTTTCGATGTGTCACGATGCGCTCCGTCGTTCTGGAATGCTCGTTCGCGCATTGCGATGAGCAAACTCGCAGGACCGAGGTCACACCGCGAAGTCGAAGGGGGCGTGGTCTTGACGATCCGGACGCGGCTTGCCGAGCCGACCGCACTTCTCAAATCGCGTCCTATGACGGCGCTCAACGTGACACGACTTCGCGCGGCGTCCGGCGCTGGTCGGCGGTGTGATCTGAACGCTTGGGCTGCATGTGACCGTTAGGAGCGTACACCGCTGAGCACGGGCAAAGCCGGTTTTAATTGCCATCGGGATGCGATACTTTTTACCGTGGTCCCCGCGTGTCACGACAAGACGTCCCGTGGCGCCAATGATTCCACCACTTCTGAACCGAATGATCGCGGATGCATGACGACATCGACGACCTTGTATCTGCGAGCGGCCTCGCATGACGCTTGAGCAATTGCGTATATTCATCGCGGTCGCGGAGAGACAGCACGTCACGCGAGCCGCGATCGAGCTTAATCTCACGCAATCCGCGACGAGCGCGGCGATCGCCGCTCTCGAATCCCGCTATGGTATCAAGCTCTTCGATCGCGTCGGGCGAGGTATCGTGCTCACGCAGATCGGCCGACAGTTTCTGGTCGAAGCCCGCGCGGTGGTTACACGTGCCAAAGCCGCATCTCGGGTACTCGACGATCTCGCGGGATTAAAGCGTGGGTCGCTGTCCATCGCCGCCAGCCACACGGTGGCAAATTATTGGCTACCGGCACGTATCCAGAGGTTCAAGATCGCGTATCCGGGAATTGATATCAGAATGGCGATTGCCAATACCGAGCAGGTCGCCCAACTTGTGCATCACGGCAACATGGATTTCGGCTTCGTCGAAGGCGACGTGAAGGATCAGACTCTTCAGGTCCGGAAATTCGAGGGTGATGCGCTGGTCGTCGTTGTCGGCAAGACTCATCCGCTGGCCCGGTCCAACCGCGTGACGACCAGAAATCTGACCAGTACATGCTGGATCTTGCGAGAACCCGGCTCGGGCACGCGAGCCATGTTTGAACAAGGCCTTCGCAAACACGGCCTCAAGATCGCTGATCTGAAAGTCTCCCTTGAGCTTCCGTCGAATGAGGCAATCAGGACCGCGATCGAGGCCGGTTAATGCGCGACCGCCATCTCGGATCTGGTTGCTAAGCCTTCGCTCGATGCCAAGACGCTTTATCGCCTCAAGATCGATTTTCCGAAGCGGTCCTTCACATTGCTTCGCCACAAGGAGCGATATGCCTCGCTCGCCGAGAAGGCCTTCATCGATTCACTTGGTATTTAAACCAGTCCGCCAGGCCAATACCGGCGACCGTGGATCCCGTCGCGGCTGGTCGGGCGAGAAAAACCTTCACACCCCGAACTGCAGTCGCGCCAGCCGCGCATACAACCCGCCCGCGGCGACCAGCGAGGCATGGGTACCCTGCTCGACGATGCGGCCTTGCTCCATCACCAGGATGCGGTCGCAGGACAGCACGGTGGCGAGGCGATGCGCGATCACCAGCGTGGTACGGTGCTTCATCAGCTCTTCCAGCGCGGTCTGCACCAGCGTCTCGGATTCCGCGTCGAGCGCCGAGGTGGCTTCATCGAGCAGCAGCAGCGGCGCGTCGCGCAGGATGGCGCGGGCGATCGCGATGCGCTGGCGCTGGCCGCCGGACAACGTCACGCCGCGCTCGCCGAGCTCGGCGTCGAACCCGCCCGGCAGGCGACCGATGAATTCGGTGGCATGGGCGAGACTGGCGGCGTGCTCGACCTCGGCATCGCTGGCACCGGGCCGGCCGAAGCGGATGTTTTCACGCGCGGTGGCGGCGAACACCACGGAATCCTGCGCCACCAGCGCGATGCGCTGGCGAAGCTCCCGCGGATCGGCGTCGCGGACCGGCACGCCGTCGAACGAAATCACGCCGCCCTTGGGATCGTAGAACCGCAGCAGCAGATGAAACAGCGTGCTCTTGCCGGCGCCGCTGGGCCCGACAATGGCGACCTTCTCGCCGGATTTCACCGAAAGCGAGACGTCCTCGGCCGACAGGATGTCGGGCCGCGTCGGATAGGCGAAGCTGACATGGTCGAACACCACGTCGCCGCGCGCCGGCCGCGGCATCGCAAGCGGCTTGGCGGGAGCCTCGACGTCGGATTTGACGTTGAGGATTTCGAACAGTCGCTCGGCGGCGCCGGACGCGGCCGAGACCTCGCCCCAGACTTCGCTGAGCTGGCCGAGGCTGGAAGCGGCGAACGCCGCGTAGAGCACGAACTGGCCGAGCCGGCCCGGCGTCAGCGAGCCGATCAGCACGTCATGCGAGCCGACCCAGAGAATACCGACCACGCTGGAGAACACGATGAAGATGATGATCGCGGTCAATACGGCGCGGGCGCGCGTGGTGCTGACCGCGGCGGCATAGGACCGCTCCACGCCGCCGCCGAAACGGGCATTGGCGAGGCCTTCATTGGTGTAGGCCTGCACGGTGCGGATCGAGCCGACCAGTTCGCCGGCATAGGCGGAGGCCTCCGCCAGCGTGTCCTGCGCCTCGCGCGACAGCCGGCGCACCCAGCGCCCGAACGCGACCAACGGAATCACGATCAGCGGAATCGCCGCCAGCACGAAGCCGGACAGTTTCGGACTGGTGATCACCATCATGGAGGCGGCGCCGATAAACAGCACGATGTTGCGCAGCGCGATCGACACCGAGGCGCCGACGGCGGATTTGATCTGGGTAGTGTCGGCGGTGAGCCGCGACACCAGTTCGCCGGAACGCGACGAATCGAAAAACGCCGGCGACAGCGCGGTGAGATGGGCGAACACATCGCGGCGCAGATCGGCGACAATGCGCTCGCCGATGGTCATGACCAGGTAATAACGCGAGGCGCTGGCGCCGGCCAGCACCGCGACCACCGCGATCATCACGCTGAAATAGCTGTTGATGAGCGCGATACCTTCGGGGCTGAAGCCGAAATCGATCATGCGGCGCGCCGCGATCGGCACCACCAGCGTGGTCAGCGCCGCGACCGTCAGCGAGATCAGCGCTAGCACCGCGCGGCCGCGATAGCGTCCGACATAGGGCGCCAGCGCCAGCAGCGGCTTCAATTTGGCCCGGCTGGGCGCCGGAACATCGACCACGGCATCGACCAGAGAGGGTTCGGGAAGTACCGGTTCTGGCTGCGGAGCCAGGGGATTTGGGCCGCGGGGGACGTCTAGCCGTTCGACTGCGCTCATGATTTCCATCAACCTCGGATGCCTGCCTCAGATAGGCCCCCGGACCCCGGCTGGCAATTGATCTAACCATCCTTGTCTTGACGGCATTCCTGCGATATAGAGCGGCCAAATCTGTCCCTCTTACGCCGATATGCAGGCGCTAGCGCGCCGAAGGAATTGCCATGAAAGCCGATGTTCACCCCGATTATCACGCCATCACCGTTGTCATGACCGATGGCACCGAGTTCCACACCCGCTCGACTTGGGGCAAGGCGGGCGACAAGCTGAACCTCGACATCGATGCCAAGACCCATCCGGCGTGGACCGGCGGTTCCGCCCAGATGCTCGATCGCGGCGGCCGCGTATCGCGCTTCCAGAAGAAATTTTCCGGCTTCCTCAAGAAGGACGAGCCGGCCAAGGACGAGGCGGCTTCGGCCTGATCGTCGGGATTTCTGCGAAAACGCCCCGCTTCGCGGGGCGTTTTTCGTTGTGAAGGGCTCAAGCTCCTCGCCGCAATGAAGCCGGGGACCGATGTCAGGCGCCGACCACGCGCGGATGATCCTTGTTCGGACCAAACCCGTCGACGATCGCCTTGCGGCCGGGCATTTCAACGAATCGGTAGCTCAGTTCCGACAGACCCCAGATCGCGGCAACGCAGACGCCGGCGGCGCCGATATAGACCGCTTCGGTCTCGCCGAAATACCGCCAGGTCCGCACCGCGAAGCTGATGAACAGCGGATGGATCAGATAGATCGAGTAGGAGATGATGCCGAGCCGGTAGACCAGTGCGTTGCCGAACAGCGCCTGCGCGGCGCGGCCGTCACGCGACAGCACCGCGACCAACGGAATGAACAGCAGATACAGCGGAAGGTCGCCGCGGCTCGCCAGCCCAACCATCGCCATCGCGACCAGGATACCGATCACCAGCGCGTCCTGCATCGCCATCGACAACCGGTCGATGATCCCGGCAAAGCGGAAGATCGCCAGCCCCAGCGTGAAGCCGGCCACCGCGCGCAGCAGCGGGTAGAACGAATTGCCATTGACGACGTCGAGCGGGCCGCCGGAGCCGCGACCGCTGACACTGACGGCATAGATCGCGACCAGGGCCACAACCACCGCCAGCACGGCCGTGAACGCGCTCTTGCGCAAGGTAAAGGCCATCAGGATCGGCAGCAGCAGATAGGAGCCCATCTCGGCGCTCGCGGCCCAGGCGACGCCGATCACCGGATAGATGTACAGACCCCAGCCCGACATCATCAGCAGGTTGCCGATCCAGTCCCACGCCGAATACATGTCCAGCGTTTCCCCGGACAGGCCGGCGGCGATCTTGGCCAGATAGAACAGGCCGATGATGAAATACGCCGGATACAGCCGCGCCACGCGCTTCAGCATGAAGGTGGCGAATTTTGCCCGGGTAAGATGCGCGAAGGCGTCGCGATAGGTCAGCGCCATCACATAGCCTGACAGCATGAAGAACAGGTCGACGATCAGGTAGCCGAATGGAATCCGGAAATACGACGCGGTACCGCCGGTCGAGAGCTGAACATCGCCGAAATGATAGACCACGATGATCGCCGCGGCGACGCCGCGCACGCCCGTCAACGCCCTGATATCCGCCGCCATGTCGATGTCCCCGTTCCGAACGCGCAGCCTAGCGCATGCGGGACTGTCGGAGAACCGACTTAGTTGGGGGCGCCTAGCGCTCGAACGCGGCCTTCAGCCGGTTCATCTGCGGCACCAGCGGATTGCCGATCGCGGCGCGCTCGGCCGTCGAGGCATGGATCGAGACGTCGAGGCGGCGCACCTTGCTCTGCAACGTCATCGAGCGCGTGATCAGCGCCTGCAACTGCTCCGGTAATTTGCCGACCATGTCGTTCGGGCTCGGATCGGCGGCGCTGAGCTTGACCTTGGTCTTTTCGCGGTTGGCCTGGTTGAGCGTCATTTCGCCCTCTTTGACCGCGCGGTGCAGCAGCAGCCAGGACGCCAGCTGCATCAGCCGGGTGGTCAGCCGCATGCTTTCGGTGGCGTAGGTCAGGCTGACGGAGCGGTCCAGCGCCTTGGCCTCGGAGCGCCCGGCGCCATCGAGATAGGCCGCGGTCTCCTCGACCAGGTCCATGCCCTCGCGGAACAGCGTCGCGAACGCCGCGGAATTGGTCAGCCGCTCGCTGAACTGAACGAGCGCGGGTTCGCTGTGCAAAAGGTCCGACATAGTTAACGCCTCACGCCACTTGTTTCGCAGCCCGCTCTGAAGTCGCGGCCGGCTTTATGATGAACAAATCATTGCGCGTGCGGGGCGGAGAGTCCAGCGGTGGAAAATTAAAGAAGTGTTTATGGTAACCAAAAAAAAAGAGCCGCCGTTTCCGGCGGCTTTGAAGTTGATAACAGGGAGGCGTCAAACAGAGTGGACAGGAGCCACTCGGTGTCCAAACAAGGACGATTTAAGTAATATGCGAGAAAGCTTAATTGCGGGTAAATGAGCGGTTTTTGTAAGATTTTCTTGGCCATCCAGCGATGGTCGAAGTGTATCAAAACGGGACTCTGCCAGAGCTCGCCCTACGAATGGAAACCACTCGCAAATCCCGCCCCGTCATTGCGAGTTTGGGACCGGCCTTTTGGCTGATCCTGAGATATCAAAGATAGGACTCGTGTCCCGGACGCGGTGCGGCATTCTTATGCCGCTCCGCAGAGCCGGGACCGTATCAGGCAACGACGTTTTTGGCGGTCCCGGCTCTGCAGCTCATGACGCCTCCTGCGGAGGCGCATTGCGCTGCGTCCGGAACAAGTGCCCTTTCTTCCTAGGTCAGGGAAAGCCAATTGGCTTTCCC
>JACMOT010000522.1 GCA_014377915.1 Tardiphaga sp.
ACGACATGGTAGGTCAGGATCTTGGTGAGGGTCGCCTTGCTCTCGGGCTTCACCAGGGTGTCGACGGTGCCGGCCGGCAGCTTGCCGAAAGCGGCGTTGGTCGGTGCAAACACGGTGAACGGGCCCTTGCTCGAAAGCGTATCGACCAGACCGGCGGCCTTCACGGCGGCGACCAGCGTGGTGTGATCCTTGGAGTTGACGGCGTTCTCGATGATGTTTTTCGAGGGATACATCGGCGAACCGCCGACCATCACGGTTTTCTCGCCGGACATCTCGCTCTTCTTCATCATCTTGTCTTCAGCCGATGCGGGGGCCAGCAGGGCGCCGGACAGGGCGAGGGTGCTGAATGCAACGGCCGAAAAAAGTGCAATGCGCTTGGACATGGATCGTCTCCCATTGGATTGATGTGACCGGCGGAAATCCGCCGGCGCGTTGAAAGGGGCACACACGGCAACGAAGCAAGCAGGAAGGCCAGACTGCGCCGCCGATATCCGAGTTACGTGGTCGTTTCAGCGCAGTTTCAGGAAATCTATTTTGCCGCAGGGTGAAACTTTTGCGGCAGCGCCGCGTTCGGGCGAACTTTTGCTACACATTGATGTCATGGCGCCGTTCGCCACAGCAGGTTGAAATGATCGCATATGGCGACGCGGTTTCCCGCGCAACAATGCCCCTGACCCGCGTGCGTTGCCTAGGCCCACCGGTTCTTGCTAAGGAAACCGGACAGTTTGACGCGACCGGTGGTCGCTCCCTCTCCTCCTGACCGCGTGACCGTCCATGAACGCCAATCTGTTCTCCCGCCTGTTCGATGATCTCGAAGATGCCTCGAAGCTGGCGATCGAAACCCCGGAAGGTCGGCACATCAGCTATGGCGACCTGGTGGCGCTGGCCGGCCAGATGGCCAATGTTCTGGTGGCCCGCGGCGTCAAACCGGGCGACCGTGTCGCCGCGCAGACCGAAAAATCGGTACCGGGTCTGGTGCTGTATCTCGCCACCGTACGCGCCGGCGCGGTCTATCTGCCGCTCAACACCGCCTACACGCTGAACGAACTCGATTATTTCATCACCGACGCCGAACCGTCGCTGATCGTCTGTGATCCCGCCAAGGCGGATGGCTTCGCGGCGATGGCCGGCAAGGTCGGTGCCAAGGTCGAGACGCTGGGCGCCGACGGCAAGGGTTCGCTGACCGACGCTGCCGCCAAGGAGAAGCCGGATTTCGCCACCGTGGCGCGCGCCGATGACGATCTCGCCGCGATTCTCTACACCTCCGGCACCACCGGTCGTTCCAAGGGCGCGATGCTCACGCATGACAATCTGGCGTCGAATTCCGAGAGCCTGGTCGGCTACTGGCGCTTCACCGACAAGGACGTGCTGATCCACGCTTTGCCGATCTACCATACCCATGGATTGTTCGTGGCCAGCAATGTCACGTTGTTTGCGCGGGCCTCGATGATCTTTCTGCCCAAACTCGATCCCGAGCTGATCATCGGACTGATGGCGCGCGCGACCGTGCTGATGGGCGTGCCGACCTTCTATACGCGGCTGCTGCGGAGCCCGAACCTCACCAAGGCGGCGTGCAGCCAGATGCGGCTGTTCATCTCCGGTTCGGCACCGCTGCTGGCCGACACGCATCGCGAATGGCAGGCGCGCACCGGCCACGCCGTGCTGGAGCGCTACGGCATGACCGAGACCAACATGAACACGTCCAACCCCTATGATGGCGAGCGCGTCCCCGGCGCGGTCGGCCACGCCTTGCCCGGCGTCTCGGTGCGCGTCACCGATCCGGAGAGCGGCAACACGCTGGCGCCGGAGACCATCGGCATGATCGAGGTCAAGGGCCCCAACGTGTTCAAGGGTTACTGGCGGATGCCGGAGAAGACCAAGGCGGAGTTTCGCGACGACGGCTTCTTCATCACCGGCGACCTCGGCAAGATCGATGGCAATGGCTACGTCCACATTCTCGGCCGCGGCAAGGACCTGGTGATCTCGGGCGGCTTCAACGTCTACCCGAAGGAAATCGAAAGCGAGATCGACGCCATGCCGGGCGTGGTGGAGAGCGCCGTGATCGGCGTGCCGCATGCCGATTTCGGCGAGGGTGTCACCGCGGTGGTGGTGTCGGACAAGGCGGCCGGCCTCACCGAGGCCGGCGTGATCGCCGCGCTGGATGGCCGCATCGCCAAGTTCAAGATGCCGAAGCGCGTGTTGTTCGTCGACGACCTGCCGCGCAACACCATGGGCAAGGTGCAGAAAAACGTGCTGCGGGATACCTACGGAAAGATCTACGCGAAGTAGCTTTCTTCCTTCCCTCTCCCCTCGTGGGAGAGGGTGGCTTCGCGCAGCGAAGGCGGGTGAGGGGGACAGATGAGCTTTGTCGCCACCCCTCATCCGGCACGGACTTCGTCCGCGCCACCTTCTCCCACAAGGGGAGAAGCAAAGAAGATCGCACTGTCCAGCTAGGCTTTATTTGGCTCATCCCGTCCCAGCCATGCATACAGCGCCGGCAGGACCAGCAGCGTCAGCAGGGTCGCGCTGATCAGGCCGCCAATGACCACGGTGGCGATCGGGCGCTGCACCTCGGCACCGGTGCCGGTGGCCAGCGCCATCGGCACGAAACCCAGCGAGGCCACCAGCGCCGTCATCACCACCGGGCCCAGCCGCGTCAGCGCCCCCTTCCGGATCGCCGCGAGCCGGGCGTGGCCCTGCGCCATCAGCTGCTTGATATAGGTCAGCATCACCAGCCCGTTCAGCACGGCGACGCCCGACAGCGCGATGAAGCCGACCGCCGCCGAGACCGAGAACGGGATGCCGCGTGCCCATAGCGCCAGCACGCCGCCGGTCAGCGCCAGCGGCACGGCGCTGAACACCAGGGCGGCGTCGCGCGCCGAACCCAGCGCGCTCATCAGCAGCAGGAAGATCACCACGAAGCAGGCCGGTACCACCAGCGCGAGGCGTTCGCGCGCCGCCGCCAGATTCTCGAACTGGCCGCTCCAGCTCGTCCAGCTGCCGGGTGACAGTTTCACCTGCGCGTCGATCGCGGCGCGCGCCTCATTGGCGACCGAGGCGATGTCGCGGTCGCGCACATTGGCGGTCACCACGACGCGGCGCTTGCCATTGTCCCGACTGATCAGGTTCGGGCCCTCGCGCAGATCGAAGCGCGCGAGCTGGCCGAGCGGCACTGTCGCCGTGGTCGCGGCGCCCGACGGCAATGACACCGGCAGGTTCTTCAGTGCGTCGAGGTCGGTACGGATCGCATCCGGCAGCCGCACCACGATCGCGAAGCCGCGGTCGCCTTCATAGATGAGGCCGGCGTCGCGACCCCCGATCGCGGTGCCGATCACTTCCTGCACGGCCGCGAGGCTCAGTCCGCGCCGGGCGGTCTCCGCTCTGTCGACGGTGATATCGAGGATCGAGAGGCCGTCAGCCTGCTCGACCTTGACGTCCACGGCACCACGGGTGTCCCGCAGGATCGCGGCGATCTGGTCCGCCGATCGCAGCAGCGGCTCGAACTCGTCGCCAAACACTTTCACGGCCAGATCGCCGCGCACGCCGGCAATCAGCTCGTTGAAGCGCATCTGGATCGGTTGGGTGAATTCATAGGCGTTGCCCGGCAGCTCGCCGACCGCCGCCTCGATGCGCTTGAGTAGCGCTTCCTTGGTCATGTCCGGATCCGGCCAGGCGGCTTGTGGTTTCAGGATGATGAAGGTGTCGGAGGCGTTGGGCGGCATCGGGTCGGACGCCACCTCCGCGGTTCCGGTCTTCGAGAACACCCGCGCCACCTGCGGCAGCGCCATGACCGCCTTCTCGACATCGAGCTGCATCGCCTGCGACTGCGAAAGCCCGGTGCTGGGAATCCGCAGCGCATGCATCGCGATGTTCTTTTCGTCGAGCGTCGGGATGAACTCCTGCCCGAGCCGCGTGAACAGAGCGATCGCGACCGCGAACAGAAGGACGGCGCCGGCAATCGCGGCCAGCGGGCGCCGGATGGTGCGGGTGAGCGCCGGCGCATAGATCCGCTTCAGGCCGCGGATCGCGATGTTGTCGCCCTCGCGCACCCGGCCGGTCACGAAGATCGCGATCATCGCCGGCACGAAGCTCAGCGACAGCACGAAGGCCGCGGCCAGCGCCAGCAGCACGGTGAGCGCCATTGGCTGGAACATCTTGCCTTCGACGCCGGTGAAGGTCAGCAGCGGCAAATAGACCAGCATGATGATGGCCTGGCCATAGACGCTGGGGCCGATCATTTCCTCGGCGGCGGCCTGTACGGTCCGCAGCCGTTCGTCGCGTGACAGCGCGCGGCCGGCGGCGTGCTGTTTCTCGGCGAGGTGGCGCAGCGCGTTTTCGGCGATGATCACGGCGCCATCGACGATCAGGCCGAAATCCAGCGCCCCCATGCTCATCAAATTGGCGCTGATCCGGCCCTGCAGCATGCCGGCCGCCGTCATCAGCATCGCCACCGGGATCACCAGTGCCGCGATCAGCGCGGCGCGAAAATTGCCGAGCATCACGAACAGCACGACAATCACCAGCAGCGCGCCTTCGCCGAGATTGGTGGCGACAGTGGTGACGGTGGCGTCGACCAGCGTTGTACGGTCGAGCACCGTGGTGAGTTCGATGCCGGGCGGCAGCGTCTTGCGCAGTTCCACGATCCGGCTGTCCACCGCCGACGCCACCATGCGGCTGTTGCTGCCGACCAGCATCAGCGCGGTGCCGATCACCGTTTCGCGGCCGTTCATGCTGGCGCTGCCGGTGCGTATCTCGCCGCCAATCATGATGTCGGCGACATCACGGACGCGTACCGGTACCGAGCCGCGCGTGCTGACGACGACATCGCCAATGTCGGTGGAATCCCGCAATCGTCCGTCGGACCGCACGGCGATGCCTTCGCCATTGTGCTCGATCACGCTGGCGCCGCGGCTGACATTGTTGGCCTCGATGGCGCGGACGATGTCCGCGAAGGACAGATTGAGCGCGATCAGCCGCGCCGGGTCCGGCTGCACCTGGTACTGCTTGGCAAAGCCGCCGATCGAATCGACGCCGGCCACGCCGGTGACACCGCGGATCTGCGGCCTGACGATCCAGTCCTGCACGGTGCGCAGATAGGCCGCGCGCGCGACCTCGGTGGTCAGCCGCTCGCCGTCGGGCGTGACATAGACGCCGTCACCGGGCGCCGTGTAGGCGATCGACCACATGTAGATTTCGCCGAGCCCGGTCGAGATCGGTCCCATCTTCGGATCGACATTGGGCGGCAGGCCGGCGCGCAGCTCGATCAGCCGCTCATTGACCTGTTGTCGCGCGAAGTAGATGTCGATGTTGTCTGCGAATACCGCGGTCACCTGCGAAAAGCCGTTGCGCGACAGCGAGCGCGTGCTCTCCAGCCCGGCGATGCCGGCCAGCGCCGTCTCGATGCGGAATGTGACCTGCTTTTCGATTTCCAGCGGCGAAAGCGCCGGTGCAGTGGTGTTCACCTGGACCTGTTTGTTGGTGATGTCAGGGACCGCGTCGATCGGCAAATGCCGCAGCGACCACGCACCGAACAGAGCGACGCCGAGCGTCAGCAGCACGACGATCCAGCGGTGCCGGATCGAGAGAGCGAGGATGGAGCGGATCATGGAAAATCTTTCATGGGCATACTTCACTATCCGCATTCATCATGGCGAGGAGCGCTTGCGACGAAGCAATCCAGTCTGCGCGAGTGGCTTTGGATTGCCGCGTCGCTTCGCTCCTCGCAATGATCACCACAAACGAGTGAGTTTCGCTGCTAGTGCTGGTGTTCGGCGGCGGCCTTGCCGAGATCGGCCTTGAGGATGAAGCTGTTGGCGGTAGCGATGCGTTCGCCGGGTTTCAGCCCGCTTGTCACTTCGGCCATGCGGTTGTTCTGCCGGCCCAGCGTGACAGGCCGCGCCTCGAAGCCATCGGTTGTGCGCACGAACACCACCGGCTTGCGCTCCAGCGTTTGCAGCGCCGCCATTGGTACGACAATGGACGTGGACGCCGGGTCCGGTGCGATCTCGGCGGTGACGAATGCGCCCGGCCGCCAGCGGCGCGCGGTATTGTCGACCGAGGCGACCACGCGCGCCGTGCGCGTCTCCTTGTCGAGCAGCGGGCTGATGAACAGGATGGTGGCGGGAGACGAGACGTCGCCGTCGGCGATGCGGATGGTCTGGCCCTCGCGGATATCGCGAAGGTCGGCGGGCGATACCGCCAGCTCGGCCCACACCACGCCAAGGTCGACGATGGTGAAGAGTTCGCTTTCCTGGCCCTCGCGACCCACCAGCGAACCGAGCTCGACCCGGCGCTCGGCGATGCGGCCGGAGATCGGCGCGCGCAGCTCCTGCCGCCGCAGCGTCTCCACCGGCTGCTGCGGCAGCGCCTCGATCTGCTCGGCATTGAGGCTGAGCGCGAACAGCTTTTGTCGCGACAGCTCGAGCTTGACGCGGGCATCCTCGAAGGTCGTGCGGGCGCGCAGAAAGTCGTTCTCGCTCATCACCTTGCCGTCCCACAGCGTTTTGGCGCGATTGAACAGCGTCTGCTGCAGGTCGATCACCAGCCGGGCGGCGAGGTAATCGCCCTTGGCATCGGCGACCTCGCGACTCTCGATGATGGCGACGACTTCGCCGACGGTTACCGCGTCGCCGAGCCGCTTGCGCAGTTCAGCGACCGTGCCAAGCAGCCGCACGGCGATGCGGGCGATGTGATCGCCGCTGGGCACGATCGAGCCGGGCACCGTGAGGCGTCGTTCGAGCGCGCCGGCGGCCACGGCTTCAACGGCGAATTTTCCGGCGTCGATCTGTTGCGCGCTAAGTTTCACGATGGCCTGCGCGTGAGGCGCGGGCTGTCCTGCCGGCGAGGGGGCCTGGGCCTGCAACGGCAGCGCCGTGCCGAGCCACAGCGCGGTGGCTATCAGAATCCTGATCATGAGAAAACGTCCCGCACCGGGCGCCACGCGCCTGTGCCGTATTGATCCAATTATCCATGCGGTTCGGCTGCCGCGCCGTCGTCAGGACAGCGGGCAGGCCTTCGGCCTCGAGGCCGCGGCAAGGATCAGGCGCGGGGTGGCTTGAACGGCAGTAGTCCGGCCAGCATGGCGGGGGATTGGTCAACGGCGATTCCGGGCGCGCGCCACGGCCGGTCGATCGGCGAGCCCGCGCTGCTGCTCGGAGGCGCGGTGACATGGGACAGGCAGTGACCGCTATGGGCGGGCAGCAACTGATCCGGCAGATCGGAGGGCGCGCCGGAATCACCGCTGGTAATCACGGCGTTTGACGCGGGGGCCGCGAAGGCGAACCCGTCGCCGGCGCAGTGGATCAGCGACAGCAGCAGGCCGAGCGTCAGCGCCAGCACGAACGGCAGCCGTCGCATCCGGCTCGCGAATGTCCTGGTCGTCGCGCTGGGGTGGGACTGATTCATCGGACTTTCAGTGAGCCGCGTCGCGGCGACATCTTCGAGGTTTGATCAGATTGGCTGGCAGGACGCCATCGCGCAGGGTGACGCAGGGTCGGTCTCGATCTGCACGGTGGTATGACCGATGCCGAAATCGCGCTTCAGCCGCTGTGCAATGTCCAGCAGATAGGCATCGCCGGGCGGGCCCGCGGGCATCACCAGATGGCAGGTCAGCGCGATCTCGGTGGTGCTCATCGGCCAGATGTGCAGATCGTGGACCTGCGCCACCGCCATGCATTCTCCGAGATACACGCGCACGGGGACGCGGTCCATGCCCGCGGGTACCGCCTTCAACGAGATCGCGGTGGAATC
>JACMOT010000523.1 GCA_014377915.1 Tardiphaga sp.
CGGGTGGCGCACAGCAGCGCACGGGCGCCATGTCGCTGTTGGGCACTGACGTCACCGGCGGCGACCGCCACGGTGATGCCGCGGCCGATCGCCGCCGGCGTGTTCGGCATCGCGCGCACCACCCTGCCGCCGCAGATCTCGGAGATCGCAGCGATGGTCGCACCGGCCATGATCGAGACCACCAGCGCCGAAGCCGCGAAGTCGCGCAACTGAGGGCCGGCGTCGCGAAACATCTGCGGCTTCACGGCGATCACGAGGGTGGCGGCCTTGCCGATGGTGTTGGTCGCGGGATTAATGCGGACGCCGGTGGTGCCGAGCGCCTTGATGGCATCGGAGGCAAATGGATCGATCACGACCACGCGCTTCGGGTCGAGGCCGCGCGCGAGCCAGCCGGTCAGCATCGCGCCGCCCATTTTGCCGGCGCCGGCGAGCACGAGGGTGCCGGTGAGTTCGGCAAGCGGCAGGCTGGTTGAGGTCATGGTTCGATCCGGGAAATGAAAGCTGCCGGACCGTATCACCGGCGCGGCGCGCATGCAGCCTCTGGCGGTCTAGACCAGGCTCTTTTTCAGAAAGTAGCGCGGGCCGCCGCGCGGATAATCGGGCAGGGTGCCAACTATCTCGTAGCCCTGTTTCTGATAGAACGCCGGCGCCTGAAACCAGTAGGTATCGAGCCATAGGCCGATGCACCCGCGCCCGCGCGCGATGTCTTCGGCCTGCGCCAGAACCTTGGAGCCCATGTCCTGTCCGCGGAACGCTTCCGGGATCACAAACAGTTCGACAAAACACCAATTATAGGCCGTCTTACCCCACAGCCCACCAGCGGGTTCGCCGGTGACCGGATCGTTGATCAGGATCGCCAGCGGTTCAAAGCCAGACGGGCCGACCTTGCTGTCGTTGTACTGCATCAACGCCTTTAAAACAGCGGCGCGGTGACTGTCGTTCGGATGGGCAGGAACGACGATCCCGGGATGCGCGCTGGTCATATGCGTCACGCTTCGCCGGCGGTGTCGAACATCGCCGCGGACATCGCCTCGGACGCGGTCTTGCCGGCCCAGACGACAAACTGAAACGCCGGATAGTAGCGCTCGCAGCTATGGATGGCGGAGACCAGCATGGTCTCGCACTGCGCGGTGGAGGCGATCAGGCCCTCCGGCAGGATCAAGGCCTGACGGTACATCACCATGCCGGTATGGGTCCAGATATCGAAATGTCCGACCCACATCTGCTCGTTGATAGCGGCGATCAGGCGCTGGACTTCGGCGCGGCGCGCGGCCGGGATCTTCATGTCGAAGGCGCATGCCAGATGCAGCGCCTCGATCTCATTCATCCAGGTGAAGGAGAGTTGATAGTCGGTCCAGTCGCCCTTCGAGACGATCGTGACTTCGTCCTCGCCGGAACGCTCGAACGCCCAGTTATGGTCGGCGGCGATATCCTCGACAACCGCGAGCGGGTTGACGCGTGAATCGATAGCGCTTTCGAGAAGTGACATGCCGTCGCGACCTTGCTTTGAATGAAATGAATGGCTCGCGGACGGCCGGTACGCGATAAATCGATGCGCCGCCGCGGGCTGCAATCCCTCATCTTCCGGAGCTTGCGAGTTTGAAGTGATGTGATTTGCGGAATCCGCGCAACGCCACCACGAATCCATCCACAGACAAACCATCCTTCATCCACAGCTGATCGTGCCTTGATGAGAACAAACCGGAATCAGATTCTCGGCATGCGAGTCCGGAGCGCCGCGCTATCGTGGCGCGAGTCCGGATCGGCCGTTAACCAATTGATTCGCGGGCAGGGCGGCATGGCTTTCGGCGGTCCATCAAGGGCATTGGCGGTATCGGCACGGCTGTGGATGGTTCTTGCCGCTGCGATCAGGTTTAGGCATAGTTCCAGCGTCACTGGAAAGAATGTTGTCATGAACGAGTCCACGCACGCCTCAACGGAGGCGGCGGATCATCCGCGCTTTGCCAAACCTCAGCGTGTCGCCTTCGTGCAGTCGTCGTGGCACCGCGACATCGTTGAATCGTGCCGGCTGTCATTCCTCGCCGAGATCGCGGCGCGGCATATCGCGCCGGCGCAGGTCGATCTGTTCGAGGTGCCGGGCTCGTTCGAAATTCCGCTGCATGTGCAGATTCTCGCCAAGACGCGGCGCTATACCGCCATCGTCGCGGCTGGCCTCGTGGTCGATAGCGGCGTCCGCGGTTTCGTGGCCGACACCGTGATCCGCGCGCTGATGGACGTGCAATTGAGGACCGAGGTGCCGGTGTTTTCCGCGGTGGTTACGCCGGACGAGTTCGATGAGACCGATGCGGGCTCAGATTTCCTGCGCAAGCATTTCGCGGCGAGGGGCGTCGAGGTCGCGGAAGCCTGCGCCAATACGCTACTCAGCCTGGAGCGGCTGCGCGGCCAGGTCGCGGCCGGGATTGTGTAGTTCTTTTTGTAGTCTGGATGAAGCGAGACGAAATCCGGGAAAAGAGCCTTCACGAGGCGCCCGTCCCGGATGTCGCAAGGACTCCTCCGGGCTACATACGCTCAGTTAGTCGAACAAGCTCGACACCGACTCTTCCGACGCGGTGCGGCCGATCGCTTCGGCGATCAGGGAGGCGATCGAGAGCGTGCGAATGTTCGGCGAGTGGATCACGGCTTCCGTCGGCAGGATCGAGTCGGTGATCACCAGCTCTTTCAGCTTCGAGGCCGTGATGCGCGCCGCGGCGCCGCCGCTCAACACGCCGTGGGTGATGTAGGCGTAGACATCCTTGGCGCCGTTGGCGAGCAGAGCATCGGCGGCGTTCACCAGCGTGCCGCCGGAATCGACGATGTCGTCGATCAGGATGCAGGTATAGCCGGCGACGTCGCCAATCACGTTCATGACCTCGGATTCACCGGCGCGCTCGCGGCGCTTGTCGATGATCGCCAGCGGTACGTTGATCCGCTTGGCGAGGCCGCGGGCGCGTACCACGCCGCCGACGTCGGGCGATACCACCATGACATTGCCAAGGTCGAACTTATCCTTGATGTCGCGCACCATCACTGGCGAGGCAAACAGATTGTCCACGGGAATATCGAAGAAGCGCTGGATCTGGCCGGCATGCAGGTCGAGGGTCATGACCCGGTCGACACCCGCATGGGTGATCAGATTGGCCACCAGCTTGGCGGAGATCGGCGAACGCGATCCGACCTTGCGGTCCTGGCGGGCATAACCGAAATACGGCACCACGGCGGTGATACGGCGAGCTGAGGCGCGGCGAAGCGCGTCGGTGATGATCAGCAATTCCATCAAATGGTCGTTGGTGGGAAACGACGTCGACTGGATGATGTAGACGTCGGAGCCGCGGACGTTTTCCTGGATCTCGACGAAGATTTCCATGTCGGCAAAGCGACGGACGCTGGCTTTGGTGAGCGCCAGTTGCAGCCAGGAGGCGATCTCCTGCGCCAGCACCGGGTTCGAATTGCCGGCGACCAGCTTGATGGAGCCGTTCTTGCCCGACATCGACGCGTCTCCCCGCGGCTTGGTGGATACAACGTTCAGCATATCGGATTACCCACGGAACTGGATGGTCTCAGTCAGCGAGGTGATATCAAGGACGACAGTCCGCTGGCAACCCGTAGGCCGCGGTTTTCCTGCGTCAATTCAAGGTTTCTATCGTTAATTCGCGCTGAAGCTGAGGGCGCTGGCGACGGTTTCCGGCGAGCGCTCATCGACACGCGCAATCGCCGGACCATTGCCGCTCGGAACGGTCGCCGGTGCTGCGTCGCCGGGTGTGGTTCCGTTGATCATACCCCCAAGGCCGGTGAGGCCGGCCTGTGCGATCCGCCGGAGCACCACGTCGTCGGCGCTCGCCCAGGCATCAGTGCCGTTCTTGCCAGTGGGCTCTTCGCCCGCGAGGCGCAGGGCGCGCTGCTGGTCGCGGTCATAGACATCCCACACCCAGGCAATGCTGGTCCTGCCGCCGCGCACCTGGGCGGCGAGGTAGCTGCGCACGCGATAGGCCGCGCTGTCCTTGCGTGACACAACCGCGAGGTTGCGCAGCCGCGCTTCACTGTCCAG
>JACMOT010000524.1 GCA_014377915.1 Tardiphaga sp.
ATCGGCAACACGATTGGAGAAATCTCCAGCATTGCCACGCAGATCGCCAGCGCCGTCGAGCAGCAGAGCGCCGCCACCCGGGAGATCGCGCAGAACGTGCAGCGCGTCGCCCACGGCACCCAGCAGGGCGCGGGCGATATCACGGCCGTCAATCGCGGCGCCACCGAGACGGGAGCAGCATCCGAGCAGGTGCTCAATTCCGCGCAGTCGCTGTCGAGCGAGAGCACGCGGTTGCGCGCCGAACTCGATCGCTTCATGGAAAATATCCGCGCGGCTTAGGGCGGCCGCGTCCGGGAAACGATCGAGCGTCGATATCCGCTTCGTCGCTTCCGCCGCGTAAGCGGACCAGCCGTCGAAAGGCGAGACGTCGCAGCCGGCGACTATGCGCAACCCAAGGGTGTATTTTTGGTATATGTTTACTTCACTTTAGCCATTCCGCTTCATGATGAATCGTCTGCCCGGACGCCAGCGCTCGGGCAGACGATATCATTACAGCGAACGGGGGCCTGACGTGGGGTTAAGAACGCTTATGTGGCTGCGGCCGCTCTTGCTGAAATTTCCAGCGCTGCGATTTCGCGCCAAGGTGACGCTCGGCTTTACCGCGGTGCTTGCCCTTTCCGCGCTTAGCATGGGCCTCGCTTATCTGGGCTTCGAACGTGTCGCCACCGGCGTGGTGGCCTATCGGAGCAGCGTTGCCGAATCCGGGCTTGCCCGCGGCATCGATCGCGAACTCATCTCTTACCAGGCCCTGATGCGGTACTATGTCCTCAGCGGCCAGCAGGACGATGCCAATTTGGCGAAAGCCGTCGAAGCCAGCCTGAGGCAGGCGATCGATCAGTCGGTGCAGGCGACGAAGGATTCCGCGCGGCTCGACCAGATCACCCGGCTTGCGCGGGAGTTCGCCGGCTTCACCGCGGTGTTTGCCGACATCCTCAGGGTCAAGGGCGAGAACGACGTGATTGCCGCCACCCAGTTGCTGCGCTTGAACGTACAACTGCGCAGCAAGATCGACGACCTCGGCGATGCCGCCATGATGGCTGCCCTTCCTGCAACGGAGGAACAGGTCAAGGACCTTGTCACGCAATTCATTACCGCGACTTCGCTGGTCAATACCTATATCGCCAGGCCCGAAGAAAAGAACTCGAACGCTGGTTTCGCGAGCATCAAAAATCTCGGCGACGCGCTAGCAACGGTCTATGCCAACAATGACGGAATCACTAAGCGGTTGAAGGATATCACCGCCGACGTGAAGACCTATCAGAGCGGCTTTGCGAAATATGTCGAGAATACCAGAAAGGTCGATAGCCTCGTCCAACAGATGAACGTGATCGCGGTCACGATCGGTCAATTGTCTGCTGCCATGAAGAGTGACCTGCTGTCATATCAGCAGCAGCTCGAGCAGCAGTCCGACGCCGTGATCCATGATACCGAGCGCCAGGTCGCCGGCCTCGGTCTCGGTGGCTTCATTATCGGCGCGGTGCTCGCCGGCCTGCTCGGCAGAAGCATTTCGAAGCCGATGATCGCGATGTGCGCGGCGATGCGCCAACTCGCCGCCGGCGATTTCGACGTGGTGCTGCCGGGGCTCGGCCGTCGCGACGAACTCGGCGACATGGCTTCCGCCGTGGAGGAATTCAAGGTGCAGGCGGTGGCCAAGGCCGAGAGCGATGCCGCTGCCAATGACGAACATAACCGTTCCGCCAGCGCTGCCCGCCGCTCCGAACTGATCCGCTTCGCCGATGATTTCGAATCCGCCGTTGGCGCGATCGTGTCGAATGTGTCGGCCTCGGCCGGCCAGCTCGAATCGGCCGCCAGCACGCTGACCCGGACCGCGGAAACTACCGAAGGCCTGTCGGGCCGGGTTGCCGGCGCGTCGGAAGAAGCTTCCTCCAACATGCAGTCGGGGGCCACCGCCACCGAGGAATTGTCGCAGTCGGTCACCGAGATCGGCCGCCAGGTACAGACCTCCAGCCGGATCGCCGACAATGCGGTGGCGCAGGCCGTGCAGACCGATGCGCGGATCAATGAATTGTCGCGCGCCGCGCAGCGGATCGGCGACGTCGTCAATCTGATCACCGCGATCGCCGAACAGACCAATCTGCTGGCGCTGAATGCGACCATCGAGGCGGCGCGGGCCGGCGAAGCAGGTCGCGGGTTCGCGGTGGTGGCGTCGGAAGTGAAATCGCTGGCCAGCCAGACGGCGAAGGCCACCGATGAAATCTCGGCGCAGATCGCCGGGATGCAGAGCGCGACGCAGGAATCGGTCACCGCGATCAAGCAGATCGGCAACACGATTGGAGAAATCTCCAGCATTGCCACGCAGATCGCCAGCGCCGTCGAGCAGCAGAGCGCCGCCACCCGGGAGATCGCGCAGAACGTGCAGCGCGTCGCCCACGGCACCCAGCAGGTCGCGGGCGATATCACGGCCGTCAACCGCGGCGCCACCGAGACGGGAGCAGCATCCGAGCAGGTGCTCAATTCCGCGCAGTCGCTGTCGAGCGAGAGCACGCGGTTGCGCGCCGAACTCGATCGCTTCATGGAAAATATCCGCGCGGCTTGATCAAGCTGAATCGTGCCCCGGAGGCGATGCAATACGAAGTATTGCTTCGCGGAGCCGGGGCCATAGCGGTCGACAGAGATTGATGCGGTCCGGCGCTGCGGGGCGCACGAAGAAGGCGGCACCGCGTCCGGGACGCGACAGCTATTTCTGAGGATCCGCGGCGTAAGCGCGCCAGCCGCCGAAATGCGAGATGTCGCGGGCATCCTCAACGGCGATAGGCTCCACCATAAAACCCTTGGCGCCCGAGCCGTCCGCCAGTTGCAGCGTGCCGATCGATAGCGGCGGCGGAATCGACGCGACGAATTTGCCGAACGCCGCCGCCGACAGCGACCAGATCTCGACGGCGATCGCCGAGCCGCTGCCTGCCTCGACGCGCAGCAATCCGGGCTTGGCCGGCGTGGTGCCGTTCAGCGCGTAGAACCGGTAGTCCGGCGCGGTGGTCGTGGCCCTGATCAGTCGTCCGCCGAGCGCGGTGAGCTCGCCGTTCAGCGCCATGCCCGACAGATGCGCGCCGACCACGACGATCGGGATGTCGTCGGATTTTGCTGCTGGCAGCGCCGCGAGCGGCGGCTGCGGCAGTTTCTTGCTGCCCAGTGGAAGCTTTGTATCAGCGTGAAATACGCGACCAAGGCTTGCCAGCTTCGTGTCGTCGCCGGCCGGTGCCAGCAGCGTGATGCCGAACGGAATGCCGTCGCCGCGCATCGCTGCGGGGATCGCCAGCCCGCACAGATCGAGCAGGTTGACGAAATTGGTGTAGGTGCCGAGCCGGCTATTCAGTTCGATCGGATTGGCCAGCACCTGCGCCGTCGAATAGGCCGTCGGCGCGGTCGGCAGTACCAAAGCATCGATGTCGGCGAACGCCGCCTCGGCGGTGCGCTTGAGGCCCTGCAGTCTGTATAATGCGGCAAATGTATCGGGGGCGCTCTGGCGCGCGCCGACGATGGTGATTTCTCGGGTCACCGGATGGATAGCATCCGGCGCCGAGGCCAGCAGGTCACGGATCACCAGCAGGCGCTCCGCCACCCACGGCCCGTCATAGAGCAGCCGCGCGGTCTCATAGAACGGCTCGAGGTCGAATTCGACCAGGGTGGCGCCGAGCGCGGTCCAGCGTTTCAGCGCGTCGGCATAGGCCTTTTCCGAGACCGTATCGCCGAAGAAGATCAACTGCCCGTTGCGCGGCACGCCGAGCCGCAGGCCTTTCGGAAATTCGGAGAGCGCGCCAACGGTACGCTGCCTTGAAAACGGGTCATGGGCATCATAGCCGCCCATCACGTCGAGCGCCGCGATCGCATCGTCGACCGTCAGCGCAAAAATCGATACGCAGTCCAGCGTGCGGCAGGCCGGCACCACGCCGGCGGTCGGGACGAGGCCCAGGCTGGGCTTGAGCCCGACAATATTGTTGAGCATCGCCGGTACCCGGCCGGAGCCGGCGGTGTCAGTGCCGAGTGACAGCGGAACCAGACCGGCGGAGACGGCCACCGCCGACCCCGAACTCGATCCACCCGGAATCAGGTCGTCACGCACCGCGTTTTTCGGGATGCCGTAGGGTGAGCGCACGCCGACCAGCCCGGTGGCGAACTGGTCGAGATTGGTCTTGCCGATGATAATGGCGCCTGCGGCGCGTAGTCGTGCCACCGCGCTGGCGTCGCGGCTCGGCGTATAGGCGAAGGCGGGGCAGGCGGCGGTGGTCGGCAGGCCGGCAACGTCGATATTGTCCTTCACCGCGACCGGCACACCATAGAGCGGCAGCGTCGCCGGGTCTTTCGCGCCCAGCGCCTGCGCTTCCGCAATGGCGGACGCTTCATCGCGTAGCGCGATGAAGATCGCGGGATCGTTGTGATCGCGGATGCGCTGGAAACTGCGGGCGATGGTCTGCGCGGGGGTGACGGAGCCGGCGCGGTGCGCGGCGACGATGGCTGCGATGGTTTCGGTCACGCGGCGAACCTGCTGCGGATGGCGCCAATGCGCCATCCGCCGACGACAACGAATTTATTCGGCAGGTATTGCAAGGGATGGCTCCGGATGCTGCGAGACAGAAACAGTGGCCGTGCCGAACTTCTCCGCTGCGAAGAACCCGGCCGCGACCAGAGCATAGGCCAGCGCGACGCCAGGCGTCACCCCCCAACCACCGCCGGTCCCGATCGCCTCACCATGCATGAAGCCGAGATAGGTCAGGACCGCGCCGGCCAGCGCGAAGGCCGATGCGTTGACGAACTTGCGCTCGATCACAAACACCGCGATCGCGCCGAGCACCAGGCCGGTGAGGATCGAGCCACCGCCCATCACCTCGAGGCCGTGGAACAGCACGCCGTTCTGGCCCATTTTGGCGACAAAATCCGGCGCGTGCTGGGCGCCGAAATTCATGCCGGCGGCGCCGAGCGCGCCGGACAGCAGCACCGTGGCCCAGGCCGCCAGATGCGGCGTCAGCGACAGCGCGATCGCGGGAGCATGTTCACGCGGGGTGGTCTCGAACGCCTGCGCGCAGATCAGCATGCCGATATACAGCAGGATCGGCGAGATCGCGACGACCGGGACGATCGCCAGCATCAGCGAGATGATGCCGAACCACGACAGCACCACCACCATGATGCCGGTCGCCGCCGAGTAGCCGATCCGGCCGCCCATCGCTTTCCAGCCGGGATGGCCGATGTAGACCGCATTGATGAAGGGGTTGCCCATCAGGCAGCCGATCAGCGACACGACGCCGTCGGCGGTGAGCACGCGGGTGGTCGGGTATTCGTCGCCGGCGGCTTCCGCGGACTCCACATTATCCATCGCCTCGACCAGGTCGTAGATCCCGTAAGGGATGGCGGTAACAAGGATGATGCCAAGGAACTGGAAGCCGGAGAAGACGTGATCGATCGCCGGGATCGGCACCGAGAAGCCGAAATTGCCGAACGCCGCCGTGACCCCGGCGCCGCTGACACCGCCGACCCCGATGCCGAGCAGGTTGGAGCCCCACGCGATCACCATGCCCACGCCGATCGCCACCAGCCCGGCCGGAATGTTCTTCGGATATTTGTAACCGCCGAACCAGCTCAGCAGGATGATGGCGAAACAGGTGAGACCAATCACCGGCGTCATGAACATTTCCAGCGCCGGACGCATCGCGATAAAGGTGATGGAGACGCCGGCCAGCGTGCCGAGCAGGGCCGCGCGCGGCGTCACCCTTCGGATGAACGGCGCGATAAAGCCGCCGATCATCAGGATGAAACTCTGGAAGAACACCCAGACGAGGCCTGCCTCCCAGCCCTTGACGGGATCACCGGTGGTGATGGCGATCGGTAGCATGATCACGAAGGTGACGATGAACATATGTGGCACGCTGATGCCCGAAGGCAGCGCGCAGACGTCGGAGCGACCGGTTTTTTGCGCTAGCTTGTAGGCGAGCCAGGCGTAATAGAAGGTCGACAGGCACATCATCAGGCCGAGCGCCGGCAGGATGCGGCCGAATACGATAGCGTCCGGCATCTTCAGCACGAAGCGCAACAGGCCCGTCAGTACCAGCATGTTGACGAGGATATTGGTGCCGAAACCGAAAAACGCATTCCAGTCGCCCGGCGTCCATAACATCGGCTTGAAATCGGATTTTCCGGCAGTCCCTGCGAACGTGTTCATGATGATGCTCCCGCTGCTAGATGGGTGAAGTCTCCACTACGTGTTCTTGCAAGTGTTCTTGGGCCATGGCTTGAAGGACGCTGGCGGAGTCGGAGACCCAACCAAAGATGCCGCCCTGGGCCTTGATCATCTTCAGGCCCATCTCGTGGAATTCCGGAAAGTAGGAGGCGCAGCCGTCGGCCAGCACGATGCAGCGATAGCCGC
>JACMOT010000525.1 GCA_014377915.1 Tardiphaga sp.
ACATTGCCTCTTATGCATTGTTGACGCACATGGTGGCGCAGCAGTGCGGTCTTGCCGTCGGCGATTTCGTCTGGACCGGCGGCGATTGCCACATTTACAGCAACCATGAAGAACAGGTAAAGACGCAGCTGTCGCGCGCGCCCCTGCCCTACCCGACGATGAATATCAAGCGTCGGCCGGCCAGCATCTTCGACTACGAGTTCGACGACTTCGAGCTGGTCGGCTACGAGCACCACCCGGCGATCAAGGGCGCGGTGGCCGTATGAGCGTGCTGACCCTGATCGCCGGTGTCGCCCGCGACGGCGGCATCGGACGCAACAACGAGCTGCTCTGGCGCCTGCCCGAGGACATGGCCCGCTTCAAGGCGCTCACCCTGGGCCACCCGGTCATCATGGGCCGCAAGACCTGGGATTCGCTGCCGGCGAAGTTCCGGCCGCTGCCGGGGCGGCGCAATATCGTCCTGTCGCGCGATTCGAGCCTGCTGTTGGACGGCGCCGAGCGCTTCGGCTCGCTGGATGGCGCGCTGGCCGCCTGTGCCGAGGCGGACCAGGTTTTCGTCATCGGCGGCGCAAAGATCTTTGCCGAGGCTTTGCCCCTCGCCAACCGTCTGGAGTTGACCGAGTTCGATGCAGCACTCGACGCCGATGTGTTCTTCCCGGCCTGGGATCGCAGCGGCTTCACCGAATCATTCCGCGAAACGAGGACGTCGCCGCAAGGCTGGCGCTTCGATTTCGTGACTTACGACAAAACAAGGAAATAGCACTATGTCCGGAGACGGCTTTCACGTCCACGGCCCGCATGATCACGCGGTGGAACATGGGGCGCAGCATGAGCCGGCCGGCCTGGCCGGACAACTCGCGGTGATCACCGCCATTCTCGCCACCGTCGGCGCGATGTTTGCCTACATGGGCGGCGCGACCCAGGCCAATGCCGGACTGCTGAAGAACGACGCGGCAATCAGGAAGACCGAGGCCGCGAATCAATGGGCGTTCTACCAGTCCAAGAGCGGCAAGCAGAACCTGGCAGAACTGGCGGCTGCCCTGGTGGCCGAGGACAGGAAGCCCAAGTACCTGGACGAGGTCGAGCGCTACAAAAAGGAAAAGGCCGACATCAAGCTCGCCGCCGAAAAGCTCGAGCAAGAATCCAAGGCCTTCGACCACCAGAGCGAAGAACAGATGCACCAGCACCACCGCTGGGCGCAGGCGACCACCGCCTTGCAGATCTCGATCGCGTTGGCGGCGATCGCCTTGCTGACCAAGAAGCGCTGGATGCGTGGCGCCACCCTGGTCGCCGGCGGCGCCGGCATCGTGCTGGGCGGCCTGGCCTGGTTTCACATCTGAATCAAACCGCGCAGTACTTGTCCTGGATTGCCGTGTCCGCCAGCAGGTCGGCCGCCCGACCCGTCATCACGATCTGGCCCTGATCCAGGATGTAGGCCCGGTCTGAAATCTTCAACGCTCGCTCGACGTTCTGCTCCACCAGCAGGATGGTCGTGCCCTCGGACTTCATCCGTGCGAACAGCGCGAACATCTCATCCACCAGGATGGGCATGATGCCCTCGGACGGCTCATCGAGCAGGATCATCTTGGGCTTGGCCATCATTGCCCGGGCGATGGCCAGCATCTGCTGCTCGCCGCCCGACATCGACGTCGCGTCCTGGCTCAGCCGCTCTTTCAAGCGCGGAAAGATCTCAGCGATCTCGTCGATCATCTTGTCCTCATCGCGACGGTTCTTGCTGGCGATGATGCCCAACTGCAGGTTCTCGCGCACGCTCAGGCCGGGCACGATGCGGCGCTCTTCCGGCACATAGGCCAGGCCGTGATGAAAGCGTGTGTGCGCGGCTTCAGCCAGCAACTCGACACCGTTGAACATCACGCTGCCGCTGCGCTTGGCGACCAGGCCCATCAGCG
>JACMOT010000526.1 GCA_014377915.1 Tardiphaga sp.
CTCGAAGGCATCCTGCGTCCCGGGCGGCCGCCCGCGGAAGCGCTTGCCGATCTGCTGGAGCGCGCGGCGCTAACTTACGCGTGCGACCCGCAACTGCGCGGCTGCCTCGTGCTGGAAGCCGCGCGCGGTGGCGACGACGACGAGAGCGCCAATCTCGCCCGTCGCTCGGCGCAACATAAGCGTAGTCACATCCGCGTCTTCGTGGCGCTGTCGAACCCGGACGCGGCCGATGCCATGACCGATTACGTCGCCAGCACGATGTCCGGATTATCCGCCAGCGCACGCGAAGGCATGAGCGAGGATCGCCTGGTTGTGGTCGCTCGCGCGGCGGCCGCCGCGCTGCCGATTCTGCTGATCGAAAACAGCCCGCTTGGGCGACAGCCGAACGCGAATGAGACACGCGATATCGCTGCCATTGCGCGGGGCTGAAACACACCGCTGCATTCATTCCGCATATTACAAAACGCCTGCCATTCGCTTGCGAAAGTTGCGCGTATTGCACTGCGATAAAAGGCTTTTCGTGGCAGCGGCCGTCAGCCGCGACGCCCAGTCCCTTTCACACCGCGGAATGATGGAGTACAGAAAGCCATTGTCTCTCGCATCCGGAATTCTAATGGCCGCACCGAAGAAAAGCGTCGCTCCCGCAGGGCAGGCAACGGGCAATGGCGCAAGCCTGCCAGTGCCGCCGGAATTCAACCGCGAACAGGAGCTGCGCGCGCTGCACGACATGCTGCTGATCCGGCGCTTCGAGGAGAAGGCCGGCCAGCTCTACGGCATGGGCGCGATCGGCGGTTTCTGCCATCTTTATATCGGTCAGGAAGCCATCGTCGTCGGCATGCAGATGGCGTTGAAGCTGGGGGATCAGGTGATCACCGGCTACCGCGACCACGGCCACATGCTGGCCTGCGGCATGGACGCCAAGGGCGTGATGGCCGAGCTGACCGGACGCCAGGGCGGCTATTCCAAGGGCAAGGGCGGCTCCATGCACATGTTCAGCAAGGAGAAGAATTTCTACGGCGGCCACGGCATCGTCGGCGCCCAGGTGTCGCTCGGCACCGGCCTGGCTTTCGCCAACCGCTACCGCGGCAATGATTTCGTCAGCCTGGCCTATTTCGGCGCCGGCGCCTCCAACCAGGGCCAGGTCTACGAGAGTTTCAACATGGCGGAGCTGTGGAAGCTGCCCGTCATCTACATCATTGAAAACAACCGCTACGCCATGGGCACCTCGGTAAGCCGCTCCTCGGCGCAGACCGACTTTTCCAAGCGTGGCGTGTCGTTCAACATTCCCGGCGAGCAGGTCGACGGCATGGACGTCCGCGCCGTCAAGGCCGCCGGCGACAAGGCCGTGGCCTATTGCCGCGAAGGCAAGGGGCCGTACATCCTCGAGATGCAGACCTATCGTTATCGCGGCCACTCGATGTCCGATCCCGCCAAATACCGCACCCGTGAGGAAGTCGACAAAGTCCGCCACGACCAGGATCCGATCGAGCAGGTGCGTAACCGCCTGCTGGCCGAAAAAGTCACCGAGCAGGAGCTGAAGGCGATCGACGCGGAGGTTCGCGACGTGGTCAATGCTGCCGCCGAATTCGCGCAGCATGATCCCGAGCCGGATGCTTCCGAATTGTACACCGACGTCTACCGCTGAGCGCGCGGCCGAACGATTGATCTGGAGTTATGATGCCCATTCAAGTGCTGATGCCCGCGCTGTCCCCAACCATGGAGAAGGGCAACCTCTCCAAATGGCTGAAGAAGGAAGGCGACGTCATCAAGTCCGGCGACGTGATTGCCGAGATCGAGACCGATAAGGCGACCATGGAAGTGGAAGCGACCGACGAAGGCATTCTCGGCAAGATCCTGGTGCCCGAGGGCACCAATGACGTCGCCGTGAATACGCCGATCGCCACCATCCTGGCCGAAGGCGAGGATGCCAACGCCGCCGCTTCGCCGGCGAAGCAGGAGAAGCCCGCGGAATCCGCGGCCCCGGCCGCCGATGCCAAATCCGCGCCGGCGCCCCGGGAAGAGCCCGCCGCTGCGCAGGCCGCTCCGGTTGCCCCGGTCTCGGCGATCGAGCCGGATCCGGAAATTCCGGAGGGCACCGAGATGGTCACCATGACCATCCGCGAAGCGCTGCGCGACGCCATGGCCGAAGAGATGCGTCGCGACGAAGACGTCTTCATCATGGGCGAGGAAGTCGCGGAATATCAGGGCGCCTACAAGGTGACCCAGGGCCTGCTGCAGGAATTCGGCGCCCGCCGCGTCATCGACACCCCGATCACCGAACACGGCTTTGCCGGCGTCGGCGTTGGCGCGGCGATGTCCGGGCTGAAGCCGATCGTCGAATTCATGACCTTTAACTTCGCGATGCAGGCGATCGACCAGATCATCAACTCCGCCGCCAAGACGCTGTACATGTCCGGTGGCCAGATGACCGCCCAGATCGTGTTCCGCGGCCCCAACGGCGCCGCCGCCCGCGTCGGCGCGCAGCACAGCCAGGACTATTCGGCCTGGTACTCGCAGATCCCC
>JACMOT010000527.1 GCA_014377915.1 Tardiphaga sp.
CCGGGGGGGGCATCCCCCCGCGGGGGCCGCCGCGGAAGGCGATGAGGGGTTAACGAGCGTCCGTGCCCCGGACGCGGAGCACTGCGCCCCCGCAAGGAGGTGTAGTGCCCCGCGGGGCCGGGACCGCCACGAACACAGCGCTTCGTGCCGCGTCGCGTCCGGGACACCAATGTTCATCTTAACGGCTCAGGTCCTACCGCCCGATGCGGGTCCAGTTCTCGCCGCCGCAGAACGCTCCGACGCAGCCTTCGACCCGGAGCGTGTCAGGGCCGGCCACGGCGACGTTGCTGACATAGGTCTTGCCGTCATCGGCATTGTAGATCTGGCCTGACCATTTGTTCGGTCCGACCTGCCGCATGTCAATGAAAAGACCGAGGCCGATGATGGGGCGCGTCGCGCGGGCGGGATCGGGATTCTTGTCGTCGATCGGCGGCTTGCCGGTCTTGGGGTCGATCTTCTCGCGCAACGACATCACGGTGGCGCACAGGCTGCCGCCGCATTTGCTGACCCGAACCCGGGCATCGCCAGCCTGGGTCTCCCAGATGCCGGTGGGCTCGCCGGACTGCGCCGTGGCGGCGGGGCCGGCCAGCAGCACACCAAGTGTCGCGATCATCACGGCAAATCTGAACTTCATGTATTTTTCCTCAAGATGGCGGCCTGCATACCAAGAAATCGGATTTGTGCAATGCCGGATCGGGTTTTCAATCGCGCGACCCGGCCGTCATTCGACGGCTCACCACGGCAGGCCGCACAGATCGATCTCGCCCTCATGCGGTGCCCGCTTCAGATAGGACACCAACGGCAGCAACGCGTCAAAACGCACCCGTTGGCCGCGCTGTTGCGCGAAAACCTCACCGGCAAACGGCTTCCAGCTGCGGGCGGTGTAGAAATCCGCATTGTGTTGTCTGCAGAACAGCAGGGCAAAATCGGTGGCACGCTCGTCCTTCAGCGTCTGCAGCGCGGCGTTGAGCGCCACGCTGGCGAAGCCGCGGCGTCGGAAGTCCGGATGGGTCGCAACCCCGCCTATGCCGCCGATGCGGATCGGACGATCCTTCCAGACGCCCTCGCGGCGGCAGATGCCGACGTGACAGACCGGCTGTTCGTCGGCCAGCACGATCACCCGCAATTCGGCGCGGGCATATTCGATGCGGTCGGTGGTGCGTTTTTCCGCGGCCTGCGGCCAAACCCGTTCGAACAGCGGCTGCACCATGGGCCATGATGCCTCCCCCGTCAGAATTTCGATCTCGATGTTCATTTTGCCCGGTACCCCTGCGCGCTTTGCCCTGTCCTATAGAGCGACATGGCTCCGCGGCATAATTCCGCGCGAAGGGGAGTATTTAACAACCATGGAACCTTCTATAAGGGGTTCCGTTAGACCTACGTCTCCCATCATTTTTGTGGACCATCACCGATGACCTTCACGCTTCCCAATCTGCCTTACGCCTATGACGCGCTTGCGCCCCATATGTCGAAGGAAACGCTGGAATTTCATCACGATAAGCACCATCAGGCTTATGTGACGAACGGCAATAACCTGCTCAAGGGCACGGAATTCGAGGGCAAGTCCCTTGAGGAAATCGTCAAGGGCTCGTTCGGCAAGAATGCGCCGTTGTTCAACAATGCGGGCCAGCACTATAATCACCTGCACTTCTGGAACTGGATGAAGCCGAATGGCGGCGGCGACAAGCTGCCCGGCCGTCTCGAGAAGAAGATCACCGAGGATCTCGGCGGTCTCGAAAAGTTCAAGACCGACTTCGCCGCCGCCGGCGTCGGCCAGTTCGGCTCCGGCTGGGCCTGGCTGTCGGTCAAGAATGGCAAGCTGGAAATCTCCAAGACCGCGAACGGCGAAAGCCCGCTGGTCCATGGCGCCACGCCGATCCTCGGCGTCGACGTCTGGGAGCACTCCTACTACATCGATTACCGCAACCGCCGCCCGGACTATTTGAAGGCGTTCGTCGATCATCTCGTGAACTGGGAATATGTCGACGAGCAGCTCGGCAAGGCCGGCGTGTAAGCGTCGTCTTTGATTGAATAAGAAGGGCGGTGGCGCAAGCTGCCGCCCTTTCGTTTGTAATGTACGATGATGCGAGTGGCTTCCCTCCCCCTTGTGGGGAGGGTCGGCCGAACGAGGCGATGCGGAGCATCGCTGGAGTGGAGGCCGGGGTGGGGGTGCCGCGGGCTCGGCGTGCGTGGCACCCCACCCGACCGGCCTTCGGCCGGCCACCCTCCCCACAAGGGGGAGGGAAGAGGACGGAGCATGCTGAATTACATCCTGGTCTTTATAGGCGGCGGCCTCGGCGCGACGTTGCGTCATACCGTCAATGTCAGCTGCGCGCGCTGCCTCGGCACCGCCTTTCCGTGGGGCACCTTCATCATCAACATCACCGGCTCGACCGTGATGGGCCTGATCGCCGGCTACCTCGCCTTCAAGGGGCAGGCCTCGCAGCCGTGGCGGCTGTTTCTGATGACCGGTATCCTTGGCGGCTACACCACGTTTTCGGCATTCTCGCTGGATGCGGCGCTGCTCTATGAGCGTGGCGAACTCGGTCTGGCGCTGGCCTATGTGTTGGGCTCGGTGGTGTTGTCCGTCGTCGGGCTGTTCGCAGGGCTGGCACTGGTCCGGCATTTCGCCTGAGCCGGGCGTTGCACCGGGGTATGTTATAATATAACAGTTTCCACAGGGCGGCGTCGGGCCGCCTGATCTGTTTGCCCGGACCCCGCCGATGGCGCATTCGCACGACCACCCGCATCCCCATGGTCACAGCCATGGTCCGGCCTCCCCGCATCCGGCCCAGCCGGCGCCATGGTCGATCCTGCGTATGGCCCTGCTCGGGCGGCTGGCGGCGGCCCTGGCGCTCAGCGCGGGCCTGTGGGCGATCGTTTTGATGGCGATGCGCTGATGGTCGCCCAATTGACCTTCTCCGACGTGACGCTGGGCTATGACCGCCATCCGGCGGTGCATCATCTCAATGGCGAGATCGCCGCGGGCTCCCTGCTGGCGATTGTCGGCCCCAATGGCGCCGGCAAGTCGACGCTGTTCCGCGGCATCGTCGGCATCCTGAAGCCGCTCGCTGGCTCGATCGGGCTCGGCGACCTGAAGCCGCGTGAAATCGCCTATCTGCCGCAGAGCGTCGATATCGATCGGACGTTTCCGATCTCGGTGTTCGATTTCGTCGGCACCGGGCTGTGGCGCTCCACCGGCCTGTTCGGCGGGCTTGGTCGCAAGGCGCAGGGCCAGATCGCCAACGCGCTCGCTTCCGTCGGTCTCAATGGCTTCGAGAACCGTACCATCGGCACGCTGTCCGGTGGCCAGATGCAACGCATGCTGTTCGCGCGGGTGCTGCTGCAGGACGCCCGCGTCATCGTGCTCGACGAGCCATTCAACGCCATCGACGCCAAGACCTCGGCCGATCTGATCGGGCTGGTCCGGCACTGGCACGCCGAGCAGCGCACCGTACTGGCCGCGCTGCACGACATGGATCTGGTGCGCGCCAATTTTCCCGAGACCCTGCTACTGGCGCGCGGCGCCGTGGCCTGGGGCGCGACCGCGCAGGTGCTGACGAGTGAGAACCTGCGGCAGGCGCGGCGGATGTGCGAGGCCTTCGACGACGGCGCCGGCGCCTGTGTCGTCGACACGGCGCGACCGCGGGCGGCATGAGCCCATGATCTACGACGCGCTGGTGGCGCCCTTCACCGATTTCGAATTCATGCGCCGTGCGCTGGCCGGCGTGGTCGCGCTGGCGTTGGGCGGCGCCCCGATCGGCGTGTTTTTGATGCTGCGGCGGATGAGCCTCGTGGGCGACGCGATGGCGCATGCGATCCTGCCCGGCGCCGCGGTGGGCTTCTTGTTCTCGGGTCTCAATCTGTTCGCCATGACCTTTGGCGGGCTGATCGCCGGCTTCTCGGTGGCCTTGCTGGCAGGCCTCGTCTCGCGCGTCACCGAGATCAAGGAAGACGCCTCGCTGGCGGCGTTCTACCTGGTGTCGCTGGCGCTCGGCGTCACCATCGTCTCGATGCGCGGCACCAATATCGACCTGCTCCACGTGCTGTTCGGCAACATCCTGGCGATGGATGACCAGACCCTGCTGGTGATCGCCTTCAACGCGACGATCACATTGATCATGCTGGCCATCATCTATCGGCCGCTGGTGATCGAATGCGTCGATCCGGTCTTCCTGCGCACGGTGAGCCGCGCCGGTGCGCCCGCGCATCTGGTGTTTCTGGCGCTGGTGGTGCTCAACCTCGTCAACGGCTTTCACGCGCTCGGCACGCTGCTGGCGGTGGGGCTGATGGTGCTGCCGGCGGGGATCGCGCGGTTCTGGTCGCGCGACATCACCGGGATGATGATGATCGCGGTAGCGAGCGCGATGGCCTCCGGCTATTTCGGGCTGGTGCTGTCGTTCCAGACCAAGGTGCCGTCGGGACCCGCGATCATTCTGATCGCGGCCGGGCTGTATGTGTTCTCGGTGCTGTTCGGCAATGTCCGCGGCCTGTTGCGGCAGTTGTTTCCCGGCCGGCATCTCGAAGCATGATCGGACAGTTCTTGCGGCAATTTTGTGTTGTTGGCCTGGTTGCGCTCGCGCTGATGGGTACCAAGCCGCTGTATGCGCAGGAGAAAGTCGACGTTGTCGCCAGCTTTTCGATTCTTGGCGATATTGTGAAAAACGTTGGCGGCGATCGCGTCAGCGTCACCACGCTGATCGGGCCGAATGGCGATGCCCATGTCTTCACGCCGTCGCCGCTCGACGCCAAGAAGATCGCCGATGCGCGGCTGGTGGTGGTCAACGGCCTCGGCTTCGAGGGGTGGCTGCCGCGGCTGGTGAAATCCGCCGGCGGCACGGCCGTGATCGTCACCGCCACCCATGGGATCGCGCCGCGTGAACGGGATGCCCACGCCGATCCGCATGCCTGGCAGTCGGTGATCAACGCCAAAATCTATGTCGCCAATATCCGCGCGGCGCTGGTCGCAGTCGATCCGGCCGGCGAGGCGGCCTACAAGGCTCATGCCGACGCCTATCTGGCGCGGCTTGATGTGCTCGATGGCGAGGTCCGGACGGCGATGGCCGCCATTTCCGAAGCCCGCCGCCAGGTAATCTCGAGCCATGACGCCTTCGGCTATTTCGCCGCCGCCTATGGCGTCACTTTCATCGCGCCGCAGGGTGTCTCCACCGAGGCCGAGCCCTCCGCCCGCGACATCGCCCGCATCATCACCCAGATCAAGGCGGCCAACATCCCCGCGGTTTTTCTCGAAAACACCAGTGACCCCCGTTTGATGCGCCGGATCAGCGCCGAGACCGGGGCGAAGATCGGCGGAACGCTGTATTCCGACAGCCTGACGCAGGAAAACGGCGACGCCCCCACTTACATTGATATGGTCAGGCACAATATAAAGGCGCTGACGAGCGCGCTGAACTGACTGGCGCAGGGCCACCCCTGCGAATGGCGCTGCCAATATCCCCGCCGGAGTAATCATGTCTGAAACGACCGCCGCCAAAATCCCCGTGACCGTGCTGACCGGCTATCTCGGCGCCGGCAAGACCACGCTGTTGAACCGCATCCTGTCGGAGAACCACGGCAAGAAATACGCCGTGATCGTCAACGAGTTCGGCGAGATCGGCATCGACAATGATTTGATCATCGGCGCGGATGAAGAAGTGTTCGAGATGAACAATGGCTGCGTCTGCTGCACGGTGCGCGGCGATCTGGTGCGCATCCTCGACGGCCTGATGAAGCGCAAGGGCAAGTTCGACGCCATCATCCTGGAGACCACCGGCCTCGCCGATCCCGCGCCGGTGGCGCAGACCTTCTTTGTCGACGAGGATGTGCAGCTGCACACAAGGCTCGACGCCGTGGTGACGGTGGCCGACGCCAAATGGCTGAGCGCGCGGCTCAAGGACGCGCCGGAAGCCAAGAACCAGATCGCCTTCGCCGACGTCATCGTGCTCAACAAGATCGATCTGGTGACCCAGCCCGAACTCGCCGAAGTCGAGGCCCGCATCCGCGCCATCAACCCCTACGCCAAGCTGCACCGCACCGAGCGCGCGCAGGTCAAATTGTCCGACGTGCTGGAGCAGGGCGCTTTCGATCTCGATCGCATTCTGGAGATCGAGCCGGAGTTTCTCGACGCCGGCGAGGCGCATGACCACGATCATCATGGCCACGATCACGGCCATCACCACGATCACGACCATGGTGGCATGAAGCACTATCATGATGAGGACATGCAGTCGCTGTCGCTGCGATCCGACAAGCCGCTCGATCCCTCGACCTTCATGCCGTGGCTGCAGGGGTTGGTACAGGCGGAAGGCGCCAAGATCCTGCGCTCCAAGGGGATCATCTCATTCCATGGCGACGATGAACGCTATGTCTTCCAGGGCGTGCACATGATGCTGGAAGGTGATCACCAGCGACCGTGGAAGGAGGGCGAGAAGCGCGAGAGCCGCCTCGTCTTCATCGGTCGCGAATTGCCGGAGCAGATGATCCGCGACGGCTTCGCCAACCTGATCCCCGTCTGATGTCCGATTTCGATCCGCTGCGGGAGCAGGAATCCATCGTCTCGGTTACCGACCGCGTCCGTCCCGTCACGATCGGCGCGGCGGTGGTGGCTGTGCATTTTTTTGGCGACACCGCGATCTTTGTCGGCGCCGAGGAAAGCGTCACGCTGGTCGACGGGATGGGCCAGACCGTGGTGCCAGTGCATAGCGGTGGCATTCTGTGCTCGGTCGCCGATGACAAGCGTATCCTGCTCGGCGGCGATGACGGCAGACTGGTTGAACTCAACCGCGACCGCGACGTCGCGGTGCTGGCCACCGACGCCAGGCGGCGCTGGATCGACAATGTCGCCCTGCATCCCGATGGCGCGGTGGCGTGGTCGGCCGGCAAGACGGCGTTTGTCCGCCCGCCAAAAGGCGAGGAGAAATCCTTTGAAGTCCCCTCCACGGTCGGTGGTCTGGCGTTCGCGCCAAAAGGCCTGCGGCTGGCGATCGCGCATTACAATGGCGTGACGCTGTGGTTCCCCAACATGGCCGCCAATGCCGAAGTGCTGGAATGGGCCGGCTCGCATCTCGGCGTCGTTTTCAGCCCGGATAACAAGTTTCTGGTCACCGCGATGCACGAGCCGGCGCTGCATGGCTGGCGACTGGCGGATGGCAAGCATATGCGGATGACCGGCTATCCGGCGCGGGTGCGTTCGATCTCGTGGAGCGCCGGCGGCAAGGCGCTGGCCACCTCCGGCGCCGACAGCGTGATCATGTGGCCGTTCGGCAGCAAGGACGGCCCGATGGGCAAGGAGCCGGCGATGCTGGCGCCGCTTAAGGCCAAGGTCACCATGGTGGCCTGCCATCCCAAACAGGACATCCTCGCCTGCGGCTACAGCAACGGCACCATTCTGATGGTGCGGACTACCGATGGCGCCGAGGTTCTGGTGCGCGCCAACAAGGGCGAGCCGGTCACGGCGCTGGCCTGGAACGCCAAGGGAACGCTGCTCGGCTTCGCCGATCAGAATGGCGATTCGGGGTTGCTGGAGCTCTGACCAATGGCGGCTGCTCTCGAAGTCTGAGCCCGGGACGCGGTGATCCTTAACCGCGTCTCGAAGGAGGGCCGCAGGTGGCTCGGCCTCCGCCTCATGGCTCGAGACGCGCGCAAGAGCGCGCTCCTCACCATGAGGAAGATGGAATGGCTCTATCCGAAAATGCTCCAGCACCGCGTCCGAGGCACCATTTTGGCTGCACCTGAGCGCGTCGGGATGGTTCGCGCCTACTTCAGCAGCGCGCGGATCTTGTCCGCACCCGCTGGCGTGACGGGATTGTAGACCACCATGTTGAGGTCGGGCCGACCATCGACGGCGAATGACGAAAATTCCATCGACAACGATCCGGCGATCGGATGTTGCAGGACCTTCGTGCCATCGCCGTGCTGGCCCTGCACATCGTTGTCGCGCCACATCGTCGCGAATTCGGGGCTGGTCGCGCACAGCTCATCGACCAGCGACTGCACGTTGCCCGCCGCACCGGCACGCGCCACATCCGCGCGGAAGGACGCCACCACATATCGCGCGATGCTTTGCCAGTTGGGCTGCGCTGCCCGGACGTGGCTGTCCCGGAACATCAGGCGCAGAACATTGCGCTGCCCATCCGGCAGCGTGCTGTAGTCAGTGAGAACCGCGGCGGCGGCTCTGTTCCACGCGATCACGTCCCATGTCGCCGTGCGAATGAAAGCGGGACTGTATTCCAGCGTATCGAGCACGCGTTGCAGGCGGGGTGAGATACCTTCCGGCGCGTGATAACGGGCTGGGGGGAGCCGGCCGAGACCGAGCAGAAAAAGATGTTCGCGTTCCGCGGACGTCAGCATCATGGCGCGGGCGATACGATCCAGCACGTCCGCGGAAGGCGCGCCGCCGCGCCCTTGCTCCAGCCAAGTGTACCAGGTGGCGCTGATATTGGCGCGCTGCGCCACCTCTTCGCGCCGAAGTCCCGGCGTTCGTCGCCGCCGCGGCGGAAAGCCGAAAGCCGTCGGATCGAGCTTGGCGCGGAGATCCTTCAGATAAGTCCCCAGCGAGTTTTCGTCCGTCATCCTGTTAGTTCTTATACTATTGTAATCTCACTACTTTACCCGAATATGAAACCTACCATATCCCTGCATTCTGAACAGGGAGTGTTTTCTCATGCGTGTATTCGTTACCGGCGCCGCCGGATTTATCGGCAGCGAAACGACCAAGGAACTCATTGCAAACGGACATCAGGTCGTAGGCCTCGCGCGCTCCGAAGCGAACGTCGCCACGCTTCAGAAGCTGGGTGCGGAGGTTCATTATGGCTCGCTGCAGGACCTCGACAGCCTGAAGCGCGGCGCAAGGGGGGCAGACGGCGTGATCCATCTGGCCTTCATCCATGATTTCTCTAAATTCGCGGAGAATGGCGCGATCGACAGGACCGCCATCGAAGCCATGGGCGATGAGCTGGCAGGCACCAACAAGCCTTTTATCGTCACCTCGGGGACCGGCCTGGTCGCGTCAGGCGTGGTGGTTACCGAAGATATGCGGCGCGAATCCAGCGCACATGTTCCGCGCGTATCCGAGCAGGCGGGCCTCGCATATGCGTCGCGTGGCGTGCGCGCGATGGCGATACGGCTGCCGCAGGTGCATGGCGCCGACGGGAAAGCCGGATTGATCTCGTATCTGGTCGAACTCGCGCGTCAGAAAGGCGCCGCCGCCTATGTCGGCGGGGGCGCCGAACGCTGGGCCGCGGCGCACGTGCTGGATGTCGCGCGCCTCTACCGGCTTGCGTTGGAGAACGGGACGGTCGACGGGATCTACCACGCGGTTGGCGAGGAAGGCGTGCCATGCATGAGGTCATCGACGTGATCGGCCGCGCGCTCAATGTGCCGGTCGTGTCCATCAGGAAGGAGCAGGCGGGTGAGTACTACGGGCCGCTGGTGATGTTCGCCGGTCTCGACATGCCGGCCTCCAGCGCCTTGACACAGCAGCGGCTGGATTGGACGCCGGCCGGGATCGGCCTGATCGCCGACATCGGCCGGCCGAACTACTTCAAGGCTTGAGCGCCTCAGTGGTACCGATTGTGTCCGGGAAAGTCCTGAGCCAGTGGCGCGCGATGTCGGCGCGCGGCGCGACCCAGGCGTGGCCGGAACCGGTGATGTGGCGCAGGATGCTGTCCAGCGCGCCCATCCGGCCGGGACGACCGATCATCCGCGGGTGCAGCCCGATCGACAGCATCTTTGGCGCGCGTTCGCCCTCGCGCGTCAGCCAGTCAAAGGCGTTGGTGCAGTAATCGGCGAAATCAGTGCCATTGAAGCGCTGGGTGTGCTGGAAGTGCATGTCGTTGGTATCAAAGGCATAGGGCAGGATCAAATGACGGCGGCCGGCGACGGCGACGGTGTAGGGCAGGTCGTCATTGTAGGCGTCGCTATCGTAGAGAAAACCGCCATCCTCGACCAGCAGGCGACGGGTGTTCGCCGACGTCGCGGAGCGGGTGTGCCAGCCGAGCGGCCGCTGGCCGGTCATCTCGGCGATGACCTGCACGGTGCGCGCGATGGCTTCGCGTTCGGTGCTCTCGTCCATGCCGGCGTGGCTTTCCCATCGCCAGCCATGCGCCGAGACCTCATGGCCGCGGCGGATCGCGTCGCGCGCCAGTTGCGGCGAACGCTCGACGGCGCGGCCACAGGCGCTCACCGTGGTCTTGACGCCGTAATCATCGAACAGGTCCATGACGCGCCACCACGCCGCGCGATTGGCATATTCGAAATGGCTCTCGATGCACGGGTCCGGGCCATCGAGGCGATGCTCGACCTCGTAGATGGCCTCGTTGCGTCCATCGCCCTCGGACACCGTGAACTCGGCGCCCTCCTCGAAGTTGACGACGAAGGACACCGCGACGCGGGCGCCGCCTGGCCAGCGCGGATCGGGCGCCGCGCCGGCATAGCCGACGAGATCGCGTGACGTATTGTTCATTCGGCGGTCCCTGCCATGCGATGCAGACCGACCAGACGGTCGCTGAGAACCAGCAGGATCACCGTCGCCAGCAGGATCAGCGTCGACAATGCGGCCAGCGTCGGGTCGGGTGCCTCTTCGATATATTGCAGCATCTTGATCGGCAGCGTCTTGGCGCGCACGTCGGTCAGAAAGATCGACACCGGATAGTTGTCGAACGAAGCGAGGAAAGCGAATAGGCCGGCGGTGAGGAACGACGGCGCCAGCGCTGGCACCATCGCCTTCACGATCGCGCCGGGATAGGTGCAGCCCAGCGTGCGCGCGGCTTCTACCAGCGTGAAGTCGAAGCGGGCGAGGCCGGCGATCATGGTGCGGGCGATATAGGGCAACGTCACCACCAGATGCGCGAGCAAAAGTGCGACCCAGGCGCTACCGAGACCGAGCATGCGAAAATACTGCAGCAGCGCGATGCCGAGCACCAGGCCGGGCATCATCAGCGGCGAGGTCAGTGCCGTCGCCAGCATCTCCGAGCCAGGCAGCCGGCGCTGCACGATGGCGATGGCGGCGAGTGTGCCGAACACCAGCGAGATGGCCGTGGACAGCGCCGCTATCCGCAGCGACAGGCCGAGCGCCGGCCAGAAGCCGTCCAGCCGTCCGATCCGCTCATACCAGCGCAGTGAGGCGCCGCCGATCGGGAGATCGAACACGGGCGTCGGCGAGAAGCTGGCGGCGGCGATCACCAGCAAGGGGGCGAGCAGGAACAACGCCGCGCCGAGTGCGGCGGTCCAGGCCAGAGCAATTGCGATCCGCGTGCTCATCGTCCGGCTCCGGACCGCGCCAGCCGGGTGCTGAGGGTGATGACGGCAATGGCGATGACCAGCAACACGACGCCGGCGGCGGCGCCGAAGGCCGGCTGGCGCGCAAGCAGATAGGCCTTGGCGATGGTGCTGGCGAGGGTTGGATAGCGCTCGCCGATCAGCAGCGTCGGCACCACATAGGCGGAGACCGACAGCGAGAACACCAGTGCGACGCCGGCGACGATGCCGGGCATCGTCAGCGGCAGGGTGACGCGCAGGAACGCGACCACGGGCGATGCACCGAGCGTCGCAGCCGCGTCGGTCATGCGGCGGTCCAGTTGCGCCACTACGCTGTAGATCGGCAGGATCATGAAGGGTAGGAAGATGTTGACCGAGCCGACGATCAGCGCGGTCTCGGTAAAGATCATGCGGATCGGTTCGCGGATGATACCGAGCGTGATCAGTACGGTGTTCACCAGCCCGTCGCTGCGCAGCAGGATCGTCCAGGCGAAGGCCTTGACGATGACGCTGGCGGCCAGCGGCAGGAACAAGGTCGCGAGCAACAGGCTGCGCACGGCACCGCGCGCCCGTGCCAGCGCAAAGGCGGCAGGATAACCGATCGCAAAGGCGATCAACGTGGTCAGCAGCGCCAGCCGCAGCGAATTCCAGACGACGCCGAGATAATACGGCGTGCCAAGCAGTCTGGCATATTCGGCCAAGGTGAAGCCGCCCGGCGAGCGCACGCTGCCGACCAGCAGTAGCAGCAGCGGCACCACGAACAACGCGGTGAGAATGATCACCGCCGGCGCCGCAAGGCCGGCGGCCAGTCGGCGGTCGCGGTTCGGCGGTTGCGCAATAATTGCGGAAGGGACTGTCGCGATCATGCGGAGGCTTCCGGCGCGGGATAGGCAAAGGTCTCGGCCACCGGCCAGGACAGCCGGATCTCCGAGCCCGGCGTGGCGCCGAGGGCGGCGGCCCCGGTGAATTCGGCAAGTAAGGTGGACGACGGGCCGGCATCAATTTCGACCAGGCTGCGCGAGCCGTGAAAGACGATGGAGCGTACGTGTCCGGTGGCGGAATTTCCGCCGCCGGCTTCGGACGCCGGGCGGAGGTTTTCGGGCCGCACCGCTAGGATCACCGGCGAGCCGGCGACGAACTGCCCGATGGCCCGCAGCCGTCCGACTGGCGTGTCCACGGCGACCACCCCGGCCTCGTGGCTGACCACGGTGCCGCTGATGCGGGTGGAAAGGCCGACAAAGCCGAGCGTGAACAGAGTGGCCGGGCGAGCATAGATGACGTTCGGCGCGGCCAGTTGTTCGATGCGACTACCATTCATCACGGCGATGCGGTCGGACATGGTCAGCGCTTCGTCCTGGTCGTGGGTGACGAAAATGGCGGTGGCGCCGATCTCGCGCAGGATGCGGCGCAGTTCGCTCTGCATCTCCTCGCGCAGCTTGCGGTCGAGCGCCGACAGCGCCTCGTCGAACAGCAGCACATCGGGCCCGACAGCGAGCGCCCGGGCCAGCGCCACGCGCTGCTGCTGGCCGCCCGACAGCGCCGCGATCGGTCGCTCCATCAGATGGTCGAGATGCACCAGCGCCAACGCGCGCCGTACCGCGACGGCGATCTCGCCGCGCGGTCGGCCGCGTACCTTGAGGCCGAAGGCCA
>JACMOT010000528.1 GCA_014377915.1 Tardiphaga sp.
TATCCTCCTCGACGGCCATGATGCGAAACTGCCGGCTCATGTCCTCGCTGAAATAGCCGACGATCGCTTTCTTGCCCTCGCGCGCCTTGGCCTTGGTGCTGGTGGTCATAACGCCCTCTGCGGGCGCTGCAGCGGCTTGTGGGGCCTTCGGTGCGGCCTTGGCGGCGATAGTGCCCTGCAGGCCCTTGAACCGGCTGGTCATGCCTTCAATCCCTTCGGTCGGTTGTTAGCATTTGTTAGCACGCCAACACGCTTGCGTGATCGCATGCCGACTTGCTGGCTTACCCACTGCCACAGGGCATCGGCTTCGCCTGCGGCCTTGCCATGGGGGTCGGTTTCGCCGGCGACCTTCCCGGCTGCAGTCGAGTGATGGAACGCGACGCGATCGGCGAACGTGACGGGGCAGACCTTCAAGCCCAGGTTCTCGACAATGGCGCTAGCCTCGGCGAACAGTTGCGCCCCGCGAGCTGGTGCAGCGTTGAACACCACGAACGCAGGCTTGCCGGCATAGGCGATAAGATCGGCCGTGGTTTGGATCGCGTGAAGGTCGAACGCGCGCGGCCTGGTCGGGATCAACACAAGGTCGGCGGACTTCACCGCTTCGCGCGCGGCAGCATCGGCATGCGGCGGGGTGTCGATAACGATCACTTCAGCGCCGAGCTTGGCAGCGTCTTCGATCGTCTTGCCGAGCCGTGCTGGTGGTGCGGTGATAACCTCGGGATCGGAACCCCCACGCCAGTCGCCCCACGCTGCAGCCGACGCTTGTGGGTCGGTATCGATGATGCACGACACCTTGCCCGCGCTGGTGGCAGCGGCGGCCAGATGGATCGCGAGCGTTGTTTTACCGCTTCCACCCTTTTGGCTGACAATGGCGATCGTGGGCATGCGAGCTTGCTTTCGTGACAATGTGCTAACACGATAACGTGAAGGGTTGATAATAGCTAGCGGTGGTGTATCTGTCACCACTGTTGGGAATGGACAAACGCTCGTTACGCCATTTCATACACCGGAGCACCCGCCATGAAAGTTGTCGCCTACTATCGCGTTTCGACCTCGGCACAGGGCCGCAGCGGCCTCGGTCTCGACGCGCAGCGCTTGGCGGTCTCGCAGTTCTGCGGTGGTCGCGGGTGCGAGATGGTGGGCGAGTTTGTCGAAGTGGAATCGGGCAAGCTCGACGCTCGGCCGGAACTGGCCCGCGCAATGCACTTGGCCAAGGTCACAGGCTCGACGCTGGTGGTGGCGAAGCTCGATCGCCTGTCGCGTAACGTCGCGTTCCTGGCAGCCTTGCAGGACAGCGGCGCACGGTTCCTCGCTGCCGACATGCCCGAAGCCAATGAATTGACCGTGCATATCATGGCAGCCGTCGCCCAGGCCGAACGCAAGGCCATTTCCCGGCGCACCAAGGAAGCGCTGGCAGCGGCGAAGGCGAGGGGCGTAAAGCTCGGCAATCCGAACGGCGCTGCCGCTTTAATAAGCGCGGATAAGGGTAACACGGCATCGGTGGCGTCGATCAAGGCGGGCGCCGAACGCTTCGCGGCAGACCTCGAACCCATCATTGCTGACATCATGCGCGCGGGCTTCACGTCGCTGCGCACGATCGCGGCCGAGTTGAACCGTCGCGGCATCGTCACCCGTCGCGGCGGGGCATGGCATCCGGCCACGGTGCGGGACTTGATCGACCGCCAGCGCGGCGCACAGGAAACCTTGCCGTTGCGGGCTGCGGCATGACCAAGTTGGTTTTGGAAATCATTTGGGGACTGGTCGCCGTTGGATCGCTTGTGGGCGGTTTGTTTGCAGCCGCCAGCAATCCGCAGATCGATGGCGATGCCGCCATTACCTGGTTCCTGATCGCGGCCGGGGTCGTGTCGATCCTCTATTGCCTGCCAGGCTAGAGTTAGTTGGTAAGGTTTAGGGGTTCAGCGCGGCCATCTCTTTCAGGGATTTGATCGAATTTCGCCTATTCCCCATGCACTCGGCAACGTCGTGGTCAATCGCGGTGTAGGCGGATTCGATTTGCCGAA
>JACMOT010000054.1 GCA_014377915.1 Tardiphaga sp.
AACGCATAGCGCTGGCCGGTGGCCCACAGCACCGCGCAGCGGACGTTTTCCCACACGGTCATGTTGGCGAATACGTTAGTGACCTGGAAGCTGCGCGACAGGCCGCGGCGGTTGATCTGGTAGGGCGGCAGGCCAGAGATCATCTCGTCACGCAGCAGGATGCTGCCGCTCGATGGTTTCATATAGCCCGAGATCAGGTTGAACAGCGTCGACTTGCCGGCGCCATTGGGGCCGATCAAAGCGTGGCGCTCACCTTGCGCCACGCTCAATGTGACGTTCTGGATCACCTTGGTAATGCCGAAGGTCTTTTCGACCCCGCGCAGTTCGATGGCGGCGCTCATGCGGCAATTCCCTTATCGCGCGCGGCACCTAGCGCGTTGTCCCAGGCGGCCGCGACCCGTGCCCAGGTGATGCGGGCGACGATGAAGCCGCCGACCAGCAGGATGGTGGCGATCGCCCAGATCAAAGGGCTCGCGGCGTCGAAGCTGATGCCGAACGACCGGATGTGCGAGTCCTCGCTGGGATTAACCGTGTAGTGGACGGTGGTCTCGATCATCAGCATCAGCCCGGCGACCATGGCCAGGGTCGGCACGAAGGCTACGGCGTAGCTTGGCAGCACGCGGCTGAGCGTACCGGCCTTGATCAGCGGCCGGTGCATCATCAGGAGGCCGGTGAGGCCGCCCGGCGCGTACATCACCACGGCGATGAAGAACAGGCCGAAATACAGCTGCCAGACCGGGGTGAGGTCGCTCTGGCCCAGCGTGATCTGCGTCCCGAAGTTCGCACCGACGATCGGGCCGATGAAAAAGCCGATGCCGCCGATATAAGCCGCGAACAGCACGGTGCCGGACTGTACCGCGCCGAGATAGGCGGAGTTGGCGATCTCGAAATTGATTGCCGCCAGGGCGCCTGCGATGCCGGCGAAGAATCCGGCAAAGCAGAAGGCGATGTAGCGGATCATGTGCGGATCGTAGCCGACGAATTGCACGCGCTCGGGATTGTCGCGCACGGCGTTGCACATGCGGCCGAGGGGCGTTCGGGTGAGGGCGTACATGGCGATGACCGCCAGCAGCGTCCACGCCGCCACCAGGTAATAGATCTGGATCTGCGGCCCGAAGCTCCAGTCGAACAGCCGGTAGACCTTGGTGCGATTGGCGGAGACGCCCGCCTCGCCGCCGAAAAAGGTACGCAGGATCAGCGCCGAGGAGGCGATGAGTTCGGCGAGACCCAGTGAAATCATTGCAAAGGCGGTGCCGGAGCGCCGCGTCGACACCCAGCCGAGCAAGGCTGCGAAGGCAAGCCCGGCGAGGCCGCCGATCAACGGGATGACCGGCAGCGGGATCGCGAACTTGTTGCGGGCGACGATATTGATTGTGTGGATCGCGAGGAAGCCGCCGAGGCCGTAATAGACCGCGTGGCCGAACGACAGCATGCCGGTCTGGCCGAGCAGGATGTTGTAGGACAGCGCGAAGATGATGGAGATGCCGATCAGGCTGAAGGTGGTCAGCGATCCGCCGGAGCTGAAGATTTTCGGCAGTACGAGCAACGTCAATGCCACGGCGATCCAGATGCCGTAGAACTTCAGGCGGTCCGCGGCGGCAGGCGGCGGTGCGATGGTGATGTCGCTCATGTGTCGCGCGTTCCCAGCAGGCCCATGGGGCGGAAGATCAGGATCAGCACCAGCAGCATGTAGGGCATGATCGGAGCGATCTGGGCGATGGTGACGCTCCAGATGTCGGACAGCCATGTGGCCGCATAGTCCGGGCTGAGCGGCCCGAAGGCGCCGGCCAGCGAGCCATCCATGGATACGGCAAAGGTCTGCACCAGCCCGATCAGCAGGGACGCCGCGAAGGCGCCGGGCAGCGAACCGAGGCCGCCGACCACCACCACCACGAACAGGATCGGTCCGAGCAGGCCGGCCATGTTGGACTGGGTGACCAGCGCGGGGCCGGCAATCACGCCGGCGACGGCGGCGAGCGCCGTGCCGACGCCGAACACCAGCATGAAGATGCGCCCGACATTGTGCCCGAGATGGCCGACCATGTGCGGATGGGTCAGCGCCGCCTGCACGATCAGGCCGATGCGCGTGCGCTTCAGCGCCACCAGCAGACCGACGAAGATGACGACAGAGACTGCCAGCATGAACATCTTGAACGCGGGGTAGTTGGTCGAGAAAATCGTGAAGGCTGGAAAATCCAGCAGCGGCGGCACGCGGAAATCGACCGGGCTCTTGCCCCAGATGATCTGCACGATTTCCTCGATGGCGAAGGCGAGGCCGAAGGTGAACAGCAGCTCGGCGACGTGGCCGTTCTTGTGCACGTGACGCAGCCCGTAGCGCTCGACGCCGGCGCCGATGGCGCCGGCCAGCAATGGCGCGATCAGCAATGCCGGCCAGAACCCGATCCAGCGCGAGATCTGGAAGCCGAAGAATGCGCCTAGCATGTAGAAGCTGGCATGGGCGAAGTTTAGCACGCCGAGCATGCTGAAGATGACGGTCAGTCCGCTCGCCATCAGGAACAGTAGCATGCCGAACAGAATGCCGTTAAGCGTGGAGATGACGATCAGTTCAAGCACGAATTACTCCAACGTCGGACGTCGCTCGAATGGGAGTGAAAGAAACGCCATGGCCTGACGTGTTACGGTCATCGGCGTCTTCCTTCTTCGCCGCAAGGCGTGGATGCCCGGGTTAAGCCAGGGCCTGACGGTCGGACGTGGCCGATTTCGCGGCCACGTCCCCTCGCACGCCCCTACGGCCGTTCCATCTTGCAGGTGGTCGGCAGCATGGTCGCGGAGGGCTCGATCCTGGCGGCGGTTTTCCAGCCCCAGCCGGTCTTCTCCTCGTCGAAATCACCGCTCTTCAATTCGCCGAATTCAGCGATGTACATGGGCTGGAAGAACTGATGGTCGTCCTTGCGCATCGTGCCCTTGCCACCGTTGAGCACCTCGAATTCCAGGCCCTCGAGCGCGACCGCCACCTTCACCGGCTCGATCGATTTGGCCTTCTCCGCGGCCGCGGCGAGCATCCGGATTTCGTTCACCGCACGTGGGTAGACGTTGGTCTGGCCGTCATACCTGGCGCGGAATGCTTTTTCGAACGATTGCGACGCGGCATTGCTGACGTTTGGATGTCCTTCGACGATGCCATAGACCTGATCCTTGAGACCGGCCTGCTTGATGGCCGTCGGGCCGCCGGTGCCGCCGGCATAATAGGTGTACCAGTTCACCTTCAATCCGGAGTCGGCCGCGGCCTTCAGCAGCAGTGCGAAATCCTGGCCCCAGTTGCCGGTCACGACGCTGTCGGCACCGGATGCCTTGATCTTGGCAATATAAGGCGCGAAATCGGTGATCTTCAGCAGCGGATGCTTTTCGTCGCCGACGATCTCGATGTCCGGTCGCTTGGTTTTCAGCATCGCGCGCGCCATGGTGCGCACGGATTCGCCGAATGAATAGTCCTGATTGATCAAATAGAGTTTCTTGATGGTCGGCACGCTTTTCATGTAGTTGGTGAGCGCTTCCATCTTGATGTCGGAATTGGCGTCCCAGCGGAAGTGCCAGAAACTGCACTTCTCGTTGGTCAGGACCGGATCGACCGCGGCGTAGTTAAAGTACAGCACTTCCTTGCCGGGATTGCGTTCATTGAATTTGGTGACAAAGTCCGACAATGCGCCGGCAACCGAGGAACCGTTGCCTTGGGTGATATAGCGCACGCCGGCGTCGATCGCCTTCTGTGCCTGGATCAGGCTTTCCTGCGGGTTGGTCTTGTTGTCGAGCGGCACGATCTCGACCTTCTTGCCGAGGATGCCGCCCTTGGCGTTCTGCTCGTCGGCGAGAAACTGGAATGTCTTCAGCCCGACCTCGCCGACACTGGCGCCGCCGCCGGACAACGGGTCGATGTAGCCGATCTTGACGGTTTCCTGCGCCATCGCGGTGGTCGCGAGCAACGGCAGTGTCATGGCCGCAATGAGTGCGAATCTGCGCATCCGATCTCTCCCTGAATATCGTTGTATTGAACCTTATTGGAACGCCGGGCTTTGCGCCCATCCGTCCTGACCTGAAACTGATTGTGGTCCAACGCTGCGAAAGCCGCAAGCGCGACCTAAGTGCAAAGCCATTGCGGGATGACCCGGATGCGAAGCCGACGGGGCGAACACCCGCAATCTCGTTTCATGTATCGCAGGGTTTATCGTCACTCCGGTTGGCGTGCCGGAGGTTCGCTCGCGGCTGGCGCTGCTGCCGTCCGGGACGACAACGGCGCTTTATTGGGCGCTGGCCGTCTTGGCCTTCTTTGCCACCGCGGTGTCGCCAATGATCTCGGCCGCGCGCAATGCCGCGATCTCGTCATCGGAAAGCCCGAGCACCTCACCCAGTACATTCGCATTGTGCTGGCCGAGCGTCGGCGCCAGCCGATCGATCGCGTAGGGCAATGGATCATCGCCTTCGCGATAGGCCACCGACGGCAGAAGATGTGGTCCCATGAAGGCCCGATTCACCGGTTGCCAGTGGCCGACCTTGAGCAGATGCGGATCGCCGGCGAGGTCCATCGGCAGCCGTGTGGTGCCGGCGGGCACGCCGTGAGCCTGCAGCGTCACCATCGCGAGGTCGGGCCGCACCGTCTGGGTCCAGTGCCGGACCGCGACTTCGATCCGGTCTTCCTCGGCACGACGGCCATCCGCCGTCGAAAGCGCGGCGTCGGTTGCGAGGTCGGGCCGGCGCATCACCGCGCACAGCGCCTGCCACTCCGAATCGCCGCGCACCGCCAGCGTGATCCACTGGTCTTCGCCGAGGCACGGGAAACAGCCGTTCGGCACGAAGCGTGGATGGCGGTTGCCGATTCGCGGCCCGCTCTGGCCGGTCACCGATTGTTCGATCACCGAGGGCGCCACCAGCGGCAGCAGGGCCTCGGTGGCGCTGAGGTCGATGTGCTGGCCTTCGCCGGTGTTCTTCTGTTGCATGAAGCCCAACAGCAATGCCGCCGCGGCGCTGACGCCGCCAAAGGGATCGCCGAGCGCGGCATGCAGCATGGTTGGCGGATCGCCCTCGCGGCCGGTCACCGAGGGCAGGCCGCAGGCCTGCTCCAGCGTCGAGCCATAGGCGCGGACGCCGCTCCATGGCCCGCTCATGCCGAAGGCCGGCATGGTCACGACTACCAGCCGCGGATTGATCTTCAGCATCGCCTGTGGATCGAGGCCCATGCGTGGCAGTACGTCGGCGGCATAATTGTCGATTACGGCGTCGGCGCCGGCCAGCAATCGCTTCAGCAGCGCCATGCCGCTGGGATCGGTGAGGTCGAGCGTGATGCCGCGCTTGTTACGGTTCATCTGCTGGAACCAATAGATCTTCTCGTAGGTCCGTTCCGGATAATAGGGCCCGCGCGTATCGGTACCGCGGAACCAGTCCGGATATTGGCAGGATTCGATCTTGATGACGTCGGCGCCGAGGTCGCCCATCTGCCGCGTCGCCGACGGACCCGCCCAGCCCATGGTGAGGTCGATGATGCGCAGGCCCTTCAGTGGCTGCGGGTCATTTTTCGTGGCCGCGCGGGTGGCGCTGCGCGTGCGTGGGGTCAGGACATTGGGGTCGTGGTCGCCGGCGAATGGCGCGCGGCCGTTCGGTTTTGGCCGTGATTGCGTCAGATAATGCGGCAGCACCGGCGCCTCGAACGAGGCGGTGCCGATCTCGACCTTCGCGAAGGCGCCGCGCTCGCGGTAATAAGGCTGCCGCAGCAGCGTCGCCATGTCCGGCACCACCGCCAGCGGCAGCCTAAGCTCGATGCCCATTTCGAACCATTGATGCGCGGTCTTGTGCATCAGGATCGGCTGGAAGATCGCCAGTAATTCGGCGGCATGCGTGGTGCGGGTCAGGCCATCGGAAAAGTGCGGCTCGGCCTGCAGTTCGGGCAACCCGAGCATCACGCAGAACGCCGCCCATTGCGCTGGCGTCACCACGGTGATGCCGAGCCAGCCCTCCTTGGTCGGAAAGGTGCCGACCGGGTAGCCGCGGCCGAACCGGTTGATCGCGATCCGCGGCCGGGTGAAGCCGACCTCCAGCGCCAGCCCGGTGTCGAACTCGCTGATCTGCAGCATCGCCTCATGGGCGCTGACCGCAAAGCGGCGCGCGCCGGTGGCGCTGCCGAACAGCCCCGCGAGGCTGGGGATGAAGGCGGTCGTGCCGGCCATCACGGCCACCTGGCCGTCGCGCGGCAGCACCGGGGGCCCCTCCAGCGGGCCGACCAGCTTGACGCTGCCGGACAGCGAGCGGCACACCGAATCGGTCGCCTCATAGCCGCTGTACAGGCCGTGCTCGCCGAACCATGACAGCGCGGTGATGGCGAGGCCGGGCTGTTCGCGGCGCAGCGATTCGTGGCTCAGCAGCGATGTTGCAATGCTGGCGGGCGGCCGCGCGTCGAGCAGCAGGTCGGCGTCCACCAGCAGCGCGCGCACTTTCGCAGCATCCACGGCGTCGCCGAGATCGGCGATCAGACTATGCTTATTGGTATTCAGCCACGCGAAATATCCGCTCTCGCGGCGGCCGAGGCCTGCATCGACCAGCGGCGCAAAGCTGCGGGCGGGGTCGCCGCCGGGCGGCTCGATCCGGATGACCTCGGCGCCGAAATCGGCGAACATCTTGCCGCAATAGCCCAATACGTCGCCGGTTCCGATCTCGACGACGCGCAATTTCGACAGTGGCAAGTCTGGCATTTCCGCCCGATCAATTATTGGTTGGTTGCATCATGTCGGGATCGCCGCGGGCGTCAAGTCAACCGGTGCGAAGCCGCGGGATGTTTTTGGCAAGCGCAATCGACATCGCCGAGATCAGCGGCTTCATGAAGAAGGCATCATGGGCGGGATAGATGTCGGTAGGCAGGCCGTGGGCGCGCAATTCGTCGGAGACGACCGGGCCCACCGAGGCGATCGGCGTCGAAGCCAGCGCGCGGCGCAACTCCTCGCCGCGGCCATGTGCCTCGGCGGCGTCGATCAGGGGGCGCCCCGGGCCCGACCTCGCCAGCGCGTTGGCGTCGACGCGGCCTCGCGCCAGTTCGTCGATCGCCGACAGGATGTTGGCCTCCGCCGCCTGGGCGTCATAGACGTAAGGCAGCACCGGCTCGACTGTGGCGCCACCCGCCTCAATGGCCGTGATCAGCACGCTGTGGTCCTTTTCGGGATAAAGTTGCAGCCCGAGCCGGTGGCCCTTCAGGTCGAGCCGCGCCAGCATCTCGGCAATGCCCTCCGAAGTCGGCTTCTCGGTGACGATATCGGGCTCCAGCCCGAGCTCGCGCAGCGCACGGCCCGGCTTCGGCCCACGGGCGAATTTTCGGGACGCGCCGATGGCGGCGACGAATGCCGGTTCGACGCCAAGACGGCGCACTACCTTCATGATCCGGCGCAGGCCTTCGCCGGTCGTCAGCACTAAGTCGTCGAACGGCCGCGCGATGGCGCGCCCGATCCAGGCCTCGATGGGGCCGGGGTCGGGCGCGTCATGGATGGTGAACATCGGACATTGCAGCACGTCGGCGCCCTGCTGGACGAGCAGCCGGGAGAACTGCGCTTCCTCGCGGGTTTCCAGGATCAGGATGCGATACCCGTTGAGTCTGTCGGCCATGTATTTCGCTCCGGGAGCGGTCTGAGGGTGGGCAATGACGGTCATAGTGCAGCGCAAGGCGGGATTGGCGCAAGGCCGCCGCCGGTGGTAGAGCAGGGCGCCAATCACCGGTTCCTGCGAGCATTACAGCCTATGTCCCATCGCCAGTTCGTCCTTACTTTGTCCTGTCCCGACCGCCCGGGCATCGTTTCCGCGGTCTCGACGTTCCTGGCCCATAACGGCCAGAACATTCTCGACGCCCAGCAATTCACCGATGTCGAGACCAGCCATTTCTTCATGCGCGTCGTGTTCACCGCCGCCGACCTCGCGGTTGACCTGCCCAAGCTCGAGACCGGTTTCGGCGCCATCGCCGAGCGTTTCAAGATGGATTGGCAGATGCGCGACCGCGAGACCCGCCGCCGGGTGATGCTGATGGTGTCGCAGTCCGACCATTGCCTGGTCGACATTCTGTATCGCTGGCGCACTGGCGATCTCGAGATGATTCCGACCGCGATCGTTTCGAACCATCCGCGCGAGACCTACAAGAACCTCGATTTCGGCGACATCCCGTTCCACCACATGCCGATCACCAAGGACACCAAGCGCGAGCAGGAAGCGGCGATCTGGGCGCTGGTGCAGAGCACCGAAACCGATCTGGTGGTGCTGGCGCGCTACATGCAGATCCTGTCCGATGAGATGACCACCAAACTTGCCGGCCGCTGCATCAACATCCACCACTCGTTCCTGCCAGGCTTCAAGGGTGCGCGGCCCTATCACCAGGCCCATGCCCGCGGCGTCAAGCTGATCGGCGCCACCGGCCACTACGTCACCAGCGATCTCGACGAAGGCCCGATCATCGATCAGGACGTCGAGCGCATCAGCCACCGCGATACCCCCGAAGACCTGGTCCGCAAGGGCCGCGACATCGAACGCCGCGTGCTGGCCCGCGCGATGCGCTACCACCTCGAGGACCGCGTCATTCTCAACGGCAAGAAGACCGTGGTGTTCATGAACTGAGGTGGTCTTGCGGGG
>JACMOT010000055.1 GCA_014377915.1 Tardiphaga sp.
CGAGCGCACGGTGAAACGATCGCGCAACCGCCCGCTGTTTGTCGTGTTTCGTGGCGAGGCTCGCTTGCCGCTTACAATAGGGCCACATCGCCCTGACCCTGATCGGCTTGGCCAGCAAAACGCCAGGCCAGCGTTTGCCCGGCGTGAAACGGAACGACACGCGTTGAAGCTGCAAGAAGGGTTTCGGGAACGCGGCTTGAGGTCCGTTCCAGTATGATTTTGGAGGCATTCAACGGCAGACGATAAAAGCGCGGGCCATTTTCCGATGCAAAAGCCTCGAGCTGGTTCAGCGCGCCTTCTTCCTCGAACGTCTTGGCATAGCTCTCGAGGGCAAACGGCGCATTGAAGATACCCGCACAGCCGCAGGCGGACTCCTTCTCGCCCACTGCATGCGGTGCCGAATCCGTGCCAAGAAAGAACTTTGCCGAACCGGAGGTTGCTGCCCGGCGCAAGGCAAGGCGGTGCATCTCACGCTTGGCGACCGGCAGGCAATAGAAGTGCGGCCGGATGCCGCCCTCGAACATGGCATTGCGGTTGATGGCCAGATGGTGCGGCGTGATGGTGGCAGCGAGATTGGGGCCGGCAGCCTCTACGAACGCGACCGCGTCGGCCGTCGTGATATGCTCGAATACAATTCGTAGCGCCGAGAAGTCCGCAATGATCTTCGTCAGGATGCGATCAATGAAGACGGCTTCCCTGTCGAAAACGTCGATGTGACTTTCGGTGACCTCGCCATGCAGCAGCAACGGCATGCCGATCCGCTGCATCGTCTCAAAGACCGGATAAATCCTTCGGAAATCGGTAACGCCGAGCGCCGAGTTGGTCGTGGCATGCGCGGGATAGAGCTTGCAGGCAGTGAACACGCCTTGCGTAAAACCTTGTGCTACCTCGGCCGGGTCAATGCTGTCGGTCAGATAGCAGGTCATCAGCGGCTCGAAGTCCACGCCCGGCTCAAGCGCGGCTACGATACGCGCTCGATAGGCCCGGGCAGCCTCCACCGTCGTCACCGGCGGATCGAGGTTCGGCATGACGATGGCACGCGCAAACTGGCGGGCGGTATAATTGACGACAGCGACGAGCATCGGCCCATCGCGCAGATGCACGTGCCAATCGTCCGGGCGCCGGATGATCAGCCGTGTCGCGCCGGCGCCAACCTCGTCGGCCACCATCGTCGGCGGCTTAGATGTCGGCATAGACATGCGCCTCGGCGGCTGCGCCCGGATGGGTCACGGCACCGTAACGGGCGGGCCCAACAGTCTGCCCATATCGCCAGATTGTCCCTGACTGGAAACTATGCCGACGGGGTTGCCAGCGAGCGCGCCGTGCCGCCAGTGTCGGATCATCGACGTGCAATGCCAGGACGCCGCGATCGACGTCGATCTCGATCAGGTCGCCGTCCTCGATCAGCGCGATCGGGCCGCCGACAGCGGCTTCCGGCCCGACATGGCCGATGCACAGGCCGCGCGTAGCACCGGAAAACCGGCCATCGGTGATCAAAGCGACGGCCTCGCCCATGCCCTGACCGTAGATTGCCGATGTGGTGGCGAGCATTTCACGCATACCGGGACCGCCCCGAGGTCCCTCGTAGCGGATGACCAGGACATCGCCTGCCTTATACCGTCGCGCCATCACGGCGGCGAACGCGTCTTCCTCGCATTCGAACACGCGCGCCGGGCCAGTGAAGGACAGTCGCTTTAGGCCAGCGATTTTCACGATAGCGCCGTCTGGAGCAAGATTGCCCACGAGGCCGGCAAGGCCTCCGTTCGGCGACAAGGGCCGGGTCGTCGGAAAGACAATATCCTGATCCGCCGGAATTCGGATATCGGCAAGATTTTCGGCGAGGGTTCGTCCGGTGACGGTCAGACAGTCACCATGCAGAAAACCGCCGTCGAGCAGGGCTTTCAATACGACGGGCACACCGCCGATCTCATAGACGTCCTTGGCAAGGTAGCGCCCACCAGGTTTCAGGTCGGCAATCAACGGTGTGCGTTTGAACACGGCAGCGACGTCGAACAGATCGAAGGCGATGCCGGCTTCATTGGCCATCGCCGGAAGATGCAGCGCGGCGTTGGTCGAGCCGCCGGTGGCAGCCACGACCGCAGCGGCATTCTCCAGCGCCTGGCGCGTGACAATGTCGCGCGGTCGCAGACCCCTTTCGAGCAGGGCCATGACCGCGTGCCCGGACGCTGTCGCATAGCGATCGCGCGATTCATACGGCGCCGGCGTTCCGGCCGAGCCTGGCAGAGCAAGGCCGATTGCCTCGGAAACATAGGCCATGCTGTTGGCGGTATATTGGCCACCGCAGGAGCCAGCAGAAGGGCAGGCAACAGTTTCGAGTTCGGCGAGATCGGCGTCGCTCATCGTGCCCGCAGCATGGGCGCCAACCGCCTCGAAGACATCGAGCACTGTCACATCCTTGCCGCGGAACGTGCCCGGCAGGATCGAGCCGCCATAGAGGAAAACCGACGGCACGTTGAGGCGCAGCATGGCCATCATCAATCCTGGCAATGTCTTGTCGCACCCGGCGACCCCGATCAGCGCGTCATAGCAATGACCACGCATGCTGAGTTCGACCGAATCCGCGATAACTTCGCGGCTGACCAGCGACGCCTTCATTCCGGCATGTCCCATCGCGATGCCGTCAGTCACGGTGATGGTCGTGAATTCGCGCGGTGTGCCGCCGGCAGCAGTGACGCCGCGCTTGGCGGCCTGCGCCTGCCGCGACAAGGTGATGTTGCACGGAGCCGATTCGTTCCAGGTCGTCACGACACCGACGAAAGGCTGGGCAATTTCGCGCGCCGTTAGGCCCATGGCATAAAGGAA
>JACMOT010000529.1 GCA_014377915.1 Tardiphaga sp.
ACGGCTTCCTCGCGCCCGACAACATCTGTCAGCGCGCGATCTATGACGGCGTCGGTTTCATGCATCTTCTGTCCAAGGAATTCTGGGACGGCCATCCGTGCTGCAGCTTCGCGGCCTCCCGCGGATTCATCACCACGTCGCCGAACTCGTTCGCGGCGCTGACCCGCGCCATCGTCGACGCCACGGCGTATGCCTCGAAGGCGGAGAACCGCAAGTCGATCGCCGAGGCGATCGCGCCGGCGGCCTATCTCAACGCGCCGCCGATCGTGCTGGAGCAGGCGCTGACCGGCATTTATGCCGACGGCCTCGGCAACATCAAGACCGATCCCAAGCGGGTCGATTTCGATCCGTTCCCGTGGCAGTCCTTCGCGGTGTGGATGATGACCCAGATGCAGCGCTGGGGCCAGATCAAGGGCGATGTCGACTACAAGGGCGTCGCCGAGCAGATCTACCTGGCCGCCGACACTGCCAAGGTGATGAAGGAAATGGGCCTGACGCCGCCGGCCAGCGCCTACAAATCCTTCCAGGTGATGGGCAAGACGTTTGATCCGGAGAAGCCGAAGGAATATCTGGCGAGCTTCAAGATCAGGAAAGCGACGTGATGTTTTCCGTGTCCCGGACGCGATGCGGCGCACAGCACACCGCGCGGTGTGCCGCTTCGCAGAGCCGGGACCGCCACACCCTCGAACGGTCCCGGTTCTGCGAAGCACCACGTCGCTGCGCGACGCAGCGCATCGCGCCCGGGACACGGATTGCAACGCCATGACTTCCTCCATTCGCTTCCGCGCGGCCATCGTGTCGCTCCTGATCCTCGCCGCCTTCCTCGGCGCCTGGCATCTCGCCACCCGCGGCACGGGAAGCGTCAACGCCATGACGCCGGAATATGCCAGGCTGATGGGGCTGACCGCCACCGTCGGCAAATCGGCGATGCCGGGGCCGCTCGATGTCGGCGCCAAATTGTGGGAGCATCTGCGGCGGCCATTCTACAATAACGGCCCCAATGGCAAGGGCCTCGGCCTGCAACTGGCCTATCCGATCGGCCGCGCCGGGCTCGGTTATTTCCTCGCGGTGATCGTGGCGATTCCGCTCGGCTTCCTGATCGGCATGTCGCCGCTGATGAACAAGGCGCTCGATCCCTTCATCCAGATCTTGAAGCCGATCTCGCCGCTGGCCTGGATGCCGCTGGCGCTCTACACCATCAAGGATTCCAGCCTGTCGGCGATCTTCGTGATCTTCATCTGCTCGCTGTGGCCGATGCTGGTCAACACCGCGTTTGGCGTCGCCGCGGTGCGCCGCGAATGGATCAACGTCGCGCGCACGCTGGAAGTCGGCACCATCCGACGCGCCTTCACCGTGATCCTGCCGGCCGCGGCGCCTACTATATTAACCGGGATGCGGATCTCGATCGGTATCGCCTGGCTGGTGATCGTCGCCGCCGAAATGCTGGTCGGTGGTACCGGCATTGGCTACTTCGTCTGGAACGAATGGAATAATCTGTCGATTACCAATGTAATAATAGCTATTTTATTGATCGGTCTGGTCGGCATGGTGCTCGACCAGATCCTGGCGCGCTTCACCCGCATGGTCACCTTTCCGGAGTGATGTCGTGAAATCGGACAACAAGTTCATCTCCATCGAGGGCATCTCGATGCGCTATCCCGCCGCCGGCGGCGGGGAGGGCGCGGTGTTCGAGAATCTGTGGCTCTCCGTTCCGCGCGGCGAGTTCGGCTGCGTGATCGGCCATTCCGGCTGCGGCAAGACCACCGTGCTCAACATCCTCGCCGGGCTCGACACGCCCTCGGCCGGCACCGTGATCGTCGACGGCGCGGAGATTGCCGGCACCAGCCTCGACCGCGCGGTGATTTTCCAGAGCCACGCGTTGCTGCCCTGGCGCACGGTGATGGGCAATGTCGCTTATGCCGTCACCTCGAAATGGCGCGACTGGGACCGCGCCCGCGTCAAGGCGCATGCGCAGAGCTTCATCGACCTGGTCGGCCTCACCGGCGCCGAGCACAAGCGGCCGTCGGAACTGTCCGGCGGCATGAAGCAGCGCGTCGGCATTGCGCGGGCGCTCAGCATCACGCCCAAGATCATGCTGATGGACGAGCCGTTCTCGGCGCTGGACGCGCTGACGCGCGGCACGCGGCAGGACGAGGTGCGCCGCGTCTGCCTCGACACCGGCCAGACCACTTTCATGATCACC
>JACMOT010000530.1 GCA_014377915.1 Tardiphaga sp.
CGGCCGCATCCGTCTCGACGAGATGATGTGGGAGCTGGTCTATGCCGACGGCAGGGTGCCGGAGTTCGAGGAGAACGTGGTCTGGCGCGCCGCCGACCTGCTGGCGGTCTCATCGCGGGACCGCATCGAGCTGAAGCGCCGGATTTCCGGCGGCGCGGCAACATCCGATGCCGTCATCTGAACGGCGTTGTCCAGTGCGGTCATGCCTGATTGCCACATGCGGATGATCGCGGCTAAGACATGCATAGCAATCCGGGAACCTGATTAAGGTATTAAAGTAGTGGTTCCGGCTTGCGGATTGGGGGTATCCCCATTAGGCCTATACTGAGCGTGCCTGCTTCCGCCCCTTGTGACCCTTCTCCCTTTCAAGAGCATCTCATTGTGACCGAGCGCGTGACGTTGATAACCGGGGCATCGTCAGGTATCGGCGCTGAGCTGGCCCGCGAATTCGCATCGCATGCGCATCGGGTCGTCCTGGTGGCCCGCCGCGCCGATCGGCTGCGGGCTTTGGCCCGCGACATCGTGATGGCGGGTGGTTCTGCCCCCATCATCATTCCCTGCGATCTCGAGTTGCCCGGCGCGTGCGACCAGATCGCCAGCGCGCTGGTCGAAGCCGAGGTCGAGGTCGAGTACGTCGTCAACAATGCCGGCTTCGGCATGTTCGGTCGCGCCACCGATATGGACCGCGCCCGCCAGCTCGCGATGATCGAGCTCAATGTCCGGGTGCTGACCGATCTGTCGCTGCGTTTTTCCGACAGCCTGATCCGCACCAAGGGCGGTCTCCTCAACATCAGTTCGATCGCCGGCTTCCTTCCGGGACCGGGCATGGCGGTCTATTACGCCAGCAAGGCCTATGTGCTGTCGTTCACCGAGGCGCTGCATCAGGAACTGGGCCCGCTCGGCGTGCGCGTCACCGCGCTGTGCCCCGGTCCGGTGCCCTCGGAATTCCAGCAGCGGGCCGGCTTCGAGCCCGGGCTGGATTCGGCGATCCTGAATGTCTCCGCCGCCGACGTCGCCAGGGCGGGCTATCGCGGATTGATGGCGGGCAAGCGCATCGTGCTGCCGGGCCTCGGCATCAGGATGGTGCCGCTGCTGCTGCGTCTGTTTCCGCGCGGATTTATTGCTGGCGCGGTGGCGAGGTTGCAATTGCGGCGGGTGAGTTGATTTTGGCTTTCGTCGGCTGAATGGCGAGGTCCGCCTACGCCCTTCGGGCTGCGGCGCGACATCCTTCGCTTGCTTCGCCCCGATGGTCTGGAGTGGCTCGCCGAGCCGTAGCTTGCGAAGCAAGCGAAGGATGGTGGAGCCAGGCGGGATCGAACCGCCGACCTCGTCATTGCGAACGACGCGCTCTCCCAGCTGAGCTATGGCCCCGATGCAAACTGGCTGCTGACGCAGCCCGTTTGGCAATCGTCGCCATTTACAATCCCTGTTAAGGGCAAGTCAAGAACGTCCCGCAACACCGGTCCTGCCGGTGTTTTTGCCCGGAACTTCCCTTGTTTGCGCGGGTGCGAAACGATATTTACCGGACAGTCGAATCCGCGACCAACCCCGCGAGCTTTCCCCGCCATGCGTGCCATTCTCGATATCGTGCTGATTATACTCGATCTCTACGTCTGGCTGCTGATTGCCTCGGCGATCCTGTCCTGGCTGATCGCCTTCAACGTCGTCAACACCCGCAACCAGTTCGTCGCGGCGATTGCCGAGTTCCTGTTTCGCATCACCGAACCGGTGCTGGGCCCGATTCGCCGCTCGCTGCCGAGCCTCGGCGGCCTCGACATTTCGCCGATCGTGCTGATCCTGATCATCATGTTCCTGCAGCGCGTGATCACCTATTATATCTATCCCAACGTCTACTGACCGCGGCGTGGCCGACCCCTGGCGCTATGGCGCGGACGGCATCAGCATCGCCTTGCGGGTGACGCCACGCGGCGGGCGCGACGACATCGACGGCATCGAGACTTTGGCCGATGGCCGCAGCGTGGTGAAAGTGCGCGTTCGCGCCGTCGCCGAAGGCGGCGAAGCCAACCGCGCGGTGACCGAGTTGCTGGCCAAGGCCCTCGGCGTGCCTAAACGCGCGGTGCGCGTGCTGTCCGGCACCACCTCGCGGCAAAAACAGATTGCCGTCGATGGTGACCCCCGGAAACTCGGCGAATTGCTGCGCAGCATGACCGCGGCAAAGCCCAAGAAATCCAGCGAACAGGACCCGACATGACCGCCCGCATCATCGATGGAAAGACCATTCCCGCCGAACTGCGCGAGCGCGTCCCCGCCGAGGTCGCGCGGGTCCAGCGCGACCATGGCCTGACGCCGGGGCTGGCGGTGGTGCTGGTCGGCTCTGACCCCGCCAGCGAAGTCTATGTGCGCAGCAAGCACAAGCAGACCCAGGCCGCCGGCATGGCATCGTTCGAACACCGGCTGCCGGCCGACGTCGCGCAGGGCGATCTGCTGGCCCTCGTCGGCAAGCTCAACGCCGATCCCATGGTGCACGGCATCCTGGTACAACTGCCGCTGCCCAAGGGTCTCGATACCGACGCGGTCGTCAATGCCATCGATCCCGCCAAGGATGTCGACGGGCTGCATCCGAACAATGCCGGCCGTCTCGCCGGCGGCCTGCCCGCGCTGTCGCCCTGCACGCCGCTCGGTTGCATCATCCTGACCAGGACGGTGCATCCGTCGCTGGAAGGCCTCAATGCGATCGTGATCGGTCGCTCCAACCTGGTCGGCCGGCCGCTGGTGCAATTGCTGCTCAATGAAAACGCCACCGTGACCATCGCGCATTCGCGCTCGCGCGACTTGGCCAAGCTCTGCGCGCAGGCCGACCTGGTCTATGCCGCGGTGGGGCGCCCGGAAATGGTGCGCGGCGACTGGATCAAGCCCGGCGCCACCGTGATCGACGTCGGCATCAACCGGTTGCCGGGCGACGACGGCAAGACCCGGCTGGTCGGCGACGTCGCCTATGCGGAAGCGCTGGAAGTAGCCGGCGCGATCACCCCGGTGCCGGGCGGCGTCGGCCAGATGACGGTCGCCTGCCTGCTGGTCAACACGCTGCGCGCGGCCTGCGCGATCCACGGGCTGGCCCGACCGGCGGTGTAGTTCGCCGCGGTTTGCTTGCTTCCTACCGGGCCGCGTTCTCCATCAGCCGCCGGTAAAACTGGATCATGTCGCCGTAATTGGCGACGCTGAGGCGTTCATTGGTGCCGTGGAAACGCGTCAGGTCTTCGGCATTGGCGCGCACTGGCGAGAAGCGGAAGATGTTGTCGGCGACGCCGGCGTAATGCCGCGAGTCGGTGGCCGCGATCATCAGGCCGGGCGCGACCAGGGCATCCGGAAATGTTTCGCGAATCGTGCGATTGAGCGTCGCATAAGACGGCGTGTCGGTGGCCGAGACCGGCGGCGGATCGGTATTGCCCGGAAAGGGCGCGATGGCGATGCGATCGTTGCCGATGCCGCGGCGAACATGGTCGGCGACGCTGGCCTGGGTGTCGCCCGGCAGCAGCCGGAAATTCACGGTGGCCTCGGCAATTCCGGGCAGCACATTATCCTGTTCGCCGGCCTTGAAGATGGTCAGTGCCGTGGTGGTGCGGACATTGGCCTCGCTGGGACCGCTCTTCTCGAATTCATGCAGCAGCAACGGCTTCAGCAACCACAGGTTCGACAACACCACGCGATCCAGACCCTGCATTTCCGGCGCCACGGTCGCCAGCATGTCGGCGACGGTGCTGTTGATGCGCATCGGCAGCCGCCGCGTTTCGAGCCGCACCAGCGCGGCGCTGAGCATGCCGATGGCAGTCTCGCGCGGCGGCATCGACGAGTGGCCTGGCGTCGCCCGAGCGGTCAGGGTCAGCGTGGCATAGCCCTTCTCGGCGACACCGATCAGCGCCAGCGGCCGGTCGATGCCCTTGAGCAGGCCTTCGGTGATCAGCAGGCCCTCATCGAGCACGAAATCGAGCCGGACATTGCGCGAGGCCAGCAATGCCGCGATGGCGGTAGCGCCACCCTGACCGGCGACTTCCTCGTCATGGCCAAAGCCGAAATAGATCGTGCGCGTCGGGCGAAAGCCCTGCCGCGCCAGCCCTTCGGCGGCTTCCAGGATCGAATACAGATTGCCCTTGTCGTCCCACGAGCCGCGGCCCCAGACAAATCCATCCGCGACGACGCCCTGGAAC
>JACMOT010000531.1 GCA_014377915.1 Tardiphaga sp.
GTGATCTTCATAGGCCTCCTGGTCGCGCTGAAGAAAACCCGGATAGGGCTGATCGTGCAGGCGGCGCTGACGCATCCGCACATGGTCGGTCACCTCGGCCATAATGTCGGGCTCATCTTCATGCTGGTGTTCGGCGTGGGCACCGCGCTCGCCGCCGTTGCCGGCGTCATCGCAGGCCCAGCGCTGGTGACGCAGTCGAACATGGCCGGACTGCTCGGTCCGATCCTGTTCGTGGTCGTCGTGGTCGGGGGCCTGGGCTCGCTCTCCGGCGCCTTCGTCGCATCGCTGCTGATCGGACTGCTGCAGACCTTCGCGGTCTCGATGAACGGATCGCTGGCCGGCGCCTTCGGGCCACTCAGTCCGGATTTTGCCGCAACCTGGCTGTCCGACATCTGGAACGTGACCATCGCCCAGATCGCGCCGATCATGCCGTACATGCTGCTGGTGCTGGTCCTGATGTTCCGCCCTATGGGCCTGCTTGGGACACGCGAGACATGAGCGACATCGCCAGCATCGCGCCGCCACTTCCGGCAACCACCGACCGGCTGAAGTTCTATGGCATCTGGATCGCAGCGGCAGTGGCGCTTTTGGTGCTGCCAAAAATATTCAGTTCCGGGGGATCGCTAACCACTTTCAGCCTAGTCGGCATCTCCATCATCTTCGCGCTGTCCTACAACATTCTGCTCGGTCAAACCGGCATGCTGTCGTTCGGCCACGCGGTGTATTACGGGCTCGGCGGCTTCCTCGCGATCCACACCATCAACATCGTAGCTAAGAACAAGTTCGCCGTGCCGCTGCCGCTGATTCCGCTGGTCGGCGGCATCGCCGGCCTGATGTTTGCAGCCCTTCTCGGCTGGGTCTCGGCGCGGCGCTCCGGCACGGCATTCGCCATGATCTCACTCGGCCTGGCCGAACTGGTGGCTTCGTCAGCGCTGATCCTGCGCACCTTCTTCGGCGGCGAGGCCGGCGTCTCCGCCAACCGCACCAAGGTGTTCCGGCTGTTCGACTGGAGTTTCGGGCCGCAGATCCAGATCTATTATCTGGTGGCAGCATGGACGCTTCTCGCCGTCATCGCCATGTATGCCCTCACCCGCACGCCGCTGGGCCGGATGTGCAACGCGGTGCGCGACAATCCCGAACGCGTGCAGTTCGTCGGCTACGATCCGCACGTCATCCGTTACATCGCCTTCTGCTTCGCCGGCTTCTTCGCCGGTATCGCCGGCGCATTGGCGGCGATCAATTTCGAGATCGCCAATTCAGCCTATCTCGGCGCGGTACAATCCGGCACCGTATTGTTCTCCACCTATATCGGCGGCATCGGCTATTTCATCGGTCCGATCGTCGGCGCGATCTTCGTCACCGTGCTGTCGCTGGGACTGAGCGACCTCACCCCGGTATGGCAGTTGTATTTCGGCCTGTTCTTCATCGCCGTAGTAACGTACGCGCCGGGTGGCCTCACCGGCCTATTGATGATGCACCGGCCGCTAATCAAGGCCGGCACGCTTGGCCGCGTGCTGCCGAGCTATGCCGTGGCCTTCGCACCGACACTCGTCATGGTCACCGGGCTGATGCTGGCCATCGAGACCATTGTGCATTTCACCGTCAATCCCAATGAGGACTCCCACATCCGGGCCTTCGGCATCCCGTTCGATGCGGAAAACCGGGCGATCTGGGCGGTGTCTGCCGTGCTGATCGTCGGCGGGTTCTGGCTCGCCCGCAAATCCTGGGCGCGCGTCGGGCTGGCCTGGGACGACGCGCTGACAGAGGCGCGCGGCAAGGGGATCGCGGCATGAGCCAATTCTCTAAAGGCGCAGCCATCGAACTGCGCGGCGTCGAAAAGAGCTTCGGCGTCACCTCCGTGATCCGCAACGTCGCGTTATCAGTGGCGCACGGCGAGCGCCACGCGCTGATCGGGCCGAACGGCGCCGGCAAGTCGACGCTGTTCAACCTGATTTCGGGTTACATGAAACCGACGCTCGGCGAGGTCCGGCTGCGCGACGAGGTGATCTCCGGCCTGCCGCCGTACCAGATCAACCGCCGCGGCCTGTCGCGCTCGTTCCAGGTGACCAACGTGTTCGCCAATATGAGCGTGTGGGAAAATCTGCGCTGCGCCGTGCTGTGGGCGACCGGCCAGCACTACGCGTTCTGGAAGAATA
>JACMOT010000532.1 GCA_014377915.1 Tardiphaga sp.
CCCCGGAATGACCGTGTTGCCCTACGCCTCGATATCCATCCGCACCAGCACGCGTTCGGCGCTGTCGTTCCAGACGTCCATCTGCACGATCTGGCCGCCGCGCACGACAAAGCGGTCGACATAGCGGTTGCCCTCGAACGCGGTGCCGTCGTGCCATTCGCCGTACAGCGTGCCGGTATTGTAGACGATGGTCTCGCCATTGCCGGGCGACACGTCGGTGCGGGCCATCAGCTTCTTCACCCATTTGTAGCGCATCGCGTTGAAGGCGGTGGCGTCGCGCGGGTGGCTGAACTTGCGGCCGCCGGTAAAAGTGATCGCGACGTCGGGCGCCATGAAGGTCGCGGCGGTTTCCGGATCCGGCACCATCGAGGCGACAAGGAAGCGTTCGACGATCTCGGCGGCTGCGGCGGTGTCCGAAGTGGCGGGCGCGAGAGCCGCGGCGGAATGCGACATGGTCGGTTCTCCTGGGATGCGAAAGGCTTGTTTGTCCCTCGAGCAAAGACGGTGCCAGCACTGTATCCGATCCTGTGTAAGGATTGTATACGATTTAATCGCGAGCTGGACGTATATTAGGCAGCCGGAACGTCGGAAAGCGCAATGCTGACGGGCCTCGTTGCGATTTCGAGCCCGCGCCGATCGCATACGCGGTGGCACACCGATTGCTTGGCTTTGGCCAGTCAATTCACCTGGAGGGGTCCGTCATGCCATCATTGTTGCCGAGATTTTCGCGCCGCCTGCTGCTGGCGGCGGGCGCGGCCTCGTTGTCGCTGGCCTTCGCGCTGCCGGCTTCGGCGCAGGAGACCGTGAAGATCGGCGTCGTCGCCGCGATGTCCGGCCAGTCGGCGAAGTCCGGCGAGGCGATCGTGCGCGGCGTGTCGCTGGCGATCGACGAGATCAACGCCAAGGGCGGGTTGCTCGGCAAGAAGGTCGAGCTGGTGGTGCGTGACGACGAGAGCAATCCGGCCAAGTGCGTGATCGCCGCGCGCGAGCTGGTGCAGCGCGAGAAGGTCGCGGCTTACTTCGGCGGCGTCGACACGCCGGTATCGATGGCCATCGTGCCCTTCGCCAACCAGTCCAAGGTGCCGTTCATCGGCGTCTGGGCCGCCGGCACCGCGATCACCCGCAACGGCGCCGCCGAGAACTACGTGTTCCGCGTCTCCGCCGTCGATGCGCTGGTCGATGTCGCGCTGGTCGACTATGCCGTCAAGAAATACGCGGCCAAGAAGCCGGGCATGATCCTGATCAACAACCCGTGGGGCGAGTCCAACGAGGCCGGTTTGAAATCGGCGCTGGAGGCCAAGAAGCTGCCCTTCGCGGGTATCGAGAAATTCGAGACCGGCGATGTCGACGTGGTGCCGCAGCTGACCCGGCTGAAGGAGGCCGGCGCCGATGCGCTGTTCCTGGTCGCCAATGTCGCGCCCTCGGCGCAGGTGGTGAAGTCGCTCGACCGCATGGGCTGGAACGTGCCGATCGTGTCGCATTGGGGCCCGGCCGGCGGCCGCTTCACCGAGCTCGCCGGTCCTTCCGCGGAGAAGGTGCACTTCATCCAGACCTTCAGCTTCTCCGGCAACACCTCGCCGAAGTCGGCTTCCGTGTTCGAGGCGCTGAAGAAGAAGTTTCCGGAGATCAAGACCGCCGCCGACGTGACGCCCGCGGTCGGCATCGCCAACGCCTATGACGCCATGCACCTCACCGCGCTGGCGGTGACCAAGGCCGGCTCCACCGAAGGCCCGAAACTGCGCGAAGGCTTTTACGAGATCGGCAGCTATGACGGGCTGATCAAGAAGTACGACAGACCATTCTCGAAGGACAACCAGGACGCGCTGTCGCCGTCGGATTATCTGTTCACCTATTTCAAGGGCGACGAGATCCTGCCGCTGGTAAACTGACGGCGAAGCCGTCATCCCGGGATGCCCGCGGCGCCGTCAGGCGTCGTGGGCAGACCCGGGATCCCGACATGTTTTGAACATCTCCAGATTCCGGGTTCGCTCGAGCTGCGCTCTCGCGCCCCGGAATGACAGCATACCCTTTCCAAGGACCTCCCATGCTCGCATCCGCCATCATTTCCGGCATCGGCCTGGGCTCCATGTACGGACTGATCGCGCTCGGCTTTCACATCACTTACGTCGTCTCCAGCACCGTGAATTTCGCGCAGGGCTCGGCGATGATGCTGGGCGCGGTGCTCGGCTATACGTTTGGCATCAGATATGGCTGGCCGATGCCGCTGGCGGTGATCGCGGCGCTCGCGGTCTGCGCGTTGTTCGGTCTGGTGGTCGAGCGCTGCCTGGTGCGGCCCTTCGTGGCCAAGGGCTCCAATGCCTGGCTGATGGCCACCGTCGCCGCCGGCATCGTGCTCGACAATGCCGTGATGTTCACGTTCGGCAAGGAGCCGCGCGGCTTTCCCTCGGCGCTGGCCAGCGCGCCGATCAAGATCTTCGGCGCCGGCGTCTATCCGCTGCAGCTGATCATTCCGCTGGTCGGCCTCGGCATCGCCGGGGTCATGCACCTGGTGCTGCATCACACCCGCCGCGGCAAGACGCTGCTGGCGGTGGTGCAGAACCCCGACGCGGCCCGGCTGATGGGCATCAACGTGCACCGCACGGTGGCGATCTCCTTCGCGCTGTCGACCGCGCTGGCGGGTCTCGCCGGCATCCTGATCGCGCCTCTGTTCAGCGTGTCGTCGGAAATGGGCACTTTGTTCGGCATCAAGGCCTTCGCGGTGGCGATCCTCGGCGGCATGGGCTCGGCCTGGGGCGTGGTGATCGCCGGGCTCGCCTATGGCCTGATCGAGGCGCTGGTCACTTCCTATCTCGGCTCGGTCTATACCCAGATCGTGGTGTTCTCGATTGTCATCGCAGCCCTTGCCTGGATGCCCAACGGGTTGTTCGGTCGTGCCGCGATCAACAAGGTCTGACGATGAAGCGCTTTTCGCTGTGGGATTTTGCGATGCCGCTGGCGGTGCTGGCGCTGACCGGCGCGGCGCTGCTGTACGCCGCCAGGGCCGAGGGCTATGTGCCGTTCGTGCTGGCGATGGTGGCGCTGACGGCGATCGTCGGCGTCGGCCTCAATATCCTGGTCGGCCTCACCGGCCAGATCTCGCTCGGCCATGTCGGCTTCTATGCCATCGGCGCCTATACGGTGGCGATCCTGACGCTGAAGGGTTTCAGCTTCTGGCTCGCGCTGCCGCTCGCCGGCCTGATCTCCGGCGCCATCGGGCTGTTGCTGTCGCTGCCGGCGCTGCGCGTCAGCGGGCCCTATCTGGCGATGGTCACCATCGCCTTTGCCTTCATCGTGCAGCATCTGTCGATCGAGTGGCGCGGCGTCACCGGCGGCTCCAACGGGCTGATGGGCCTGCCGTCGCCGATGCTGGGCTCCGTGATGTTCGCCGAGCGCGAGATCGCGCTGCTGGCGATTTCCATCGCCGGAGCGTCGACCTATCTGTTCTATCGTCTGGCGCGCTCGGCGTGGGGCAAGGCGATGGTCGCGGTGCGCGACGCCGAGGTGGCGGCGCGCTCGATCGGCCTCAATCCGGTCACCGTCAAGGCCGCGGCGTTCATGCTGTCGGCGGTGTTCGCCGGCCTCGCCGGCGGCATCTTCGCGTCCCTGCTGGCGTTCGTGTCGCCGGATTCGTTTCCGTTCTCGCAATCGATCCTGTTCCTGTTCGCCTGCATCGTCGGCGGCGCCGGCTGGGTGCTCGGCCCCGCGGTCGGCGCGGTGATCACCGTGGTGTTGCCGGAGCTGCTCTCCCATCTCGCCGAATACCGGCTGCTGTTCTTCGGCGCGCTGCTGCTGGTGGTGCTGTGGCTGGCGCCGGAAGGCGTGCTCGGCACATTGGCGCGGCTGTTCCGCCGCGCCAATCCGCGCGCCGCCGAACCGGGCGGAATCGATGTCGCGGCGTTTCTGACTTCCGGCAATGATCGCGCGGCGCTGGAAGTGCGCGACATCGGCATCAGCTTCGGTGGCATCAAGGCGGCATCGAATGTGTCCTTCAGCGCCGCGCAGGGGCGGGTGACCAGCGTGATCGGCCCGAACGGCGCCGGCAAGACCACCGTGCTCAACATGATCGGCGGCTTCTACCGGCCGGACAGCGGCAGCATTCGCCTCGGCGCCGAGCAACTTGCCGGCGCGCCGGCGTGGCAGGTGGCGCGCGCCGGCATCGGCCGCACCTACCAGACCACCAAACTGTTCGAGACCATGAGCGTGCTCGACAATGTGCTGATCGCGATGCGACGCGGCCAGCTCGGCTCGATGCTGTCGGCCGCCGCCACGTCGAGCGATGAGGACGCCGCCGAGGCGCTGATCGCCTTTGTCGGCTACAAGGGGGCGCTCGCCGCCATCGCCGGCGACCTGCCGCATGTCGATCGCCGGCTGGTCGAGATCGCCCGCGCGCTGGCGATGCGGCCGCGGGTGCTGCTGCTCGACGAGCCCGCCGCCGGGCTGATGGCCTCCGACAAGGAAGCGCTGAGCGGATTGCTGCGCCGGATCGCCGATGTCGGCATCGCCGTGATCCTGGTCGAGCATGACATGCGGCTGGTGATGGGCATTTCCGACCACATCGTGGTGCTCGGCGCCGGCCGTCCGATTGCCGCCGGCACGCCGAACCAGATCCGCCACGATCCGAAAGTGCTCGCCGCCTATCTCGGCGCCGCCGGCATGCAGGCCCGCGCGCGCATCGCGCCATGGGCCGGATCGCAGGATGCCGTGCTCACCGCGATCGATCTGTCCGCCGGCTATGGCGCGGCACCGGTGCTGCGGAAACTCAATTTCGAGGTCAAGCCCGGCGAGATGGTGGCGCTGATCGGCGCCAATGGCGCCGGCAAGTCGACCATGATGCGCGCGGTGGCTGGATTGCTGCGGCCGGTGGAAGGCGACGTCATTCTCGATGATGTCCGGATCGAGCGCCACGAGGCGCATCGCATCGCCGCGCGCGGCCTCGCGCTGGTGCCGGAAGGCCGCCAGGTGTTTCCGGAGATGACCGTGTGGGACAATCTCGAGCTCGGCGCCAACACCCGCAAGGACGTCGACTACGCCACCGAGATCGAGGCGCTGCTGAAGCGCTTCCCGCGGCTGCGCGATCGGCTTGGCAGCCGGGCCGGGCTGCTGAGTGGCGGCGAGCAGCAGATGCTGGCGATTGCCCGCGGCATGATGGCGAAGCCGCGCATCCTGCTGCTCGACGAGCCGTCGCTGGGGCTGGCACCGGCGATGATCCAGGAATTGTTCGACGTGCTCGCCGACCTCCGCGACGAGGGCATCACGATTCTGCTGGTCGACCAGATGGCGGTGCTGGCTCTCGCCGTCGCCGATCGCGGCTATGTCATCGACTCCGGAAAAATCGTCCGCGAGGACAGCGCGGAAAATCTCGCGCGCGATCCCGAAGTCGAGGCCGCCTATCTCGGCCATGCGTCGTAGATGCAAGACACCCAGCTCTACAACGCGGTCGTTCCCCGGACGCGGTGCAGCGCGCCGCATCTTTGCGGCGTGGTGCGCCGCAGAGCCGGGGTCCCGATTGTGCAGGCAACAAACCGGGATCCCGGCTCTGCGGAGCGGCACTTCGCGCCGCACCGCGTCCGGGACACGATATCACTCAGCCCAACTGACGCGCTTCTAATCGCTACCCAAGGAATTCCGGTATGACCTTCGACCTCATCCTGCGCAACGCCGCCATCGTCGATCGCGCGGGCATCGCCGATATCGGCATCCGTCACGGCCGCTTCACCGCTATTGAAGCTGACCTCCCCAAGAGCGCGCCGGAACAGGATCTGGCCGGTCGCCTCGTCGTTGGCGGTTTCGTCGAAACCCACATCCATCTCGACAAGTCCTGCCTGCTCGGCCGCTGCAATTGCGAGCAGGGCACGCTGGCGGAGGCGATCGGCGAAGTCGCCAGGGCCAAGCGCGGCTTCACCGAGGAGGACGTCTACGCCCGCGCTTCGCAGACGCTGGAGAAGGCGATCAAGCACGGCACCACGCAGATGCGCACCCATGTCGAGGTCGATCCCCGCGTCGGCCTCACCAGTTTTCGCGCGCTCAAGCAACTCAAGGCGGACTATGCCTGGGCGATCGATCTGCAGCTCTGCGTGTTTCCGCAGGAAGGCCTGCTCGACGATCCCGGCTGCGAGGACATCATGCTGCGGGCGATGAAAGAGGGCGCCGACGTGGTCGGCGGTGCGCCCTATATGGACAAGGATTCGCACGGCCAGATTGCCAGGATCTTCGAAATGGCAAAGACATTTGGCACCGACATCGATTTCCATCTCGATTTCGCGCTCGATCCCACCCATCTCGACCTCGACGAGGTCTGCCGCATGGCGACGGCCACCGGCTGGGGCGGTCGCGTGGCCATCGGCCATGTGACGAAGCTGTCCGCGATGCCCAGGGCCGGCTTCGAGGCCGCGGCGAAACGCCTCGCCGATGCCGGCGTCGCGGTCACCGTGCTGCCGGCCACCGACCTGTTCCTCACCGCCCGCGACCACGAATTCAACGTGCCGCGCGGCGTTACCGCGGCTCACAAACTGCGCGCGCTCGGCGTCAACGCCAACGTCTCCACCAACAACGTCCTCAATCCATTCACACCGTTCGGCGATGTCTCGCTGATCCGGATGATCAACCTCTATGCCAATGTGCTGCAGGTCGGCACGTCAGACGAACTCGCTTTCTGTCTCGACATGGTGACGTCGGCGTCGGCCCGGCTGCTCAACCGCGGCGATTACGGCATCAAGGTCGGTAACCCCGCCGACCTCGTGGTGCTGGATTGTGCCACCAAGGCGGAGGCGGTATGCGAGGTCGCGCAGCCTCTGTTCGGGCTGAAGCGCGGCGTTCGCACCTTCACCAGGCCCGCCGCCACGCTGCACCGGCCCACGAACTGATTCACGGAGATCTCGATGCCGATCAACGACACGCTGAATGCCTTTGTCGCCCATGGCCGCATCGATGTGCGGACGACGAATGAAGGCCCACTCGCGGGCTTGAGCTTCGCCGTGAAGGACTTTTACGACATCAAGGGCCTGCCGACCGCCGCCGGCAGCCCGGAATGGCTGGCGACGCATCCGGTGCCCACCCTCTCGACGCCAATCTATGATCGCCTGCTCGCGGCCGGCGGCACATTCGTCGGCAAGACCCACACCGACGAACTGGCGTGGAGCCTGAACGGCGAGAACGCGCATTACGGCACGCCGACCAATCCGGCCGCGCCCGGCCGGATTCCCGGCGGCTCCTCCAGCGGCTCGGCGTCGGCCACCGCCGGCGGACTGGTCGATTTTGCGATTGGCTCCGACACCGGCGGCTCGGGGCGGCTGCCCGCCAGCTATTGCGGCGTCTATGGCATCCGCACCACCCATGGCCGCATCCCGCTCGCGGCTGCCGTGCCGCTGGCGCCGAGCTACGACACGGCTGGCTGGTTTTCGCGCAGCGCCGACATGATGCAGACAATCGGCGATGTGTTGCTCGACGGCGCCCGCGCGCCGCGCAAGATCACCAAGGTGCTGGTGGCGCGCGATCTGTTCGCGGCGATCGATGACCGTGTCACCGCCGCGCTGCGGCCCTCGGTTGACAAATTGCTGGCGCTGGTCGGCACCAGCGAGGCGGTCGATGTCGCGAGCGGCGATATCGCCGCGTGGCGCAACGTGTTTCGCGTCATCCAGTCGGAAGAGGCCTGGGCCGCGCAGGGCGAATGGATTTTGGCGACGAAGCCGAAATTCGGCCCCGGCGTCAAGGAACGCTTCGCGGCCGCGGCATTGATGGACACGGCCGAGATCGCCGCCGCCAAGGCATTGCGCGAAACCATTGTCGCGCGATTGTTGTCGCTGATGACACCGGACACCGTGATGGTGCTGCCGACCTCGCCGGGCATCGCGCCCTTGCTCAACACCCCGGCCGACCAGCTCGATACCTTCCGCTTCCGCGCCATCGAGCTGTTGTGCCTCGCCGGCCATGCCGGCCTGCCGCAGATTTCGATTCCGGCCGCCACGCTCGATGGCTGCCCGCTCGGCCTGTCGATCATCGGCGCAAGGAATTGCGACGAGGATATTCTGGCGCTGGCGGTGCAATTGGCGAAGTAGCGCACCAGCCGTGCGCTCCCTCGCCCCGCGCTTGCGGGGAGAGGGCTGGGGTGAGGGGCTCTTGTGAGTGAAACGCTGGCAGCCCCTCACCCGGCATGCGCGCTGACGCGCGATGCCGACCTCTCCCCGCGGAAGAGCGGGGAGAGGTGAAGAGCCACAGCGCTCGTCGCTCCTATTTCGACTTCCCCGCGCCCTTTTCCGCGGCGCGGCGCAGGGCTTCCGCAAAGGCGCCGCCCGGTGCCGCTTCACCCGGCTTGATTGGCGCCGACGAACTCATCTTCTGCCGCTCCGGCACGCGCGGACCGCGGTCGCCCTGCGGGCGTTCGGCCTTGGGCCCCACGGCATCGTCCATCCGCAGGCTCAGCGCGATGCGTTTTCGCGCGACCTCGACTTCAAGCACCTTCACCTTGACGATGTCGCCGGACTTCACCACTTCGCGCGGGTCCTTGATGAAGGTGTGCGACATCGCCGAGATGTGCACCAGCCCGTCCTGATGCACGCCGATATCGACAAAGGCGCCGAACGCCGCGACGTTGGTCACGGTGCCTTCCAGGATCATGCCGGGCTTGAGATCGCTCAGCTTCTCCACGCCTTCCATGAACACCGCCGCCTTGAAGGCGGGACGGGGATCGCGGCCGGGCTTTTCCAATTCGCGCAGAATATCCGTCACGGTCGGCAAGCCAAAGGTGTCGTCGACGAAGGACTTCGGCTGCACCGTGCGGAGAATTTCGGCATTGCCGATCAACGCCTTGATGTCGCTCTTGGTCGCCGCCAGAATCTTTCGCACCAGCGGGTAGGCTTCCGGATGCACGCCGGACTTGTCGAGCGGATCCTCGCCGTCGCTGATGCGCAAAAAGCCCGCGCATTGCTCGAACGCTTTCGGCCCGAGCCGCGGCACGTCCTTCAGCGCCTTGCGCGACTTGAACGGGCCGTTGGCGTCGCGATGCTGCACGATGCTCTGCGCCAGGCCGGAGCCGATGCCCGAAACGCGCGCCAGCAGCGGCGCGGAAGCAGTATTGACGTCGACGCCGACGCCGTTGACGCAGTCTTCCACCACCGCGTCGAGCGATTTCGCCAGCTTCGATTCACCGAGATCGTGCTGGTACTGGCCGACGCCGATCGCCTTGGGATCGATCTTCACCAGCTCCGCCAGCGGATCCTGTAGTCGCCGCGCGATCGACACCGCGCCGCGCAGCGTCACGTCGAGCTCCGGCAGTTCTTCGGAAGCGAAGGCCGAGGCCGAATACACCGAGGCGCCGGCTTCCGACACCACGATCTTCGACATCTTCAAATCCGGCAGCAGCTTGACCAGCTCCATCGCCAGCTTGTCGGTCTCGCGCGAGGCGGTGCCGTTGCCGATCGCGATCAGATCGACCTTGTGCTTGACGGCGAGCTTGCCCAGCGTCGCCAGCGCGGCGTCCCACTGCCGCTGCGGCTCGTGCGGATAGATAGCAAGCGTATCGACCACCTTGCCGGTGGCTCCGATCCCGGCGACCTTGACGCCGGAGCGGAAGCCGGGATCGAGCCCCATGGTGACGCGGGCGCCGGCGGGTGCGGCCAGCAGCAGGTCACGC
>JACMOT010000533.1 GCA_014377915.1 Tardiphaga sp.
CGAGCCTCGAGGATATTTTCGTAGGCTTGGTCGAGCGGGAGGATGCGGCGTGAGCACAACCACCAAGGCGCCCGCGATCAACACTCACGGCATCTGGGCGATCTACCGCTTCGAAATGGCGCGCGCGCTGCGGACGCTGTGGCAGAGCCTCGTCACCCCGGTCATCACCACCTCGCTCTATTTCGTGGTGTTCGGTGGCGCGCTGGGCTCGCAGATCAAGCAAGTGGATGGGGTGCCGTACGGCGCGTTCATCGTGCCGGGCCTGATGATGCTGTCGCTGCTGACGCAGAGCATCTCCAATGCCTCGATCGGCATCTACTTCCCGAAATTCACCGGCACGATGTTCGAACTGCTCTCGGCGCCCGTTTCGGCGATGGAGCTGGTGGTCGGCTATGTCGGCGCGGCGGCGACCAAGTCGATCATCCTCGGCCTCATCATCCTCGGCACGGCATCGCTCTTCGTGCCGCTGCATATCGTTCATCCGCTGGCGATGGTCGCATTCCTGTTGCTGACCAGCGTGACGTTCAGCCTGTTCGGCTTCATCATCGGCGTGTGGGCGAAGAGTTTCGAGCAGTTGAACTTCGTACCCGCACTGCTGATCACGCCACTGACCTTCCTCGGCGGGTCCTTCTACCCGATCAGCGTCCTCCCACAGCCGTGGCACACGATCAGCCTCTTCAATCCGGTCGTGTATCTGATCAGCGGCTTCCGTTGGGCGTTTTTCGGGCGCGGCGATGTGGCGGTCGGCTTGAGCCTGGGCGTGACGGCGCTCTTCCTGGTGGCGTGTCTCGGTGTGATTTCGTGGATCTTCAAGAGCGGCTGGCGGTTGAAGAATTAACGGAACCTCGCCGGTTGCTGTGCGCTTGCACGCACACGGCGTACGTCGCGTGCTTCATCACCATCGGAGAAAGACTATGGCCCGAACCGCATTGGTTGTGGGGGCAAGCGGCATCGTCGGCAGCGCGACCGCCACATTGCTGGTCGAGCGGGGCTGGAGCGTCCACGGCCTCGCGCGGCGGCCCGTTCAGCAGGCGGGTGTCTCGCCGCTCGCCGCCGATTTGCAGGACGCCGCCGTCACCAAGGCTGCGCTGGCGGGTCTCCGCCCCGACGCGGTGTTCATCACGACATGGTTGCGGCAGGATAGCGAAGCCGAGAACATCCGCGTCAACGCCGCGATGGTGCGCAATCTGCTCGACGGCTTGCGCGATGCCCAAGGGCCGCGTCATGTCGCGCTCGTCACGGGACTCAAACATTATCTCGGGCCGTTCGAGGCTTATGGGAAGGGCGTCTTGCCACAGACGCCGTTCCGCGAGGAGCAAGGTCGGCTGGACGTCGAGAATTTCTATTATGCGCAGGAGGATGAAGTGTTCGCCGCCGCCAAGCGCGACGGCTTCACCTGGAGCGTCCACCGCCCGCACACTGTGATCGGCAAGGCGGTCGGCAATGCCATGAACATGGGCACGACGCTCGCGGTCTATGCCACCTTGTGCCGAGAACTCGGC
>JACMOT010000534.1 GCA_014377915.1 Tardiphaga sp.
CCGGCACGGCGAAGAAGAGCGGCGCGGCGGTGGTGGCGAAGATGAAAGAGTTGCCGTCCGTCGACGACGCCTTTGGTCCCGGATCGGTCCGCATGGACGGCCGCGCCGCTCTGCCGGCCTATCTGCTGGAAGTAAAGTCGCCGGCCGAGAGCAAGGGCGCGTGGGACTATTGCAAGGTGGTCTCGACCGCCTCCGCCGACGAAGCCACCAAACCGCTCAATGAATCCGGTTGCTATCTGGTCAAGGCGTGAGCGCCACCGGGATCTGTCTCACTCGGCGCATTCGATGGCCAAGCCAACAATCGCGGCAGCGGTGCTACGCAACGAAAGGCATCTTATGACTACAGGTCTCTCCCGGCGAACCTTTTGCAGCACGCTGGCATTGGCGACGGCGGGCCTTGCCACGCCGCTTCGCGCGCAGGGGCCGGGGGATCTGCCCAAGGGGCTGATCACGCTGGTGGTGCCGTTCGCGGCCGGCGGGGCGACCGATATCGTCAGCCGGCTGGTCGCCAAAAAGGTGTCCGAGCAGATCGGTCAGTCGATCGTGATCGAGAACGCCACCGGCGCCGGCGGGGTGGTCGGCGCGGCACGCGTGGCGCGGGCCGCGCCGGACGGCACAACGCTGCTGATGGGAACGATCTCGACGCATACCATCAACCCGCTGATGGCAAAGCAACCGCCTTACGATCCGCTGAAGGATTTTACCGCCATTTCGATGATCGCCACCGTACCGAACGTCCTGATAGTGTCCTCGCAGATCAAGGCCGCCAATGTCGGCGAACTGATCGCGCTGATCCGTGCCGAACCCGGCAAATTCAGCTACGGCTCGTCCGGCGTCGGCACGCCGCCCAACCTGTCGGGCGAACTGTTCAACGTTCAGGCCAAGGTGAAAATGGGACACGTGCCGTATCGCGGCGGCGCGCCCGCGATGAATGACCTGATCGGCAACCAGATCCCGGTTTTGTTCGACGTGCTCAGCGGCGCCGCGCCTTTCATCAAGGCGGGGACCGCGCGCGCGCTGGCGGTGACAACCAAGACGCGCTCGCCGTCGTTCCCGGATCTACCCACCATCGCCGAACAGGGCCTGCCGGATTTCGAGACCTATACGTGGAACGCGGTGTTCGGGCCCGCCGGAATGGCGCCGGGCCTCACGGAGCGGCTAAGCGCCGAGTTGCGCAAGGCGGTTGCGGATCCGGAACTCCAGCAGCGCCTGCGCGATCTCAGCGCCGATCCGGTTGGATCGACGCCGGCGGAGCTCGGCAACCAGCTCAAGCTGGAAATCGCGAAGTGGGCGCCGATCATCGAAACGGCAGGGCTGAAATCACAGCAATAGCCATACCTGGCCTGCCGCGCTCGAAACCTCAAACACGATGATGTCAGCGCCTCGCTGCCAGATAGCGGCTGTCGTGCGGCGGGGGACCCGATGCAGTCTCCTCCGTGCTATCATCACCACCTTTGAAATTGCAGGACTGCACCCATGACACCGACCTGGCTCGAAGCGGCGATCAACGGGCCGTGGTCGCGATCACGGCAGCCGCTGATTCCGATCGCCGTGTCGGATTGCATCGCCGACGAAATCGCCTGCGCGCGCGAAGGCGCCGCGATCATTCACGTCCGTGCCTATGATGCCGCGACCGGCTTTCAGAACGACGACGCCGAGACCTATGCGAGGATCATCGAAGGTATCCGCGCCAAGGAAGACGTCATCGTCTACCCCACCCTGCCATTGACGGTGACCCCGGCAGCGTTCTGCGGCGTTTGTTGTGGCGACAGACTAGCGTGACAGCGTCGTGACTCCTAGCGCTGCGGCAGACTGATTTCGCATGTCCAAAAGTTCCACCCGCCGAAATTATCTTGCTGGAGTTACGACGTGCGCGGCTCGCGCACCACGCCTGCTACCGGAACGCCGGCTTTGATTTGACCCTTGCGCCATAGCCGTGGCTTTATGCTAAAAAACAAACGGGAGAGAAGCGCATGAGCGGCACCAACGAGATCTACGCGATCCGCTACGCGACCATGACGCCGCGCACCCCGCAGATGAACTACCTGCAGCCCGACCCGCACGACACCGCCGCCGCCGATCTCGATTACTTCATCTGGCTGATCCGCGGTGAAGGCCGCGACATCCTAGTCGATACGGGTTTCAATGAAGCGGCCGCGCAAAGCCGCAGCCGCAAGCTGACCATCAACCCGGTCGATGCGCTGGCCGCCTTCGGCGTCGATGCCGCGACCATCCGCGATGTCATCGTTACCCACCTGCATTACGACCATGCCGGCAATCTCGACCGGTTTCCGAACGCGCGGTTTCATCTGCAGGACCGCGAGATGAGCTACGCCACGGGGCGCTGCATGTGCAACGGCCTGCTGCGGCATCCGTTTTCGGCGGAGGACGTGACGCTGATGGTCCGCCATGTCTTCAACGAGCGCGTGACCTTCCACAACGGCGATGGCGAGGTCGTCGATGGTGTCACGCTGCACCGCGTCGGCGGCCATTCCGACGGGCTGCAGGTGGTGCGCGTGATGACCGCGCGCGGCCCCGTGGTGCTGGCGTCGGATGCCGCGCATTATTACGGCAACCTGCAGCGCCGCAGCCCGTTTCCGATCGTCTACAATATCGGCGACATGTGCGACGGCTGGACCACCTGCGAACGCCTCGCCGGCCATCCCGACCGCATCATTCCCGGGCACGATCCGCTGGTGCGCGAGATCTATCCCCGCGCTTCCGGCGCCGCCGACGCCTACGCCTTGCACCTGCCACCATCGCGGTCGTTTGCATGATCGCGTTTCCCGGACGCGGTGCGGCATTCTCAGGCGATGCTCTTGCATCGCCGCATGCCGCTCCGCAGAACCCGGACCCCGGCGCATAGTTGCGGGAACAACCGGGACCCCGGCTTTGCGGCGCACCACGCCGCCAAACGGCGGCGCATCGCACCGCGTCCGGGGAACAGTAGTAATCGTTCTCAGTCGACCTTGCCCATTTCCTTGAGCACTTCATTGGCCGCTTTGAACGCGTCGAGGCCGGCCGGGATGCCGCAGTACACCGTGGCGTGCAGCAGCACTTCCTTGATCTCATCCACAGTGACGCCGTTGGTGATCGCGCCGCGGGTATGCAGCTTGATTTCCGGCGCGCGGTTCAGCGCGGTGAGCATCGCCAGGTTGAGCATGCTGCGGGTCTTGCGATCGAGGCCGGGACGATTCCAGGCGTAGCCCCAGCACCATTCCGTGGTGATGTGCTGGAACGACATCATGAAGTCGTTGGTCGATTGCATCGACTTGTCGACATAGGCCGCACCGAGCACTTCGCGCCGCGCTGCCAGGCCAATATCGAACATGCCGCCGAGGGTGATCTTCTGGTCGTAGCTCATGGGTCTTCCTTCCGTGGTGAGGGTCGTTCATTTGCGGTCGTAGGCGATCATATGCCGAGATAGGCGGCGCGCACGGCGGGATTGGCGTTCAGTTCGGCCGACGTGCCCTGCAGCGCGACGCGGCCGCTCTCCAGCACGTAGCCGCGGGTGGCGACGTCGAGCGCCAGCCCGACATTCTGCTCGACCAGCAGGATCGAGGTGCCGCCGGCATGGATCTTCGTGAAGGCGTCGTGCATCTCCTCGACCACTTTCGGCGCCAGGCCGTGACTCGGCTCGTCGAGCAGCAGCAGTTTTGGCCGCAGCATCAGCGCGCGCCCGACCGCGACCATCTGCTGCTCGCCGCCGGACAACGTGCCGGCGAGTTGTCCACGCCGCTCGCGCAGCCGCGGAAAAAGCTCGAAGACTGCTTCCATGCGCGACGCCAGGTCCGCGGCGTGGCGCGCGGTGAACGCGCCCAGCATCAGGTTTTCCTCCACCATCATCTCGGAAAACACATGGCGGCCTTCGGGGACGTGGGCGATGCCCAGCTTCGGGATCTCGTGCGAGGCGTGCCCGGCGAGATCGGCCCCGGCAAAGCGCAGCGAGCCGGTAACATGGGGCACCAACCGCGAGATCGCCCGCAGGATAGTGCTCTTGCCGGCGGTGTTGGCGCCGATGATGCAGACAAACTCGCCGTCCTGCACTTCGAGGTCGATGCCGTGCAGCACCTCGATCTCGCCGTAGCCGGCGCACAGTCCCCTGATCTCGAGCAGCGGCTGCGACGCAGTCATGTGCGTGCCTCCAATGAGCGGCCGAGATAGGCCTCCACCACAGCGGGATCGTTGGCGACTTCGCGCGGCGGGCCGTCGGCGAGCAGCTTGCCGAAGTTCAGCACCAGGATGCGATCGCACACCGTCATGATCGCGCGCATATGGTGCTCGACGACCAGGAGGGTGATGCCGTCGTCGCGCAGCCGGCGAATCAAATCCATGATCTCCTGCATCTCGACCGGATTGAGCGCGGCCATCACTTCGTCGAGCAGCAGGACCTTGGGGCCGGTGCACAACGCACGCGCCAGTTCGACCCGTGCGCGCTCCGGAAACGACAGGTTGCCGGCCAGCTTGTGCGCGACGGAGCGCAGCCCGACGCGATCAAGGCAGATCAACGCTTCCCGGCGCGCCGTTTCGACATCGTGGCGCAGCAGCCCCGCGGTCAGCACGTTGTCGAGCACCGAGCTTTCGGCGAACAACGCCACGTTCTGGAACGTCTTGGTCATGCCGAGTGCCGCGACCTTGTGCGGCTTCTCGCCGACGAGGCAGGTGCCGTCAAGCAGGACCGTGCCGCTGTCGGCCCGGATGAGACCGACCAGCGTGCTGAAGAACGTCGTCTTGCCGGCACCGTTCGGCCCGATCAGCCCGACGATCTGCCCTTTCGGCACGGCGAACGTCACGTCAGCCAATGCCTGCAGGCCACCGAAACGCTTCGATACGCCGCGCACCTCGAGAATGCTCATGGGCGCCCCCTGCCCGCAAACCGCGCCATCAGGCTGTCGAATACCGTGATGAAGCCGCGCGGCCGCCACAGGATGACTGCGATCAGGATGATGCCGAAAATGAGCTGCGACAGGCCGGCCGCGCCCGACGAGAATAGGTCGTTCATCAGTTCCTCGACCGGAATGATGAACAGCGCGCCGAGGATCGGCCCGACCGCCGTGCCGACGCCGCCGAGAATGGCGATCAGGGCCACGCGTATCGAGATCGTCGCAGCGCTGAACACGGTGTCGGGATCGAAGAACACCGCGACCTGCGCATACAGCGTGCCCAGCATGGCCATCAATACGCCGGAGATCACGGCGGTCTGCAGCTTCACCGTCGTCGTGTCGATGCCGATCACTTCGGCGGCGGCCGGATTTTCCTTGATAGCGCGCAACCGGTAGCCCATAGCGCTGCGCCGGATCGTTTCGAAAATGATCGTGACGATGATCAGCGCAGCCAGCGCGATGTAAGCGTGGGGCAGCAATTGCTTGAACGAGTAGCCGAATACGCTCGGCGGCTTGAACGGCACCGAAAGTCCGCCCGGGCCACCCGTGAGCGGGGCCCAGACATTGGCGATCACCCGCATTACCTCGCCGAAGGCCAGCGTCGCCAGCGCGAAATAATGGCCCTGCAGACGCATGGTCGGGATCGCGATCATCAGCGCGGCGAGACCGCCGAGCACGCCGCCGACGAACATGCCGATCCACGGGCTGATGCCGAACTTTACCAGCAGCAACGTCGAGGTGTAGGCGCCGATGCCGAAGAATGCCGCATGACCGAGCGATGTCTGGTTGGCGAGCCCGCCGATCAGGTTCCAGGCCTGCGCCATCGCGGCGAACAGGAGCGTGAAGGTCAGCACGCGGATCCAGTAGCCGGTCGGGTTGAGCAACAGCGGCAACACACAGGCCACGGCGATGACCGCCACTATCGCGATCGCGCGCTTCATCGGCTGGCCCCCACGAGGCCCTGCGGCCTGACTGCAAGCACGGCAATGAAGACAATGAACAGGATGAGGTTCTGCAACTGGATCGGAAAGAACAGCGACGACAGCGCCTGGATGACGCCGACCGACAGCCCGCCGACAACCGCGCCGGCGACGCTCCCAAGACCGCCGAGCACGACGACGGTGAACATCAGGACGACGAACTGACCGCCGACGCCGGGAAACACAGTGACGTAGGGCAGGATCACCGCGCCGCCGAACGCCGTGAGGCCGACGCCCAGTGCAAAGGCGATCTTGTACATCAGCGCAGTATCGATCCCCATCAGTTGCGCGGCCATCGGGTTCTGCGCGGTGGCGCGCATCGCCCGGCCGAACCAGCTGGTGCGCATGAACCACCACAGGGCCACGCCGCAGGCCAACGACATCGCGAAGGCAATCAGATATGGCACGCTGACGAACAGCCCGCCGAGCGAGAGCGACATCGTCTGATAGGAGGTGGTGACCGAGCGGAATTGCGAGCCGAACAGCAGCAGCGATCCGTTTTCAAGCACGATCAGGACACCGACCGTGAGAAAGATCTGCGCTACCGATGGCGCTTTGAGAACGCGCGCGATCAGTTGCCCCTGTACCAGCCAGCCGATGCCGAACGCCACCGCAAAGGACAGCGGTGCGGCAATCACCGGGTCGAGCCCGAGATAGGCCCAGGCGAACCAGGCGACGAACATGCCGATCATCAGGAATTCCGCCTGCGCGAAATTCACGATGCCCATCACCCCGTACACCAGGGTGAGGCCGATCGAGATGACCGCATAAACACCGCCGACCAGGAAGCCGTCGAGGATTGCCTGCAAAAGTGACACGGCGATCTTTCGTCAGCTATCAGGATTTCCAGACCGCACTGCTCTTGGCGACATCCTTCGGCCACACCGTGACCAATTCCTTGTTGCGCCATTGCACCATCACCGGGACCGACAGAACGTTGAGGCCGGTGCTGTCAAACTCGACTGCGCCGCCGGTCATGGCGTTGGTCCAGCCACCGGTGAACTTGGCTCCACGCAGCGCCATCGTGATGTCTTCGGCCTTGGAAGACTTGGCTTTTTCGATCGCCTGCACCAGCACGTCGAGGGCCACGGCATGTTCGAGCGCCTCATGGACCATGAAGTAGCCGTAACGCTTGCGAAAACGCTCGGTGAAATCCGGCGCCAGGTCGTAATTGGCCGGTGAGATGGAGAGCACGTTTTCGGCAAATTCGCCGAGGCCCTTTTCGAAATCCGGAATGACGTAGCCGGCCGCACCGCCGATCGCAGGCATGGTGATGCGCTGCTGGCGCATCGTACGGATCAACAGCAGGCTGTCGTTGAGGTAGGAGACCGGGAACGCCGCCTGGGCCCCCGAGGCGCGCAGCTTGTTGATCAGCGGCGTGGTGTCGGTGATCCCCAGCGGATAGGCATCGTCCATCGCGATTTCGATATTGGCCGCTTTCGCCGCGGCGCGCAGACCGCCGGCCTGCGCCGTGCCGTAGGCTGTGTCCTCGTACATGATCGCGATCCTGTCGATTTTGGCACCCGAGGCCTGGGCGATCGCCACCGTATAATCGAGCTGCGCCTTGCCGATCGCCGACGCCTTGGCGACGATTTGGAAGATGTTCTTGTAGCCCCGCCCGGTGATCTGGTCGGCAAAGGACATCGTGAGCAGCGGAATGTCGCGGCGCTCGGTGACTTCCGAAATGGCGATGGTCAGCGACGACGCGAACGCGCCGAGGATCGCCGAGACCTCGTTCTGGGTAATCAAGCGCTGCGCCACGGTGCCCGCCGTGGTCGGTGTCGAAGTCGCATCCGCCACGATCAGATTGATCTTCGCGCCGCCCAGCGCCTTGATGCCGCCGGCCGCATTGATCTCGTCGGCGACCAGTTCGATGCCGTTGCGGGAATTGATACCGAACTGCGCGTTGGCGCCCGACAGCGGCATGATGACGCCGATATTGATCGGCTTGGCCTGCGCGCGCGCGGACGACACGATCATCGGGCTGGCCAGCAGCGAAGCCGTCCCGGCCAGCAATGCGCGGCGGTTGAGACCGCCAGCGCGGAATAAGGGCTTGGTCATTTCTACTCTCCCCGATCGAACGGCCTTTGCGGCTCTGGAACGAGTTTCCGCACGAAATCTGCTATCCGTCAAGCAGCTTGACAGATTGTCTGAGAGACAGTGAACTTCACGCATGGCGAAAATCGAATCCGAACTCAATGTCTCCCGGGAATCGACCAGTTTGCGGATGCTGGTGGAAAACCGGCTGCGCTCGGCGATCGGCAGCGGCCTGTTCAAGCCCGGCCAGCGGCTGATCGAGCGCGAACTGTGCGAGCAGGTCGGGGTCGGGCGCACCTCGATCCGGGAGGCGCTGCGGCAGCTAGAGGCGGAAGGGCTGGTCACGACGATTCCGCACCGCGGGCCGATCGTCTCGACCATCACCGTGGAAGAAGCCGAGCAGCTCTACGACCTGCGCGCACTGCTGGAGGGCTATGCCGGCCGCGAATGCGCGCGGCGGCGCGATCCCGATATTATCGCGCGCCTGCGCAGGCAGTTCGAGATCATGGGCACCGTCGCCGGTCACGACGACCGCAGCGACCTGCTGGCCGCCAAGACCGAGTTTTATGCCGCGCTGATGGAAGGCTGCGGCAACATCTTCGTCGAGCGGTTCCTGAAGATGCTGCTGAACCGTGTAACGGTGCTGCGCATGACGTCGATGACCCAGGCCAACCGAATCGGCCGCAGCCTTCGCGAAATCGAGACCATCCTCGTCGCCATCGAAAGCGGCGACGAACAAGGCGCCGAACAGGCCTGCGTGCAGCACATCGAGAATGCGGCGGAGGTCGCCCTGCAAGCGCTTCGACGCGACAGCACGTGATTCCGGCCACGTCTCGCCGCTGCTAACAACAAAAAAACACAAGGGGAAACGCCGTGTCGAAACTGGACGCCATCCATCCGCCCGCCAAAATCGCCGTGATCGGCCTCGGCAACATGGGGCGCCCGATGGCCGCGTGCTTAGCGCGCGCAGGCTATCAAGTCACGGGCTTCGATACGTCCGGCGACGCGCGGGCCAAGCACGCCGATGCCGGCGGGACCTCCGCCGCGAGCGTGACCGAGGCGGCGCGAGGCGCTGCCGCCGTTATCACGCTGCTGCCCGACGGCAAAATCGTGCGCGCCGCGATCGAAGGTCTCAAGGACCAGCTCGCACCGGGCACCGTGTTGATCGACATGAGTTCGTCGGCGCCGATGGGCACGCGGGCGCTTGGCGAAGAGATGATCAAGGCCGGCCTCGCCTTCATCGACGCCCCGGTATCGGGCGGCGTGAAGCGGGCGATCGACGGATCGCTGGCGATCATGGCGGGCGGAGATGCAGCCACCATCGATCGCGCCGAACCGGTGCTCAACGCGATGGGGAAATCGGTGTTTCGCACCGGCCCGCTCGGCTCCGGACACGCCGCCAAGGCGCTCAACAATTACGTATCGGCGGCGGGCCTTGCAGCCGCCGTCGAGGCCGTCGCGGTCGCGGGCCAATTCGGCATCGACCCGAACGTGCTCGTCGACGTGCTCAACGCCTCGACCGGCCGCAACAACTCGACCGAGAACAAGCTCAAGCAGTTCGTCATCCCCGGGACGTACACGTCGGGATTTTCGTTGGCGTTGATGGCAAAGGACATTCGAACCGCGGACGAACTCGCGCATCAGATCGGCATCCGCGCGCCGCTGGCCGATGAAGTCGCCGCGCTCTGGGACGCGGCGCTTGAAGTGCTGGGCCCATCGGCAGACCACGTCGAGATCGGTCGCTACCTGACCGCCAAGCGCTAACGCGGCAGCCATGGCCCTGCCCCTGATCGATGAGCTGCGCAATCGCCTCGCGGGCGCGATCGCCGCGCCCGAGGTCCTTTCGGTTGCGCGGGGCCTTGGCTGCACGATCGCGTTTCGGATCGGCGCAGCGGGCGTGGCGATCGCGTGCCGGAATGGGCAGCCAGTGGTGGTCGCGGGCGATGGAGCTGATATTGTCCTGGGCGGCGACGAAGCCGCATGGCAGAAGTTGCTGGCGGCGCTGCCGCCGCCCACCTATCATTCGTTTTCGTCGATCCAGCTGCGCAATCCGGACTTCACTGTGACCGGCAACCCGCTGGTGATCGCGCAGGCGCGCGCCTTCCTCGAAGCCGTGTTTGTGAATTTGAACCTTCACCCGACGCATGCAACCGAATTAGACCTTTCGCCTCTCGAAGGCCGCTATCACCGCGTGCGCAGCGCCGGCGGGCAAGTGACCGAGGTCTATTCCGAAGCGGCCGGATCGGGCCCGCCGGTGCTGTGCCTGCATACGGCAGGCGCCGACACGCGGCAGTTTCACGGTGTGATGTGCGACCCGCAGCTTGGCCAGGACTGGCGGATGATCGGCTTCGACATGCCACATCACGGCCGCTCCATGCCGCCCGCCGGTTGGGATGGCGGCATCTACCGGCTCGATCAGGCGACCTATCTGGACTGGTGCGCAAGCTTCATCGAACAGGTGATCGGCGAACCCGTCGTGGTGATGGGCTGTTCGATGGGAGCGGGCATCGCTCTGGCACTCGCTGCCGAGCGCCCCGAACTGGTGAGCGCGGTGATCGCCCTCGAGGCACCGCTGCGGCCCCGCGGCCGACGCAATGACTACCTGACCCACGCCAGCGTGAATGGCGGCTGGCATTCCGCCGCCTACGTCCCCGGCCTGATGAACCCGTCGAGCCCGGCCGAGGATCGCCGGCGCGCAGCGTGGATCTACTCACAGGGCGCGCCGGACGTCTACGATGGCGATCTCGCCTTCTATTCGGACGAATTTGACGGCGAGCAGATCGCAAAACGCATCGACGGCCGACAGATTCCGGTGTTTCTCCTGATTGGCCACTACGATTTCTCTGCAACAGTCAGCGATTCCCATGCCATCGCCGGGTGGATCGCCGGCGCCGTCGTGCAGGAAATGCCGGAGCTGGGCCATTTTCCGATGACCGAAAACCCCTCGAAGGCGCTCCAGTACCTGCGCCCGATAATGTCCGAACTGCGCATGCGGGCCCTCCGATCTTTCCCTGAACGCCCGTCAGGCGGCCGGTCCTAGCCCGTCTTGGCGCCATAGCGTTCGTTCATCGCGACTGCGCTGGCGATTCCGCAGCCACGCAGCGCCCGCGATCCAGCCAAATGTGAGCGCGGGACCGAGGGTGAGGTCGAAACAATTTGGTGCGATGATTCCGATCGTCTGAAGGCTTTTGTCACCAAAAGTGGTGGAAATCTTGCCATCGAGCAGGCTCGCCCCGTCGGACAGTATCCGCTCAAGATAATAGCCATGGATTCCGCTGCGGCGGTTGATGAGACCATCCACAGCGGACGTAGTGCATAATGGCCGCGCCCTTTTAACCGCACGTCGCTCAAAGACTGTGCCGATGCAAGGAGTTAATATTGGTGAAAAGAGAAGCTCGTAGCCGCTTCTAGCCCAAAGCTGCTGTCTTGATTAGATCTGAAACGCGGTCTGCCATTCGTCGGCTTCGTCGAAAACCTCGTCGCGCATCAGGTTTGGAACGTCGCACATCAGTGCCGATCCGCTTGGTGCTTCCCATCGA
>JACMOT010000535.1 GCA_014377915.1 Tardiphaga sp.
AGCAAAGCCGACTGCACCATCGCCTCGCGGGTCACGGCGCGGACATCGCGCGGCGAAGCCAGCAGCGCGTTCTCGTCCATCAGCTTGGTGAGAAGTTCCTGATCGAGCGAGCCCCAATTGGCGCCGATCCGGACCGTCTTGTTATACTTCAGCGCCATCTCGACGATGTCGGTGAACTGGGTATCCCGCTTGGCCTTGAAACCGACATTGCCGGGATTGATGCGGTACTTGTCGAGCGCCTCGGCGCAGGCCGGATGGTCGGCGAGCAGCTTGTGGCCGATATAGTGGAAATCGCCGATCAACGGCGTGGTGATGCCGCGCTTGCGCAGCTCGTCGCGGATGTAGGGCACGGCAGCGGCGGCCTCGTCGCGATCGACCGTGATCCGGACCATTTCCGAACCCGCGCGCGACAGCGCCGCGACCTGTTCGATGGTGCCCTGGATGTCAGCGGTGTCGGTGTTGGTCATCGACTGCACGACGATCGGCGCACCGCCGCCCACGGCGACGTTGCCGACCATGACCTGGGTGCTGCGATGCCGGGCCATCGGGCCGGCGACATCGGATTGCGGCGGTTTTTCAAGCATGTTCATGGGGTCTCGAATATCAGGTTTGGGTGACAGTCAGCAATCAATCAGTGCTGGTTTGGCACGGTTGTAGAGATATCGATCGGTGCACGGCGATGGCCAGGACTTCAGCGGCGCGCCTGCCCCATTGCGTCTTAGGTCTAATCTATCGCATTTTCAGCACGTTAGCGAGAGCCTGACCGACCCCGCCAGGCAATTTGATGGCATCGTCCGCCGGCCCTGACTGGCAGATAGGTCCTGAATCGTTCAGAAAAAGGGCAACAACGCCAGGTTCCGCGATCGCGGCCGGTGGCAAGTCCCATCGCGGCGAAGCCCGATCAAATGCGCGGCTTCCGTTTACGAAACTTTTAAGGCCAAGGTGGTATTTCTTTCTACATGACCCGGTGCAATTTTGTGCCGAACTTCGCTACCGATCTCGACAGCATAATTATTCACGAATTCATTTTTCACCAACCGCATCAGCTGGCTTCGTCCAGCATAGCGCAAGCCGTTCCAGACTTTCAAACCCGGACCAAATCGGCGCCCCCGCCTGAACAGGGGCGTGCGCGTTATCGCCCAGTTTTTACTTTCGTCATTCACAGGCCTTTGCACGGGCCTCGTTTTTGGCGCCTTGCATTCATGCCGACGGGAGAGCGGACGTTAAAATGTCGGATGCAGTTCATATTATCGCGGACAGCAGTCGCAAGCTCGACCCGCTGCGGCTGATGCTGGAAAAGAAATTTTCAGTCACCGCGACATTGCTCGATCGCGCGCTGCAGAATGCCCGGCTCGACACCGTCGTCGTCGCCGCCGATCTCCGCGTCACCGACAACATCGCGGCGCTGAAACAGCGGTTTGGCAAGACCAAGGCGCCCTGCAAGCGGATTTTCATTCCCGAACAGACCGCCCGCTTGTTCGTGGTTCAGGCCTACGCTCTCGGCGCCACCAAGGTGTTGTTCAGTCCGGTCCGGGAGAATGAACTCTACGGCGCCCTGATTGGCGCCGAACCCGAAGCGCTGCCAGACAATGGCCCGTGGGAAGGCACCCGCGGAGCCGCCTCGGCGGGGGCGGAAGCCATGCAATCAATGTTCTCGGCGGTTCTGACCGGCCGGCCGATCGACACGGTGGCGGCGATGATCGCCGCCGGCAAGATGGCAGACAATGTCGCCGAAGACGGGCTCACCAGCTGGCTCGATACGGTGCGGCAACATCACGAGGGCACCTATCAGCATTGCCTGCTGGTGACCGGCGTCGCGGTCGATTTCGCCCTTCACCTCGGCCTGGCCAAGGCCGACGTTCAGCGCCTGTATTCGGCCGCGATGTTTCACGATATCGGCAAGGCGGCGATCCCGGCCAAGCTGCTCAACAAGCCCGGCAAGCTCGACCGCGACGAACGGCTGCTGCTCGAAACCCATCCCGTGGCCGGCTATGACTATCTGAAGCAGACGGCCGGTATCTCGCCGGAAGTGCTGGACTGCGTGCGGCACCATCATGAATATCTCGATGGCAGCGGCTACCCCGATGGTCTCGGTGCCAGCGAAATCCCGGACATCGTCCGCATCCTTACCATCTCGGATATTTTCGCGGCGCTGATCGAGGCCCGCAGCTACAAGCCGCCAATGTCGCGGGAGAAGGCCTATGACATCATCCTCGACATGCACGGCAAGCTGGAAGTCCCGCTGGTCAAGGCATTCGCGGAAGTGGCAATGAATCGATAGCGCATTCGAAATGCTGGAACTACGCCACCCTCGGTACCGGCTTGTTCACCAGATACAGCCCGACAATCACCAGCACCGCCGCCACGCCGAAGGTCGGCGTCAACGGATCGTGCAGGATGAAATAGCCGCCGGCGACGCCGACCAGCGGGGTCAGGAAGGTGAAGGCTGACAATTTGCTCGCGGAATAGACCTTCACCAGGCTGAACCAGATCATGAACGTCATGCCGACCACCCAGATCGCCTGCCAGGCCATCAAGGCCAGCGTCAGGGTGCCGGGAAGCCGGGGAATCGTCTCGCCGGCGAACAGCGCGGCGGTCCCGAGGATCGGGATCGACATCGCCACCTGATAGCCCAGCGCCTTTTCCGGCGGGCAGCGGATCAGCGTGGTGCCCTTCACCGTCAAAGTGGTCATGGCCCACAGGATGGCACCAACCACGATCATCAGGTCGCCAGTCAGCACCGCGGCATCCACATCCGGCTGCGGCACGCCGATCGCAAAGGCGACGCCGGCAAAACTCACCGCCAGGCCAATCCATTGCAGCAGCCGCAGCCGCTCGCCGAGAAACTGGTAGGACCCGATCGCGACAAAGAATGGCGCGGTATAGAGGAAGACCGCGGCGCGGCTCGCCGAGGTGAATTGCAGGCCGTAGAAGATCAGCAGGAATTCGACGCCGAACAGCACGCCGCAGATCAGCCCGGGCCATAGCGTGCCGTCGCGCTCGAATAGCCGGGTGCCGCGGATGGCGGCGATGCACAGGATCACCACCAGCGCCCCGGACGAGCGCAGCATGGCCTGCAGATAGGGCGGAATCTCCTGCAGCACGATCTTGATGGCGATCTGGTTGAAGCCCCAGCTGACACAGAGCATGACCATCAGGACGATCGCACCGAGGGTAAGCGGACGCCCGCCGGTGGCCGTGGAGACGGAAGGTGCGGACATCGGGCCTCGGATCCGGCTTGTCGCCGTGTTGTTGTCAGGATGCGGCGTCGCCGCCGTCAGGCGTGCTGGCAGTGCGCGCAAGTACCGGTAATTTCCACCACCGACAGTTTGGGGACGAAGCCGGTGGTGCGCGCCGCCTCGTTCAGGCTTTTCGCCACCTGGGCGGCGGGCACCTCGCCGACCGAGCCGCAGCGGTCGCAGATCAGGAACGCGACCATCGCCGAGGTGCCATGGTCATGGGCGCAGGCAAGGAAGGCGTTGCGGCTCTCGATGCGGTGCACGAGGCCGTTCTCCATCAGGAAATCCAGCGCCCGGTAGACTGTGATCGGCGCCGGGCGCGCGATCGTTCGGGCCAGTTCCTCGATCACCTCATAGGCGCCAAGCGGCCGGTGGCTGGCCAGCAGCGCCCCCAGCACATGGCGCCGGATCGGGGTGAATTTCTGCGCACGCCCGGCACAGACGGTTTCCGCGTGATGGATCGCGTCCGCGGTGCAGCGATCATGATCATGGCCCGGCGCGGGGAATATCGGCTTTGGCAGGTTCATCACTGACATTTAATGCCTTCGCGCCGATTCCGCTCGGAAAATCCGCACGCGGCCAATGTTTCCAGCCATGCCGGCGCGGCAGAGCAGCCCCGAGAAGATATGACATCGATATCATAAGCGACGTATACTATATCGCATCCTTACGGAGTGACCATGCCCGGTTCCAATGTCGACTTCCTGTTTGCCCTGTTCGAGACCCAGCGCCTGCTGCGGCTTTATGCCGACAAGCAGGCGCGGCGTCTGGGCCTGACCCGCGCCCAATGGGGCGTGCTGGCTAAGCTGGAGCGTACCGAAGGCATGAAACAGGCCGAGATCGCCGAGCTGATGGAAATCCAGCCGATCACCCTGACCCGGCTGATCGACAAATTATGCGACCTCGACCTGATCGAACGCCGCAGCGACGACAGCGATCGCAGGGTCAAGCGACTGTATCTGACCGAGGCCGCCCGCCCGCTGATGCTGAAGCTGGCCGACCTGCGCAACGAACTGACAAGGACCGCGTTAGCGGGGCTCAGCTCCGCTGATACCGATCTGCTGGTCGCCCAGCTCGAGATCGTCAAACACAACGTCCGCGAAGCGGCCCTGCATGCCGGCCCTTCGCCCACCTCCATTGCCCCCAAGGAAGCGACCTATGGCTGACCCCGCTCTGAAATTGGCGCCGGAAAAAGCAGCCCCCGGCAATTCCCCATCCGACTCGCCAGCGACGACGCCACAAGCCGGCCCCGGTGTCCTGCGCCGCCATCGCCGTACGCTGTTGCTGGTGGTGCTGCCGGTGGTCGCACTGGTCGGCGGCGTGACGTTCTATCTGTCGGGCGCCCGCTACGTGACCACCGACGACGCCTATGTCGGCGCGCAGAAGGTGCTGATCACGCCGGACATCTCCGGCAAGGTCGACAAGGTCGTGGTGCGCGAGGGCCAGCACGTCAGGGAAGGCGACGTGCTGTTCGAGATCGACCCGGCACCGTTCCAGTTCGCGCTGCGCCAGGCACAGGCGACGCTGGCTCAGCAGAAGACGGTCTATGACAACCTCGTCAGCAATGTGACGATCTACGGCCAGATGCAGGACCTGCTGCAGCAGGGCTCCGACCTGAAGCAGCGCGACGTCGAGCGCAAGTCGACGCTGGTGAAAAGCAATTACGGCTCGCAGCTCGATCTCGACAATTCCACCACCGCGCTGGTCACGGCGCGTGCGCAGCTCGAGCTTTTGAAGCAGCAGACATCGACGGCGAAGAACCAGCTGCTCGGCGACGTTAACCTGCCCCTCGAACAGTTCCCGCCCTACGCGCAGGCCAAGGCCGCGCTCGACCAGGCACAGCGCAACCTCGACCACACCACCTTGCGCGCGCCGATGAGCGGCATCGCCACCCAGGTCGACAACATCCAGCTCGGCCGCTTCGTCGCCGCCGGCTCCCCGATCCTCAGCGTCATCGACGACGCCAGGCCGTGGGACGTCGCCAATCTGAAGGAATCCGACTTCACCTATATCGCGGTCGGCCAGAAGGTCGACATCGATGTCGACGCATTTCCGAGCCATGTGTTCAAGGGCACCGTGGGTTCGCTGAGCCCGGGCACCGGCGCGCAATTCGCGATCCTGCCGCCGCAGAATGCCACCGGCAATTTCGTCAAGGTGGTGCAGCGCGTGCCGGTGCGGATCTATCTCGATTACGCCGACCCCGCGGTGCAGAAGCTGAAGGCCGGCATGAGTTCGTTCACCTCGATCGACACCAACCATCACCGCTCGCTGGCGGCGCTGTTCGGCCTGTCTCCGGCGGCGGCGAAGGACTAGGCCGGTGAGCACGTCCGCTGCCCCGACCGCGGTCCCTGGCCTGCGCCGGAACATGGTGACGATCTGCGCCATGACCGCGACCATCATGCAGGCGCTCGACACCACCATCGCCAATGTCGCGCTGCCTTACATGCAGGGCTCGCTGTCGGCGTCGCAGGACCAGGTCAACTGGGTGCTGACCTCGTACATCGTCGCCGCCGCGATCATGACCGCGCCGGTCGGCTGGGTCGCCAACCGGTTCGGCCGCAAGAAGGTGTTCATCGTCTGCGCCGCCGGCTTCACCGTGGCCTCGGTGATGTGCGGGCTGGCGCAGGACATCACCCAGATGGTGCTGTTCCGGTTACTGCAGGGCGTCTTTGGCGCCGCCCTCGTACCCTTGTCGCAGGCCGTCATGCTCGACTCCTACGCGCTGCATGAGCGCGCCAAGGCGATGTCGATCTGGGGCATGGGCGTGATGCTCGGCCCGATCATGGGACCATCGCTCGGCGCCTGGCTGACCGAAACCTATTCCTGGCACTGGGTGTTCTTCGTCAATTTGCCATTCGGCATCGTCACCGTCGCCGGCCTGGTGATCTTCATGGACGAGACCAAGCAGAATCTCGAACTGAAATTCGACTGGTTCGGCTTTGCCGCCCTCGCCATCGGCATCGGCTCGATGCAGCTGGCACTCGACCGCGGCGAACAGCTCGGCTGGCTCGAATCCAACGAGATCATCGCCGAGGCGATCATCGCGGTGGTCGGCTTCTATTACTTCTTCGCGCATTCGCTGACCTCGAACCGGCCGTTCATCCAGTTCGCCATCTTCAAGGACAAGAATTTCGTCGGCGGCTGCGTGTTCATGGCGGTGATGGGCCTGGTGCTGTATTCGACCATGGCGCTGTCATCGCCCTTCCTGCAGAACGTGATCGGCTACCCGATCCTGACCGCCGGCCTGCTGCTGGCAACGAGGGGCTCCGGCACCTTCGTGGCGATGATGCTGGTCGGCCGGGTGATGAAATATATCGAGGCGCGCACGCTGATCATGGCCGGCATGGCGCTGATCTCGCTCGGACTGTTCTTCACCGCGCGCTGGACCGACCAGACCGGCGTCACCGAGATCGTCATCGTCAGCATCGCGCAGGGCTTCGGCCTCGGCCTCGTCTTCGTGCCGCTGTCGACCGTGGCGTTCCTGACACTGCCCAACCATCTGCGCACCGACGGCACCTCGATGCTGACGCTGATGCGCAACGTGTTCTCATCGGTCGGTATCTCGCTGGTGATCGCGCAGCTGACCTCGGGCACGCGAATGGCGCATGCGGTGCTGGTCGAGCACATCAACCCGTTCAACGACGCGCTGCGGATGCCCGGCGTGCGCGAGATGCTCGACCTCACCACCGACGCCGGCCGCGCCGCGGCCGACGCCATCGTCACGCTGCAGGCGACCATCATCGCCTTCGGGCTGGACTACCAGATGGTGATGGTGGTGACGCTGATCGCGGTGCCGCTGGCGCTGATGATCGGATCCAGCAAGGCGGCATTGCGCGCGCAGTCGAAGAAGCCGGATGATCACGCCGCGGTGCTGGAATAGCACAGATCGTTTCCCGGACGCGGTGCGGCATTCTTATGCCGCCCCGCGGAGCCGGGATCCCGGTGTCTTTTTCCATCGACCGGGACCCCGGATCAGCAGCGCACCACGCGGCAAGTGCCGCGCATTGCGCAGCATCCGGGGAACGAAACCTCACACGTCGAAGAACACCGTCTCGTCGTCGCCCTGCAGATGGATGTCGAAGCGGTACACGCCCGGCGCGGTCTTCTTGGCGATCAGCGTGTCGCGGCGATCCGCGGGGACCAGTGCCATGACTTCGTCGCTTGCATTCGCCGGTTCGTCGTCGAAATAGATCCGGGTCATGCTCTGCATGGTCATGCCGCGACCGAATACCGCCAGCACGATGTGCGGCGCCTGCGGTTTTCCGTCCAAGCCCGGTACGGCGCCGGGCTTGATGGTTTCGAACGAAAAGCCTTCGTCACCGCTGCCGCAGCGGCCAAAGCCCCTGAAGCTCGAATTCGGCTGCGCGCGGGAATCCTGCGGGTCGGAGAACCGGCCCTGCGAATCCGCCTGCCAGATCTCCAGCATCGCGTCGGGCACGTTGGCGCCGTCGCCATCGAACACAAAACCTTCGATGCGGATGCGCTCGCCGGAGACGTCGGGCGTCAGCAGATTGTTGCTGAAGGCATCGTTCCAAGCATACTTGCCGTTCGGGGTCAGGCCATAGGCGAAATACGGGCCGACGGTCTGCGAGGGGGTGATTCCGGACATCAGTGCGTATCCAAGGGCGTCGCGCCGCGGCCGCGCAGCACGATGTTGAAACGATAGGCCAGCGCCCAGCCGGGCTCGGTGGCGTCGAGATCGAAATCCGACACCATGCGATGGCGCGCCCGCTCGTCGGTTACCGAATTGAAGATCGGGTCGTAGGGAAACAGCGGATCGTTGGGGAAATACATCTGCGTCACCAGCCGCGACACGAAGGCATGACCGAACACCGAGAAGTGGATGTGCGCGGGCCGCCAGGCGTTGGGGTGGTTGCCCCAGGGATAGGCGCCGGGCTTCATGGTGACGAAGCGGTAATGGCCCTGGGCGTCGGTCACGGCGCGGCCGGCGCCGGTGAAATTCGGATCGAGCGGCGCCGGGTGCTGGTCGACCACATGGACGTAGCGGCCGCAGGCATTGGCCTGCCACAGTTCGACCAGCACATTGGGCTGGCCGCGGCCATCCTCGTCCTGGACCTGGCCATGGACGATGATGCGCTCGCCGATCGGCTCGCCCGCATGCATGGTGGTGAGGTCGTGATCGCCGGGTCGCACCGTCTCGTGGCCATACACCGGGCCCGTCAGTTCCGACAGCGTCTGCGGCATCAGGATGCGCGCCTTCTGCGGCGCGCGCTTGATGGTGCTCTTGTAGCCGGGCGACAGCCGCGGCGCATGCGCGGCGTTGCTTTCAATGGGATAGATGAGCGTCATGCTGGTTTCCCCTCGGTATTCTCCGTCATTGCGAGGAGCCCTTGCGACGAAGCAATCCAGTTCTTGCCGAGCTTGTGGCCTTCTGGATTGCCGCGTCGCTTCGCGCTTCGCAATGACGGCTAATGGTTTGTTATCTAGTTCAGCTTCTCGATCGCCATCGCCACGCCCTGGCCGACGCCGACGCACATGGTGGCGAGGGCGAGCTTGCCGCCGCGCTTCTCCATGCCATGCACCGCGGTCATCGCCAGCCGCGCGCCGCTCATGCCGAGCGGGTGGCCGAGCGCGATCGCGCCGCCATGCGGGTTGACGAAGTCGGCGTCTTCCCTGACGCCGAGTTGGCGCAGCACAGCAATGCCCTGCGACGCAAAAGCTTCATTGAGCTCGATCAAATCGAAGTCGCTGATCTTGAGGCCGAGCCGCGCCATCAGCTTCTGGGTCGCCGGCACCGGGCCGATTCCCATGATGCGCGGCGCCACGCCGCCCGACGCCAGGCCGAGGATTTTCGCCCGCGGGGTCAGGCCGTGCTTCTTTACCGCGGCGGCGGAAGCCAGGATCATGGCGCAGGCGCCGTCATTGACGCCCGACGCGTTGCCGGCGGTCACGGTGCCGTCCTTGCGCACGATCGGGCGCAGCTTGGACAGGCCCTCCAGCGTGGTCTCGGGACGCGGATGCTCGTCCTTGTCGACGCTGATCGGACCAGCCTTGCCACCCGGCGCCATCACCGCGACGATCTCTTCCGCGAAATAGCCGGATGCGATCGCCTTCCCGGCGTTCTGCTGCGAGCGGATCGCGAACGCGTCCTGGTCGGCGCGGGAAATCTGGAAGTCCTGCGCGACATTCTCGCCGGTCTCCGGCATCGCGTCGACGCCATACTTTTCGCGCATCAGCGGGTTGATGAAGCGCCAGCCGATCGTGGTGTCGAAGATTTCGGCCGAGCGCGAGAACGCCTCGGTCGCCTTGCCCTGCACGAACGGCGCGCGGGTCATGGATTCGACGCCGCCGGCGATGGCGAAATCGATTTCGCCGGCACGGATGGCGCGGGCGGCGGCGCCGACGGCATCGAGGCCGGAGGCGCACAGGCGGTTAAGTGTCGCACCGGGAACGGAATCCGGCAGGCCGGCCAGCAGCAGCGCCATGCGCGCGACGTTGCGGTTGTCCTCGCCGGCCTGGTTGGCGCAGCCGTAATAGACTTCCTCGACCGCGGCCCAGTCGATGCCGGGATTGCGGTCCATCAGCGCCTTGATCGGCGTGGCGGCGAGGTCGTCGGCACGGACCTTGGCCAGCGAGCCGCCGAAGCGGCCGATCGGCGTGCGCACCGCGTCGCAGACAAATACATCGCTCATTGAATTCTCTCCCTGTGGCACGCCGTCCGCGTTGGACCGCCGGCAATTGCAGGTGTTTTAGGAAGGCCGGCCCGGCAGGTCAAATCAACGCTGGCCCGGAGCGCTGCATTCCGCGGAGAGCCGATATGCGGACATGGTTGACCTGTCAACCACGGCGTTAAGCTCGGCTTGTCGCGGACGCGCCGCAGCGCGAAGCGCCGCACGTCCGGATAGGGAAGGAACATCTGACTAGGCGGCAGTCGCCTTGAAGGTAATCCGGCCGGGCTGCCCGGTCTTGCGGTTCGGCTTCATCACGATCTCGATGTCCTGCTCGAACACTGTCAGCATTTTCATCAAGCGTTCGGCCGAATAATCGTCGAAGTCGCCGCGCAACAGCAGCGACAGGTCGGGTTGGTGAATGCCGAGCAGCCCGGCGGCCTTCACCTGCGTCAGTCCACGGGCCTTGATCAGCCGGTGCAGTTGCGCGACGATCTGGCTCTTGAGCAACCGCTGCTCGGCGTCCGGCAGGCCGAGGTCGGCGAACAGGTTGCCGCTGCTCTCATGGGCCTCGATTGCTTGCGCGTCGACCTTGGGCTTCGTCATGGCCTCACCCCTTCTTGCGCGTGCGAAAATGCATTTCGGCTTCGCGCAGTCGCGCTTTGATCAGTTCGATGTCGTGCTGTGGCGTACTGATGCCCTTCTTCGCCTTCTTCTGGAAGGCATGCGGCACGTAGACCACTTCCGCAAACCGCACCGTGTAGACGGCGCGGTAGGTGTCTCCGTCGAAATCGTCGACCAGTTCGAGCACGGATCGGCCGCCAAATCCTCTCAGCGCCTTGGCCGCGACAGGCTCGTCGCCGTGCTGGACCTGGCCCAGCGCATAACCCATGCGGTTCTTCACCAGCGGCGGCAATCGCTTCAGATCCTTCAGGCTGGAGCCCACGAAGATGCAGGGTTTCGGGTCTGATCGGTCGTCGCCCACCCCTCAATTATAGGGCCATCCCTATAACACGCAACCCGCCATCAACACTGGAAAACGCGCCCCGCGCCCTGTGATTGCCCGGGTAAAATTTGCTAGCTTCCGCCGCCATGACGATCCAGCACAACATCCCTGCCCCGCCCGAATCCGCCGCCCCCGTGGAAGACATCACGCGGGTGTCGCCGATGATGGAACAGTACCTCGAGATCAAGGCCGCCAATCCCGGCCTGCTGCTGTTTTACCGGATGGGCGACTTCTACGAGATGTTCTTCGAGGACGCCGAGACCGCGTCGCGCGCGCTCGGCATCGTGCTGACCAAGCGCGGCCGTTACCAGGGCGCCGACATCGCGATGTGCGGCGTCCCGGTGGAGCGCTCCGACGACTATTTGCACCGGCTGATCGCGCTCGGCCACCGCGTCGCGGTGTGCGAGCAGATGGAAAACCCGGCGGAGGCGCGCAAGCGCGGCAACAAGAGCGTGGTGAAGCGCGACGTGGTGCGGCTGGTGACGCCGGGCACGCTGACCGAAGACACTTTGCTCGACGCCCGCACCAATAATTACCTGCTGGCGATCGCCCGCGCGCGCGGCTCGTCCGGCGTCG
>JACMOT010000536.1 GCA_014377915.1 Tardiphaga sp.
AACACGCACAGCACGGCCGGCAACGGCACCGAATTCATATAGTCACCGAACCGCACCGAGGTGATGCGGTCGAGCGAGACTTCGACGTTGTCGGAGGTGAAATTGCGCAGGCTCGTCGTCATCAGCCGCACCAGGCGGTCGAACACGATTTCGAGCATCGGCAGACGCTCATAGGACACCATCGAGGAATCGATGATGGCGCGAATGCCGGAATTTTCGTCGAGATTGATTTCACCAACGCTGAAGCCCAGCAGATTGTCGATTTCTTCCTGCGACAGAACGCGCTCGCCGCCGTTCTTGCCGCCGCCGAGATCGCGCCCGCCATCCTCGACCATGGCGGCCCATTGCTCGGCCATGGTCCCGGTAAGTTCGTTTTCGGCAGCAGCCTTCGCGGCCTCAACGGGGTCCTCTGAATCCAGAGAAGCTTCCCATTCGGCGGCAATGGCATCCTGGTCCATTTGCTCCTGGCTGGCCATGATCTAGTTCCGTTCCGTCACTGGATCAGGATTTCTTTGAACAGCACGGCGTTAACCTGGTTCGGCGCGACCGCGGCGTTGACGCGACGTGTCAGCTCTTCCTTGAGTCGGAACATGCCGATCGAGCCGTTGAGGTCGGTGGCGCGCAACTCGCGCAAATAGGTCTGGCACATGTCGGTGATCCGCGGCATCGCCGGCGTGATCTGCGGCACCTGCAGGGCATCCTTCACTTCGAGCACGACCTTGGCCTTCAGATACTGCACGCGCTCGCCGGGCTGGCCGGCCAAGTTGACCAGGATTTCCGGCACGTCGATGAAGGACGGCAACTTCGGTGGAGCCACCTCGACATGATCTTCCTTGGGATGACTGAACATGAAGAAGTAGACGCCGCCGCCGGCGGCCAGCAACAGGATCCCGACAGCGATCGCAATTAGCTTGAACTTGCCCTTTGCCGACGCGCTATCGCCGGCGGAGGGAACGCCCTCGGAATCATTATCTGCCATCGCCTGCCAGCCCGTTGTGGGATGGGCTCGATGCTGCCAAGCAGTTTCAAAACGCGATACAAATGCTGCCAGCGCCCAAGGCCCTGTTAATTGTGACGCTAGGTCGCAATGGTTAATGGAACCTTTCTTTTGCTGAACAGGTAGGAAAATTTTGCCGGACAAAGATGGTCAACAAGACCTTTCTGCCGCCCCTGCCCGGCGGCGCAAAAATACCAACATACTGAAATAACTGTTCTATTTGGCTTGGCACGGGTTTCGCTACTCTGTCTGTGAACCGCGGCTTGGGAGAGCTTGTGCGGTTCGCAGGATCCACGGTCCGCCTGGGAGGGCGGGTCGCGGAAACCAGGGGAGATTAACCGGTGGAGAATACAGGCCTCATCGGACTTTCGCGGCAAATGACGCTGGAGCGACAGCTCGACGTCGTCGCGAACAACATCGCCAACATCAACACGACCGGCTTCAAGGCCGACAAGTCGCTGTTCGAGGAATATCTGCGCTCGGGCGCCCACGAGGATAATTTCGTCGGTCGCGACCGCCGCGTCAGCTTCGTGCAGGACCGCGCCACGCTACACGACTTCGCCGCCGGCCCCTCCGAGCAGACCAAAAACCCGCTCGACGTCGCCATCGACGGCAACGCCTTCCTGGTGGTGCAGACGCCGGCCGGCGAACGCTACACCCGCGACGGCAGCATGCAGATCAATGCCCAGGGCCAGCTGGTCAACGCCGCCGGCGCGCCGGTGCTCGGCACCTCTGGACCGATCGTGTTCCAGCCGGGCGACAAGAACATCAACATCGCCGCCGACGGCAACATCACCGTGCTGGAAGGCGTCAACCGCATCGACTCGGTGCGCGGCAAGCTTCGCCTCGTCAGCGTCCCGGATTCGCAGAAGCTGGTGAAGGAAGGCTCGAACCTGTATTCGGCGCCGCCCGGCAGCACCCCGACGCCTTCGCTGACCGCGAGGGTCAACCAGGGCTTCATCGAAAAATCCAACGTCAATTCCGTGATGGAAATGACCCGCATGATCGATGTCACCCGCGCCTACACGCAAATCTCCGCGATGCTGCTGTCGCAGGGCGATCTGCGCAAATCCGCGATTGAAAAACTCGCCGACGTTCCGGCCTAAGGATTAAACCATGCGCGCTCTTTACACCGCGGCGACCGGTATGGCGGCCCAGGAACTCAACGTTCAGGTCATCTCCAACAACATCGCGAACATGCGCACCACCGGCTACAAGAAGCAGGCGGCCGCGTTCCAGGATCTGATCTACGACCATGTCCGCCGGGTCGGCGCGCAGGCCTCCGACCAGGGCACCATCATCCCGGTCGGCGTCGACATCGGCGGCGGCGTGAAGACCGTCGGCACCCCGCGCATGATGACGCAGGGCACGCTGTCACCGACCGGCGGCGACCTCGACATCGCGATCCGCGGCGAAGGCTTCTTCAAGATCCAGATGACCGACGGCACCTTCACCTACACCCGTGACGGCACCTTCACCACCGACAACACCGGCCGCATCGTCAACTCGCAGGGCAATCCGCTGCAGCCGACCATCACCCTTCCGGCGGCATCCTCCGGCCTGACCATCAGCGCCGCCGGCCAGGTCTCGGTGACGGCCGCCGGCTCGACCACCCCGCAGATCCTGGGCACGATCGGCCTGACCCGCTTCATCAACAAGGCCGGCCTGCAGCCGATCGGCGACAATCTGTTCACCGACACCCCGGCCTCCGGCGCGCCGCAGGACGGCGTCGCCAATGCCGACGGCTTCGGCGACATGCAGCAGCGCAACCTCGAACAGGCCAATGTCGAAGTGGTCACGGAAATTTCCGACCTGATCGCCGCGCAGCGCGCCTACGAGATGAACGCCAAGGTGATCAGCGCCGCCGACCAGATGCTGCAGTCCACCTCCGGCATGTTCCGCTAGGGAGAATGATGATGACGATGCGCGCCCTCCTCCTCGCCTCCGCTTTGGTTGCCGCCGCCACCGCCACGGCGCTCGGCCAGACCCGCGACGACATCATCGTCGCTCCGGTGCTGCGCGCGAACGTCACCGTATCCAGCGATGTGGTCCGGATCGGCGATGTGATCGACAATGCCGGGCCGACCGCGCAGATCGCGATCTACCGCGCCCCCGATCTCGGCACGGTCGGCACGCTGTCGACCGCGCAGGTGATCGCCACGCTACGCGCGCATCAGGTGATCGGGGTCGACACCAAGGACCTGCGCAGCATCACCATCACCCGGCTGTCGCGCAGTCTGGACAGCAAGGAAATCGAGAACCAGGTGGCGATGGCGCTGGAAGGCCGCAACGGTCTTGGCGCGGCGGCCAGTCTCAGCCTCACCTTCGACCGCGATGTGCAGAGCCTGCAGCTCGACGCCGCCAGCAGCGGCATGCTGCAGCCGATCTCGACGCGCTTCGACGCCCGCAGCGGTCGCTTCGACATCACCTTCTCGATCGGTAGCGAAAGCACTGCCGCGCCGACCCGGCTGCGCTTCACCGGCACCGCCGTCGAGACCGTCGAGGCCGCCGTGCTGGCACGCGGTGTCGAACGCAACGAGGTACTGAAAGCCTCCGACGTCATCATCGAGCGTCGCCCGAAGGCCGAGGTCGGCAATGATCTGGCCAGCCGCGACCGCGCCGTGGGCATGCAGTCGCGCCGCCAGCTGCGCGCCGGCCAGGCCCTGAAGACCGCCGATCTAGCCAAGCCCGATCTGGTGGTGCGCGACCAGGCGGTGACGCTGGTCTATGAATCCGCCGGGCTCTATTTGACCATTCGCGGCAAGGCGCTGGAGGGCGGCACCGAGGGCGACGTCGTCAACGTATTAAATTTGCAGTCCAAACGCACCGTATCCGGTGTCGTGGTGGGTCGTGGCCAAGTCGCGGTCGCGGTGCCCGGCCCACGCCTAGCACCGGTCAGCGAGGCGCCAGCGCCTGCCAAGACATCCGAAGTCGCCGCTCCCACGGCCGTCGCCATCAACTAACGCACGCCTATTCTCGAAAAGCTGAGTCCTGTTCATGTACACGTTCAACCGCCCCCTTCTGACCGCCGCGTTGCTGGCGACGGGCCTTGCAACCAGCGGCTGCTCGTCGCTCGAACGACTGAGCGCGATCGGCGAGAAACCGACGCTGACCGCGATCGAAAATCCGGTCGCGCAGCCGGGCTACAAGCCGGTGCAGATGCCGATGCCGAAACCGGAAGTCGCATCCTACAACGCCAATTCGCTGTGGCGATCCGGCTCGCGCGCCTTCTTCAAGGACCAGCGCGCGCACCAGGTCGGCGACATTCTGACCGTCACCGTGAACTTCACCGACAAGGCCAACATCGCCAACGAGACCCAGCGCAGCCGTACCAACAAGGAGGATTCCGGTATCACCGATTTCGCCGGCAGCAAGCTGCTGACCGGTAGCGCCGCGTCCGTTCTCCCCGGACGCCTGCTGACCGCCGACGGAACCTCGTCGAGCGACGGCAAGGGCTCGGTGGCGCGGCAGGAAAACCTGCAGACCAGCGTCGCCGCCGTGGTGACGCAGCTGCTGCCTAACGGCAATCTCGTCGTCGAAGGCAAGCAGGAAATCCGCGTCAATTATGAAATCCGCGAGCTGATCGTCGCCGGCATCGTCCGCCCCGAGGACATCCAGAGCGACAACACCATCGACAGCGCCAAGATCGCGCAGGCCCGTATCGCCTATGGCGGCCGCGGCCAGATCTCCGATGTGCAGCAGCCGCGCTACGGCCAGCAGGTGATGGACGTGTTGCTGCCATTCTAGGATTTCAAGAGCTCCCACACTTCGTCCAGCGCTCCCACGCCATGAAGTGTCCTACGCAAAAGCCTTTGTCAGCTCCCCTGACAAAGGCTTTTGTCGTTCGCGGCGCTGTGCGACAGGATGGCGCAGGGCGGCCAGCGCTTCGGATTGAACACCAGCGGGTCTGGCGGATTACACCGGGGCCTTGATCACGCCGATCGTCGGTACCTCCAACCAGAGACTTTCATGAGCATCGGACTAATCGCGCTTCTCGACGACATCGCTGCGCTGGCGAAGGTGGCGGCGGCTTCCGTTGACGACATCGCTGGGCAAGCCGCCAAGGCCGGTGCCAAGGCGGCCGGCGTGGTGATTGACGACGCCGCGGTCACGCCGCGGTATCTGGTCGGCTTCGATGCCGCGCGCGAACTGCCGATCGTACGCAAGATTGCGGTAGGGTCGCTGCGCAATAAGCTGCTGTTCCTGTTGCCGGCCGCCCTGCTGCTCAGCCTGTTCGCGCCGTGGGCGATCACGCCGCTGCTGATGGCCGGCGGCGCCTATCTGTGTTTCGAAGGCACCGAGAAGGTGACGGAAGCAGTCATGCCGCATGAGGCGCCGGATGCCGGCGCGGTGCGAACGTTGGCGATCGATCCAGTGACGATGGAAGACGACAAGGTCGCCAGCGCGATCAAGACCGACTTCATCCTGTCGGCGGAAATCATGGCCATCACGCTCGCGGCGATCCCGGCGGGATCGCTTGCCACGCGTGCACTCGTACTCGCGATGGTCGGCATTGCCATCACCGTGCTTGTCTATGGCGGTGTCGCCCTGATCGTGAAAGCGGATGACATCGGCCTGGCGCTGGCAAACAATAATCGCGCATCGTGGTGGGGACGCGGCAAGGCCGGGTTCGGCCGCGCGCTGGTGCTGGGCATGCCACATTTTTTACGCCTGCTGGGCATCGTCGGAACGGCGGCGATGATCTGGGTCGGCGGCGGCATCGTCGTCCATGGCCTAGCCGAATACGGACTGTCGCAGATCGAGCACCTGATCGCAGCCGCGGCAGCGCTGGCGGCCAGCGCGGTACCTGCCGCCGCCCAAGCGACAACATGGATCGTGACAGCGGCGGGATCAGGCGTGGTAGGTCTGCTGCTCGGCGTCGCGCTGATCCCGCTGGCCACCGGTATAGTGGCTCCAGTCTGGAGCTGGTTTCGCGGACAGGCCGGCAAGGCGCGCGGTGCATGAATTGAACAATCCAACGATCGGTACTCGCATGGCCGCCACTTTTTTCGATCCGACGTCCCGAACCAGAATCGAGCGCAAATCGCTATCGAGCGCGGAGGTCGCGGTGATCGCTGCGGATCGAGCGCCTGTGCTGCTGGTGGATTGCGATCTCGAAGATGCAGACCTGTCCCGTATCGACATGACAGACTGGCGGTTCGAGCATTGCGTGCTGAAGCGCGCCAATCTGACCGGCGTCGCGCTGGAGCGCGCCGAATTCGCCGGTTGCCGTGGGGCTTTTGCCAACTTCACCGCGGCCGAACTTGGCGAGGCCAAATTCCAGTCCAGCGATTTCAACAATGCGCGGTTCACCGGCGCGTCGCTATCGCAGGCGTCCTTCAATGGCTGCAAACTCACTGGCGCCGATTTCGGCCGCGCCAAAAACGTCGCCATTACGTTTTACGAAACGACGCTGTCTGCGGCAATCCTGGCTGGATTTTCGTTCCGGAAACACCGGCTGATCCGCGTCGATTTCAGCATGGCCGATCTCGCCAAATGCGACTTTCGCGACTCCGTGTTTGAGGAGTCGAGCCTGCGCGAGGCAAATCTGGTCGACGCGCGGTTCGAAAGCGCTGACCTGCGCGGTGCCGACCTCGGCGGCCTGCGGCTCAACGATGCGCGAAAATTCAAGGGCGCGACCATCTCGCGGGGCCAGGCTGGCGAGCTGCTGGCGGAGCTTGGCCTCAAGGTCCGATAGTCCGCCGGTTTCCGCTATCCATGTGCTGGACCGTCGATGATCTGAACCGGATGCAAATCTGCCATCTGGATCGGCTTACGACGATAGGGTAGTGTCCGCGCGTTCATAAAAACAGGTGCCGGCGCCGCGGGCGAGGCATCAAGAATCGACATCCGGGGCGGAACATATGGCGCGAAACATTCTCATTCTCGGGGCCTCCTATGGCTCGCTGCTGGCCACCAAGCTGCTGATGGCCGGTCACAACGTCACGCTGGTTTGCCGCGGCAAGACCGCCGAACTCATCAACCGCGACGGCACCGAAGTCCGCATCAAGCTGCGCGACGAGCCGACCCATCGCGCCATTTTCTCGCGCGACCAGCCCGGCAAACTGGATGCGACCTCGCCCGGCGATGTCGTGCTGTCGCGCTACGATCTGGTCGGTCTGGCGATGCAGGAGCCGCAATACACCAACCACACCATCCGCGTACTGATGATCAAGATCGCGGCGGCGAAACTGCCCTGCCTGTCGATCATGAACATGCCGCCCTTGCCCTATCTGAAACGGATTCCGGCGCTGGCGGAGATGGACCTCGACGAGGCCTACACCAATGCGCAGGTGTGGGAACGCTTCGAACCGGGGCTGGTGACGCTGTGCTCGCCTGATCCGCAGGCCTTCCGCCCGCCGGAAGAGGCCGCCAATGTGCTGCATGTCGGTCTACCGACGAATTTCAAGGCGGCAGCCTTTGCCGACGACGCCCACAACAAGCTGCTGCGCGAGCTGGAAGCGGGCATCGACGCGGTGCGGCTCGATGGTCTCGACGTTCCGGTGAAGCTGAAAGTGTTCGACTCGCTGTTCGTGCCACTGGCGAAATGGTCGATGCTGCTGACCGGCAACTACCGCTGCATCACGCCCGAGGAGCCGCAGTCGATCCGCGACGCAGTGCATGGCGATCTGAAGGTCTCACAGTCGATCTATGACCACGTCGACGCGGTGGCGCGACGGCTGGGCGCCGACCCTCAGGATCAGGTACCGTTCGCAAAATACGCCAAGGCGGCCGAGAGCCTGCTGAAGCCTTCGTCGGCAGCCCGCGCGGTCGCCGCCGGCGCCCCCTTCATCGAGCGGGTGGACCTGCTGGTGAAACTGATCTCGCTGCGGCTAAACATGGCCAACGCCGACATCGACCGCACCGTGCAGATCGTTGATCAGAAACTCAACGAGCGGATCGAGGCCGGCGGCATATAAGCGCGATCTCTTTAGGTCGAATCGCCATCTCCTCCTCCGTCATTACGAGCCCGGGATAAGTCGGCTGTGCCGAACTATCCCGGAGCGAGGCAATCCAGAAAGCGACAAGCGAAGACTGGATTCCTTCATCGCAAGGGGTCAGGGGAAAGCCAATTGGCTTTCCCCTGAGCCCTTGCGATGAAGGAGCAGAAGTTGCGAACCAACTTAAAATAATACCGTTACAGGATGCCGGTAGTGAACCTGCAACGGCACTCATTATTATGCTCGCGCCGCTTCCGGGTATCTCGAACAATAAATAACTGAACTACAGGCGGTTGTGTTTGCGCAAGCGCCCGCGAGACACGGACGTGGTCGACGCATCGTCCCAGTACAAATGAGAACGGCCGCCTTGCGGGGCGGCCGTTTTGATTTTCAGCAACCTACTCGTCGCGATAGACTTTCTCGCGCTTCTCGTGGCGCTCCTGGGCTTCGACCGAGAGCGTGGCGATCGGGCGGGCCTCAAGGCGCTTCAGCGAGATCGGCTCGCCGGTCTCTTCGCAATAGCCGTAGGTGTTCTCGTCGATGCGCTGCATCGCGGCGTCGATCTTGGAGATCAGCTTGCGTTGCCGGTCGCGCGCGCGCAGTTCTATGGCGCGATCGGTTTCCGAAGACGCGCGGTCGGCGAGGTCGGGGTGGTTGACGTTTTCTTCTTGCAGCGTCTGCAGCGTAACGCGGGATTCGCGTAAAATTTCTTCCTTCCAGGCCAGCAATTTACCGCGAAAGTAATCGCGCTGGCGATCGTTCATGAAAGGCTCTTTGTCGGAAGGTCGATAGCTTTTCAACTTGTCCAAGGCCAATCCATCCGTCCATGCAAGGCGCCGGAAACTCCGGCCGCGCCGCAGCTTATATATCTACGTCATGTGACAGACAATATCGCCATTTGGGCCAAAAGCCCGTCAGCCACAGGGTTTTCGCTGGGAACCCGGACCGGGCGCGATGCAGCGGTGGCGGGCCTGGACTTTGCTCAGAGGCGAACCGGGGCGGCGCCCGAACAGGGCCGGACCGTGGTCAGACCTGACCAGCCTTGGCAAGTTCAACCTCGACCCGGAGCTCGATCTCCGACAGTACGGCGTCGAGCCCGGCATGGCCGGACGACGATTTCAGATCCGCCGCCGCGGCGCGCAGCCGCGCCACCGTTGCCGGATTGAACGAGCCCATCAGCAGGCCTAGTTTGAGATCGTCGAGCACATCGAGCGCGCCGCGGCCGCGCGCGACCGAGCGCTTGCGGCGCTCCATCGGATCCTCCACCCCCTGCATTGCCATCAGGGCGTCGAGGCTGGCGGCTGGCCGCGGCTGCAACGTCGGACGGGTCTCGGTGGGCGCCGCCGCATCCGGCAACGAGAAGCCGGTGGAACTTGTCCGCTTCGTGGGCGCGGAGGGCGAGCCGAGAGTGGTGCCGTTCGGTCCATAAATGCGCATCGACGTATCCAGCGAGGGGGGACGGCCGGCCTGGCCGCGGGGCGGCTTGCCCGTCGAGGGCTAGCACGACGGCGTAAACGGAACCCCATCCAGAAGGGTCGTCTTTTATGGTTAATCATTGGTAAACGGCCCGGCAAAAATTGCCGCGGGCGGCAGTTTTGCCACCACGCCGGAACTTCTCCCGACTTCCCCGAATGCGGTTTTTCGTAACGATTTCAACGATTTGTATCGCCAAACCGTACTGGCACGGCACTCGCATAGTTAAGGCTGGATCCTCGCCATGGCAGTGGCAAGGGGTCCGGATCTACCTCAGCGGGGAGCAGAGGATGCCTAGCCTAACTTCGGCGAGAATCACCTGGACGGTCTGCACGGCGCTGCTGGCGCTGGCGCTGTCCATGGTGTCCGCGCAGGCCACGTCGCGGATCAAGGATCTCGCCAATATCGAAGGCGTGCGGCAGAATCAGCTGATCGGCTACGGCCTCGTGGTCGGCCTCAATGGTACTGGCGACACCCTCAACAACATTCCTTTCACCAAGCAGTCGCTGCAGGCGATGCTGGAACGGATGGGCGTCAATATCCGCGGCGCCACCATCCGCACCGGCAACGTCGCCGCCGTGATGGTCACCGGCAACCTGCCCGCCTTCGGCACCCAGGGCACCCGGATGGACGTCACCGTCTCGGCGCTCGGTGATTCCAAAAACCTGATGGGCGGCACCCTGCTCGTCACTCCCCTGCTCGGCGCCGATGGCAACGTCTACGCCGTGGCGCAGGGCTCGCTGGCCATTGGTGGCTTCGCCGCTGAAGGCGCCGCCGCCTCCGTCACCCGCGGTGTGCCGACCGTCGGCCGCATCGCCAATGGCGCCATCATCGAGCGCGAGATCGAATTCGCCCTCAACCGGCTGCCCAGCGTCCGGCTGGCGCTGCGCAATCCCGACTTCACCACCGCCAAGCGCATCGCCGCGGCGGTCAACGACTTCCTGGGATCGAAGACCGCCGAACCGATCGATCCGTCGACGGTGCAGATGGCGATCCCGCCGGAATTCAAGGGCAATGTGGTGGCCCTGCTCACCGAGATCGAGCAGTTGCAGGTCGAGCCGGATCTGGCCGCCAAGATCATCATCGACGAGCGCTCCGGGATCATCGTGATGGGCCGCGACGTCCGCGTCGCCACCGTCGCCGTGGCACAGGGCAACCTGACCGTCACCATCTCCGAAGGGGCCAATGTCAGCCAGCCCGCGGCCTTGTCGAACGGCCGAACCGTGACCACCCCCACCACGCGGGTCGGCGTCTCCGAGGACGGCAAGAAGCTGGCGCTGGTCAAGGACGGCGTCTCGCTGCAGCAACTGGTCGATGGCCTCAACGGCCTGGGCATCGGCCCGCGTGACCTGATCGGCATCCTGCAGGCCATCAAGGCCGCCGGCGCGATCCAGGCCGACATCGAGGTGATGTGATGATGGTTCATGGCGCCGCCGCTGCGGCCTACCAGGCCAAGCACCCGACCATCAATGGCCGGCCCGATGTGCTGCTGACCGACGCGCTGGCCAAGGTGTCGCCGGAAGCGCAGAAAAAGTCGCGCGTACAGTCGGAGGATTTCGAAGCGATGTTCATCAATTCGATGTTCTCGCAGATGACGTCCGGCGTGAAGGGCGAAGGCCCTTTCGGCGAGACCACCGGTACCGGCGTCTGGCGCTCGATGCTCACCGAGCAATATTCCAAGGCGTTCGCGAAGGCCGGCGGCATCGGTATTTCCAGCGACGTGTTTCGCACGCTCATTCTTCAACAGGCCAACCGCGCCAGCTGATCTCCGAGGACACCATCATGAATCAAGCGCAACGCCAGCCCGCACCCGCCGCGCCGATCGCCGCGCCGCCGCGACCCGCCGCTACCCCGGTCGAGGCGCGCAAGCTCGCCGAGTCCATGATGGATGCGATGAACAACTTGCTCGCGGTGATCGAGCAGGAAACCGCGCTGGTGCGTGCCGGCAAGGTGCGCGAGGCGATTCTGCTGGAGTCGAAAAAGAACGAGATGTCGCATCGCTATATCGCGATGATCACGTTGATGAAGAACAGCCAGAAATATCTCGCGCAGGCGACGCCCGATCTGCTCTCCGCGCTGCGCCGTCACCACGACGTGTTCCGCGCCATGCTGCAGGTCAACCTGACCGTGCTTGCCACCGCGCACGCGGTGTCGGAAGGCATCATTCGCGGCGTCAATGCCGAGGTCCAGAAGCGCAATATTCCGCAGACCTACACCGCCGCCGGCCAGCGCGCGCAACCCGGCCGCGGCAACATGACACCGATTGTCGTCAACCGATCGATGTAATGGCGGCCGAAGCGCCGATACGTTACTATTATTTGAATCAAATCGTCGCCGGAAGGTAAGCAACGCCTTCACGCGATTGCGACATACTGAGGTTTGGGAAGGGGTCGGGATCCATCCAATGGAGGCCAGGAGGCTGCCATGGCAACCGACTTTAGCATCAAACCGGTGGGGGCACCGGTCGCCACACCGATTCTCCGGCCCGTGCCCGACGCGGTGCGCGCGGCTGTGCCCACACAACTGCCGCCCGACAAGAGCGTAACCGCGGCCGAGCCGCTGCTGCGCGCCAACATTTCCGCCAGCAATTATCAGCAGGTCGACAGCGATCGGATCTCGCGGGAAGTGCTCGTCGACCGCGATGCCGCCGAGGTCGTTTATGTCTCGGTAGACAAGAAAACCAACCAGGTCATCAATCAGTTTCCGGAAGAGTCCCGGCTCCGCGCCCGCGCCTATCTCCGCGCGCAGGACACGGCCAAGCTGGAAGTCCGGAAGATCGAGACCGATCGCCGGGCCTGATCGATGAGGCCCACGACGTCAGGCCTTGCGTAGCGCCTGCGCGGTGTCGAGAAAGGTGCTGTTGGTCACGGGGTCGGTCACCGCGTTCTTGATGGTCGCCTTGTTGGCGCCAGCCAGCGCGAATTTGGTATCGCCGATCCGGAATCCCCCATCCTTTATCAGCACCTGCTGATACTTGACTGTACCGGCGCTGCTGTACTTCACCTGCGCGCGAAAACCCGAAATCTGCGAAACATCGATTTCGAAGGTCTTCTTGTTGGCGTAGGTGCCACTCCAGTTACCCTTGTAGAGAGCGGGATCGACGGCGACGTATTTGGTCGAGGTCGTCGGCACCTTGGTGGTGTAGCCGCTGGAGAGAATGCTCAAGATGTCGGCCATGACGGATCCTTCATGCCTGCGCAACGACTGGAATCGCTACGAATATGGCTGCCGCAGTAGGCGGCCCGGGGTCTTAAGACCCGGTTAAGCGGCCCCCGCGGCGTTTCAGACGCGACCGCTGAGACCCGCCGCGATGTTACGGTTGATGTCGATCAGCGACTGCAATTTTTCGACTTCCGGCTTCAGCTTCAGCGCGGCGCACTGCGTCAGCACGAAGATGCCGATATTGGCGATGTTCTGGCGAATCTCGATCGGCTGCGGGCTGGCATTGTCCATCGCATCGCCAAGAAAGATCGACCACAGCTTGCGATTGAACATCAGCGCGTCTTCGAGGCCCTCATCCGTGGCGGCCCAGTTCTGCATCACGTCCTGCAGCTTGCGGGCCGCCTTCAACAGCGCCTGAGCTTCGATGTCGCGGGGGCTTGCCGTGGTTCGTGCGGTCCGCGCGTAAGCCTGGGCACCAGTCGACATGCATTACCTCAGAAGATCGTCTTCGCGTTTCATAAGTACACGCAGTTCTCTGAGTGCTTTGTAAAGAGCGCCGCTTAAAATTAGATTACTTACCTCGGCCAATTGATCTCGAAAGCTGGGCACCGCTTCCATCAGATCCTTCATGAAACCAAGGTAGAGTTCCTGGTAGCCCGGGATATCGTTTTCCAGATACATCATCTGCACGCAGAGATAGATCCGCTTCACCGGCGTGGTCGCCGTCTCCGATGTGAGAATGTCCTTCTCGCGCAGGATCGGGGCATCGCCGTCGATCAGGAAGGCCGTGCGGGTATCCGAATTGGTGATGACGCTTTGCCCGATGATGATTCGTTCGCCCGGCTTCAGTTCGACTCGCAAAGGCATTCAGGTCTCCTCTTGCCGCGCCGGCCCGCACAGGGCCAGAATTAAACCCGACGGTATTGCGTGCCACATTATAGGCGAGCACACCATCTGGTTGACCTGAAATTACGCGGCGACGCCAAATAATACCAGCAATCGATTAATTCCGACGCGCTTGCACGTCCGCGAATACGAAAGCGGCGAGGTTTCCCTCGCCGCGTGTATCTGCTTCATGCCGCCAGGATTACTGCAGCAGCTTGAGCACGCTCTGCTGCGACTGGTTGGCCAGCGCCAGCGCGGACACCGCGATCGACTGCCGGGTCGACAGCGCCTGGCTGTTGGCGGCTTCCTCATTGGTATCGGCGAGCGTCAGGTTGGACGAGCCGGTCGACAGCACGTTGATCAGGTTCTTGGCAAAATCCTGACGGATCTGCACGATCGACAGATTGGAGCCGAGCGTCGAGGCCTGCGAGCGCAGCGTGGTGCTGGCGGCGTTCAGCGCGGTCAGCGTCTTGTTGGCGGAAGCGTTGTCAATGAAGTCGGTACCGGAAATCAGCGTCGGAACGCCGAGGCCCGCCGGGGTAAGCTGGGTACCGGTGATGTTGAGCGTCGACTTGCCGGTCTCGTTGAACACCAGCTTCAGCGTATCGCCAGCCAGCAGATTGACGCCGTTGAACGAGGCGTCCTGCGAGGTAGTGGTGATCTGGGTAATGACGTTGTTGTACTGCGCGAGGAGATTGGCGCGGGTGGCCTGCGAGTTGATATCCACGATCGGCGGCTTGGCCGTGGTGAAGGTGAGCGCGGCTGTCGCCGTTCCGCCCATCACGCCGCCATCGGCCACCGAGCCCATGGTCGCGGACGCGTAGTCGTTGCCAGCGGAGATCTGCAGCATGCCGGTGGCGTCGAGCGTGGCATTCATGTTGTTGGCGAGCAACGCGACATTGAGCTGGGCCAGCGTCTTGACGGTGCCATTGGTGCCATCGCCGAAAGTAATGTTGACCGGCGTGCCGCCCTTGAAGGAGGAGAAGGTCAGCGTGGTGCCGCTGACGCCGCCGATGCCGGCCGAGCGCGAGGCGGTGAACTCGGTATTGGTATTGGTATTGCCGGCGAGGCCGAGCGCGGCCAGCGCATTGCCGGTGCCGGTGATATCAAGGTCCTGCGTGGTACCGGTGCTGATCTTCAGCGCGCCACTGACAACCGACGAGGCCACGCCAGTGCCGGTGCCAAGCGTGAAGGCGCCGGTGGCGCCGACGGTCGCCTTCTGCGCGCCGGTGGCAACGTCGATGGCGGTCAGCACGTCGGACACCGCTGAGCTCTGCAGATAGACGGTGGAATTGCCGCTGCCATCAGTCACCACGCCGCCGAGCACGCCGGAGCCGGCCGCGACGTTGGCCGCCAACGGCGCCGTCGCGTTCCGGAAGGTGATGGTCTTGCCGTTGACGTTCAGCGTCGAACCGTCCTGCACCAGGGTGCCGAGCGAGCCGGAGGTAATGGTGCGGCTCTGCGTCACGGTGACCGGACCTGAACCGACCGACGCGGTCAGGCCAAGCCCCTTGAGCAGATCGGCCTTGCCGGAAATGCTGAGGTCGGAGCCGGTGCCGGTGGTCAGGGTCAGGACGCCCGCGGCAATGGCGGCAGGAGACCCCGACGAGGTCGAGAGAGCGGCCACGCCGTTGGTGTTGGCGGTTGACTTGACGCCGCTGGCGAGGTCGATCGCGTTGGTCAGATCCTGCACGGTCGCGGTCGGAGCGGCCGACGGGCCGAGATAGACCGTCGAATTGCCATTTCCGTCGGTGACAATGTTGCCGGATGTTCCGGAGCCCGCGGGCACGACCGCGGCGGCGACGGCGCCCGACCTGAAGGTAATGGTCTTGCCGTTGACCGTCATCGTATCGCCGTCGACCGGCATCGCGGTTGCGGGGATCGTCCCGGCTCCGGCGGTACCGCTGAGCTTGAGGGTCAGGGACAAGGATGCGGCGGTACCGGCGCCGTCAGGCGCGGCCGAGCCGACCAGCGAGGTGGATGTGGCGCCGAGCGTGGTGGTGCCGGTGATCGGGGTGGCGCCGCCGGCGGTGCCGTTGAAGATCACTTTGCTGATCGCGTTGGCGCTGGTGTAGCTGGTGGTGCCGCGCAGATCGTCGGTGGTGGCACCCGCGATGGTGGTGGAAGTATTGGATTTGGTCGAATACCCGACCGTGGTCTGCAGCGCCTGGTTCGCGATCGATTTCGCGGTATCTACGAGCTTCTGCAGCGAGGTGATGCCGGTGTTGGCCGCCTGCAGGATCTGCACGCCGTTGCCGATGCCGTCGAGCAGATTGTTGATGTCACTGGCGCGGCTGTCTAGCCCCGCGGCGGTGAAGAAGTTGGTCGGATTGTCGAGCGCCGAATTGACCTTCTTGCCGCTGGCCAACCGGTTCTGTGTGGTGGACAGCAGATCCGCGGTCGACTGCAGCGAAAGCAGATTCTGGCGAACCGATGCTGAGAGAACGACACCTGACATGATTTAACCCTCCTGATCCTCGCGGCACGCCGACCTTCAGTCGCGCGACGCATGGTCACATCACGGGCGAAACTTCGCCCAGACGCGGCCGGTGATATTTGACGCCCTTCTGGAAGAGGGATCTCGACGCACCCATGCGGGTGTCACCGGATCAATCGCGGCCGATTCTCGGCCTGCCTGCTTCCTGCTTAGCTGGACTATTGGCGGCTACCCTTTAATTTATGGTTAACACCCCCTTAAAACCCGGTAAAAAGTGTCCCAAAACGGCAAAGGCCCGGAAACGATTTAGCTTTCCGTGCCTTTTTGAGAGGCGTTGATCTATAAAAAGACGGCGGGATTTCTCCCGCCGCCCGGTAGTGGGTACGTTATTTAACCGGAATCAGCGCAGCAGCTGCAACACGCCCTGCTGGGCGGTGTTGGCGAGCGACAGCGCGGAGACACCGATCGACTGGCGGGTCGACAGCGCCTGGCTGTTGGCCGCTTCCTCATTGGTGTCGGCGAGCGTCAGGTTCGACGCACCGGTCGTGAGCACGTTGATCAGGTTCTTGGAAAAATCCTGACGGATCTGCACGACAGACAGGTTTGAACCGAAGGATGAGGCCTGCGAGCGCAGCGTGGTGGCGGCGGTAGTCAGGCTGCTGAGAGTCTTGTTGACCGCCGCGTTGTCGGTGAAGTCCGTCCCGGCCGTCAGCTTGGAGAGGCCGAGGCCGCCAGGGCCAAAGCCGACGCCGGAGATGCTGAGCTTCGAGGTGCCGGTTTCGTTGAAGGTCAGCTTCAGCGTGTCACCATTCAGCAGGTTGACGCCGTTGAACGAGGAGTCCGCGGCCGTGGTGGTGATCTGGTCGATGACCTGGTTGTACTGCGCGATCAGGCTGGCGCGGGTGGCCTGAGAAGCCGGATCCGCCTGGGCGGTTGCGACCGTCTGACCTTTGAAGGCGCCGCCAACCGCGGTTACCGATGTTCCACCGATCGTACCGATGCTCGACGATGCGTAGTCGTTGGTCGTGGTGATGCTCAGCTTGCCGGTGGTGTCGAGGCTGGCCTGCAGATTGTTGCTCGCCAGAGCCGTATTGAGTTCATCGAGCGTATCGACCTGGTTGGCCCCCGTACCGAATGTGATGTTGGTCGCGACGCCACCAGCACCGGTCGCGCCGATGGTCAGGGTCTGCCCCTGGATCGGCGACGTACGCGCCTGCGTGACGCCAGTGCCGAGACCAAGCGCAGCCAGTGCCCCCGCGTTCGAGCTCGTGACCGACAGATCCGAAGCGGTGCCGGTGTTGAGCACAACCTTGCCGCCAGTCACCGTCGAACCCGTGCCACCGCTCAGAGCATCGATCTTGCTGAGCAAGCTGGCGACGTCCGAGGTGATGTCGATCTGGTTGGCGCCGGACGCCCCCGAGGCGGTGAAGGTCAGGATCTTGCCGTTGACGGTCAGGGTGTCCCCCGCTGCGAATGACGACGACAACGCGCCGGTGCTGTCGGTGCCGGACAGCTTCGTCGCCGTAGCAAGGGCCGGCGAGGTTACCGTACCGCCGGTGCGGGTGGCTGTGTTGGCGCCTGCCGCGGACAGGCCGAGCTTGGCCAGAACGCCGGCCGAACCCGTAACCGCGAGGTTAGCGGTCGTACCTGTATTCAGCGTCAGCTTACCACCAGTCGTCGCCGTGCCGGTTGTGCCCTGCAGGGTGTCGATGGCCGCGGCCAGGTCGGTCACGGTCGCATTGATACCAAGCGTATAAGCGGTACCCGAGCCGGCGAGCGCGCCGGTAGCTCCGAAGGTGATCGTCTTGCCGTTGATGGTCAGCGTATCGTTGGCAGCGAGGCCCGAAGCGGTGCCGGCTACGTCGGTCAGGCCGGACAGCAGGGTGGCGCCTGTCGCCGCGGTGGCGGCCGCCGAATAAAGCTGACTGCCCGCAGCCGCGGTAGTGCTTCCGAAGGCGGCCGTCGCAGTGCCGGTCGCCGCCGTGCCGGTGAACGCGGCACTCAACGTGCCGTCGCCGAGCAGATTCGACGCCGTGGCGCCGGAGACCGCGACGCTGGTCACGGACGATTTGGTATAGCCGACCGTGGTCTGCAGCGCCTGGTTGGCGATCGACTTGGCGGAATCGACGAGCTTCTGGATCGAGGTGATGCCGGTATTGGCGGCCTGCAGGATCTGCACGCCGTTACCGATGCCGTCGAGCAAATTGTTGATGTCGCTTGACCGCGAATTCAGGGCCGACGCGGTGAAGAAATTGGTGGGGTTGTCGAGCGCGGAGTTGACCTTGTTGCCGGTCGACAAGCGATTCTGGGTGGTGGAGAGCAGGTCAGCCGTGGACTGCAGCGAGAGCAGATTCTGACGGACGGACGCTGAAAGCGTGATGCCGGACATACGATGGTACCTTCCTACTGGACGCAAGAACGCCCATTCTTGGGCGCTGTAGGTACGATGAGGCCGCAAAACTTAATGGCGCGTAAAATAAACCCGTCTTTTTAAAGCTCTGGCGTGTATTATCGTCGCGTATACGCTGGAAAGCGACGGTAAATCAGTGGCTTGATTGGTATATGGGTACGCGATAAAAAATTGCGGCGGGATTTCTCCCGCTGCGACAAATCGCCAAATGATACCGCAACCGGCGGCAGCCGGAGCAAAACCGCCGAACGCACGAAAAAGGCGGCGGGGTTTCCCCCGCCGCCTTCGTTTCGTTCAGTCTGCCGAGGTTTAGCGCAGCAGCTGCAACACGCCCTGCTGGGCGGTGTTGGCGAGCGACAGCGCGGAGACACCGATCGACTGGCGGGTCGACAGCGCCTGGCTGTTGGCC
>JACMOT010000537.1 GCA_014377915.1 Tardiphaga sp.
CCCACGGCCGCCGCCCTGCTCTCATGCAGCATGCGGTGCACTTCCCGCACGATGTCCGGATGATTGTCGGACAGATCCTTGCTGACGACCGTCACGTGGTTGACCGGCACCACGCCGTGCCGGGCGAACCACGCCTGCTCCTCGGCTGCTACATCGGGAAACAATTGCCGCAGCCGCGCGTCATCGCTCTTCTCACCGAGCACGGCGTCGAGCTCGCCATCCAGCAGCATCCGCATGATCGCCTTGCCGGCCGGCGCCTTGGTGCTGGTGTCGATATATTCAGCAACATGCGGATCCTCGAAGGTGATCCAGTTGATCGCGTCGAGATCGACGCCATAATCATTGGCAAGAATGCCGCGCAGCCAGGCGCCCGTCGTGGTGGTGAAGGAGCGAATCCCGACGCGCTTGCCCTCCAGATCCTTTGGCGTCGCGATCTCTGCCGCCGGGTTGGTCACCGCAAAACCATGCTGAAACCGCGCCATCATCACGTCCGGCAGCAGCACCATCGGCTTGTCATAGGCCTTGGCCATCAGGAACGTGACGATCGCCAGTTCGGAGACATCGAACGCGCCGTCGCGGACCATCGGCTTGAAACCCTTGTTGGTCGGCGTGTACGCAGCAAATTCCATCTCGACCAAATCGGACGTCACCGCGCCTGACTTCAGCGCCGCGGTGTGCGGGTGATCGCCCAGCAGGACGCGCAGTTTCATCATCGCCCTGCCCTACACATCTTCGGGTTTGTCGACATAGACGAGACCGGCCTTCGCGAGCCCCTCGCGCATGCTGTACATGTCGAGGCCGAGCACGCCGGAGGCGAGCATCTGCCGCTTGTTCTCTTCCAGGGCCGCGCGCGCTTCCGCCTTGTCGGCGACGTCGGCGGCGGCGTTGCGCGGGATCACCACGACGCCGTCTTCATCGGCAATGACAACGTCGCCCGGGTTGACCAGCGCTCCGGCGCAGACCACGGGGACATTCACCGCGCCCAGCGTCGCCTTGACGGTTCCCTTGGCGGAGATCGCCTTCGACCACACTGGAAAGCCCATTTCACGCAGCGTCTTGATATCGCGGCAGCCGGCATCGATAATCAAGCCAACGCCGCCACGCGCCTTCAGCGAAGTCGCCAGCAGATCGCCGAACATGCCATCGGTATTATCCGTGGTGCAGGCCACCACCAGCATGTCACCGGGGCGGCACTGCTCGATGGCCACATGCAGCATCCAGTTGTCGCCCGGCTGCGCCAGCACGGTGACCGCGGTGCCCGCCGCCTCCGCGCCCGACCACACCGGCCGCATATAGGTCTTCATCAGGCCGAAGCGGCCATAGGCCTCATGGCAGGTGGACACGCCAAGCGCGCCAAGACGCTTGACCACATCGGCATCGGCGCGCGGGATGTTCTGAACGACGACGGGCTTCATGCCAACACCTCAAGTGTCATCGGGAACAGGCGCTGATAGGCCTCGCCATAGGTCATCGCCGCACCGGTGTTGCGGCCGCCCTGCATGCCCCTTTGCAGCGCCACGCGCTCGTAATAGGCCCACAGATGTTTTTGCGCGGCAAGAATTTCAAACGTCTTGCGCTTGATGTCCCAGACCTCGTCGATATTCAGGATCACCTGCGGCTTGAAGTTGCACATTTCCGGTTGGTGCGGCTCGAACAAGAACACTGGCGGCGCCGAGTAGCTGTATTCTGCCTCCGGCTTGTGGCCCATCGCCTGCGCGATAATGCGGGCTTCCTGCGCGGCGGCGGTGGCGGCGGGATGGTCGACGTTGTAGGGGTCTTCCAGCGAATGGCTGAGCACAAAGCTCGGATTGAGCTCGCGATAAATGTCGATCAGCCGCTCCTTGTGCGCCTCGGTGAGGTGGAGCGGATAGTCGCCGGCGTCGAAGAACTCGATTTCGGCGCCGAGCATGTCGGCGGCGCGTTCCGCTTCGTCACGGCGGCCGGCCTTGACCTTCTCCAGCGTCTGACCGGGCTGCTTCCAGGCGAACTGCGACTCACCGCGCTCACCGAAGGCCATGCAAACGATCTTGACCTTGTAGCCCTTCTTGGCGTGCAGGGCGATCGCGCCGCCAGCTCGCCAGACGAAGTCGCCGGGATGCGCCGTGATCACCAGGCCGGTTTTGGGCTTCATCTTTGCGTCCGACATGGGTTGTCCTTTATTTGGTATCGAACGCGAACAGTCGCGCAGGGTTGTCGACCAGAATTTTCTGCTGCATGTCCGGGTCCGGCGCGAACAGCGGGATCAGATCGACGAGGTCGCCGTCATTGGGCATCGCCTTGACGTTGGGGTGCGGCCAGTCGGTGCCCCAGATCACGCGGTCCGGCGCGGTCTCGCAGATCTTTTTCGCGAACGACACGGCGTCGGTGAAGGGTGGCCCCATCGAGGTGATGCGCTCGCAGCCGGACACCTTGACCCAGCATTTTTCATCGCGCTGCATCAGCTCGATCAGGGTGCGGAACGGCAGCTGGTCGAGTCCATCGGCGGCCTTGACCCGACCCATATGGTCGATGGTGTAGCGCACCGGCAGCCTCGTCAGCATGTCGGCATATTCCGGCAGGTCGATGGCATCGAAATGCAGGTCGACGTGCCAGTTCAGCGGCGCGATCATGTCGATGATCCGTTCGAACACCTTCATGTCCGGCACGCCGCCGAGGTGACGCACGAAATTGAAGCGGCAGCCGCGGAAGCCGCCATCATGCAATTCCTGCAAGCCATGCTCGGTGATCGTGCCGTCGATATTGGCGACCGCGCGAAAACGACCTTCGCTGACCTTGATGGCATCGAGCGCGACCCGGTTGTCGGTGCCATGGACGCTGGCATTGACGATCACCGCGCGGCCGATGCCGAGCACCTGGTGCAGCTTCTGGAAATCCTCCAGCGGCGCGTCGGGCGGGATGTAGGAGCCGACATAGGGATATTTGGCGCCGGGGCCGAAGATGTGGGTGTGCGAATCGCACGCCAGCGGCGGCAGCTTGAATTTGGGGGTGCGGGTGTCGGGATCGGGCCCGGGAACGGTTGGTTTGGTCATCATGTCCTGCGGGTACTGATCTGCAATTTTCGTGAACACTTACTGCTTGGGTATGCCGGCCTGTTCGATCACCTTGCTCCATTTGGCGATGTCGTCGACCAGCCGGGCCTTCAACTCTTCCGGCGAACCGGCGCGGGCTTCGATGCCGAGATCGAGCAGCTTCTGCTTGACGTCAGGCATTGCCAGCACGTCGCGCAGACCGGAATTGAGTTTGGCAATGACCTCCGGCGGCGTGCCGGTGGGCGCGAACAGCGCATTCCACGACACCACGTCATATCCCTTGACGCCGCTTTCGGCGACCGTCGCCACCTCCTTGAGAATGACCGAACGCCCCTCCCCCGTGGTCGCCACGGCGGTGATCTTCTGGTCGAGCAACGACGATTTCATGCCGACATAATTGTCGATCATGACATCGATGTCCTTGCGCAGCAGCCCGACGATCACTTCCGGGGTCGCGCGATACGGCACGATCTGGAAATCGACGCCGGCGATGGATTTCAGCAGGGCCGCCGACAGGTTCTGGGTGCTGCCCACATTAATGGTCCCGACATTAAGCTTGCCGGGATTGTCGCGGGCGAATTTGAGCAGGTCGGGCAGCGTCTTGTACGGCGAGTCCGAATTGGTGCCGACCACGAAGTCGAAGAAGCCGATGCTGGAGATCGGCGCAAAATCCTTCACCGGATCAAATGGCAGGCTCTTGAACAACGGTACGCTGACAGCGGTACCGTTGCTGAGCAGCGCCAGCGTGTAGCCATCAGCCGGCGATGACAGCACGGCACGGGCGGCGATGACACCAGCGGCTCCCGGCGAGTTCTCGACGATGAAGCGCTGCCCCATTTTCTCGCCGAGGCTCTCGGTCACAATCCGGATGGTGATGTCGGCCACGCCGCCGGCGGCGAATGGCACCACGACCCGAATCGGCCGTGCCGGATAATTCGATTGCGCCTGCGACGGCGACGCGAGGCCGAGACAGGCCACCATGATGGCCGCGGTCCATGACAGCAGTAATCGCGTCGGCCTGTGGATCGAAACGGTCGGATATCGTGGCGTCATGGATGTCCTGCCCTCGCGGGGCGGCTTGAATGCCCCCCTCCCGGTCCCGGCAGTTAGCCACATCCCATTTATGAAGCAAATGAGAGTTTTCGCATAATCCGCCGTTTGCTTGCATATATCGTTGACGGGTCATGGTCCGGCGACCCGGCCCTGGCTACGCCGATGCGCGGCGCGCAATGACCGCGACCGGACCGCCGCCATCCGGCCCCTGATGCTCGGCGCCGCCCGATACGAACAGCATCGTCGTTCCGACCACGCCGGCCACGACGCCACCCACCAGCGCCCTCGCGTGCCGCGATGAGGCGATGTCGCTGTCATCCAGCATGGTATGCCGCGCGCCCCGGATCAGCCCGGATTCCGAGGCTTCCGCCTTGCACAGCACGGCGCGGAGCCGGCCCTGCGCCTCGGCGCCGAGCGGGTATTGGGCGGGCAGCCCGGCGGCTGCAAGCGCGCGCAACACCGCGCTGGAATCGATCGCGTCCCGCATCACATCGTGCGCCACCACATAGTCGCCGGACCAGTGACGGCTGTTACCCACCACCAGGATCTGGTTCTCGAGCAATTCGACGCCGGCAGACGTGCTGGCGCGATCCGAATACAGGCTGAGGTCGCGGCACACGACCGCGTCATTGATAGCGGAGCGCGACACTTCCCCCAGCGCGATCGCGACACCGAGCGCGGATGCCCCGCGCGAAAAGGCCATCGACTTCAGCGTATCACCGGTGGCGACGTCATGACCGAGCGTCTTCGCTTCCGCGATGCGTGACTTGGTCAGCAGCGGACACTTGACCTGAACGTAGTGGACGTCCAGCGGGTTGTCGATTTGCGCGGCCAGCATGGCCTCGCGCACGGCGTTGGCGGTCGCCTCGATTTGTACCGTGCGGCCGATTTCATGCGGCGCGAAGCGGCGGGTCACGGCGGTACCGAGAGCCAGGGCCGGTTGACCCGGTACTGACTTGCCGCCGCCCTCGACAACCTCGAACACCAGCCAGTGCGGCGATAATCCGCCTTCGGTGCCTCCGGACATCACCATCACGACACGCGCCTCGACGGCCTCGGAGCTTTCGCCGGTCAGGCGCGCAATCAGCGTCTTCAGCGCCGTCGACGCGAAGCCGCGCGTAAAATCGTTCACGCACCCATTGCCTTCGGTTTTGCCGAGAATGGCGATAATTCGTCGCGCATCCATGCGACCCGCCGCGATCTCTTGTTCGAGGCCCGATACGTCGTCGGGGGCGCCGGCGGCAATTCTGTGAATTCGCGCTTCCATTTTCATTCGCCCGTTGTTCGATCCGAGAAGTTGGTGGTGATGCCTGCTATGGCAGGGCTTCGAAATAGTTTTGGATCAACTCGATCAGTGCCTGCGCCGGCTTACTGACCGGCAGGCCGCGCTTGACGATGATGCCGACGGTGCGGCTGACGCCGGGATTTCGCAATGGCAACGCCACCAGGCCGGCGGTGCCCTGCGTCGCCACCGCGATATTCGGCACCACCGCGACGCCGAGCTTTTCAAACACCATGCCCACGGCGGTCTGCAGATGCTGCACCTCGTAGCGCCAGTTCAGACTGTCGCGGCGATCGCCCAGCGCATCGTCGATCAGCGCGCGATTACCCGCCTGCGGACTGATCCGGATCAGCGGCGTGTCGGCGAGATGCGACCAGGCCACGAATTTGCGCTCCGCGAAGGCGTGGTCTTTGGTGCACAATAAGACAAAGCGCTCCTTGATCAGCGGGGTGACCGCGAGGTCCCAGATGTTCATGGCGATGATGGTGATGCCAAACTCCGCCTGGCCGGACTGTACCAGCGTCGCGATCTCGCCCGCGGAATTATCGTGGATCTTGATCGAAATCCCGGGATGCGCGGCATTGAACTGCTTCAACACCCGCGGCAAATGATAGGCGGCGATGGTCGGCAGGCATCCCAGCGCGATATGCTGCTGGCGCGCGCGACCCCGCGCCCGCAAAAGGTCGATGGAGTCCGACAGTTCTCCGATCATCCGGCGCGCCGTCGGCAGCAGTTCCTGCCCCGCCGGGGTCAACGCGACCTGCCGCGTGGTGCGGGCAAGCAATTGCAGCCCGAGATCCTGCTCCAGCTTCTTGATCCGGTGGCTGAGCGCGGTCTGCGACAGGTTGAGATGCGCCGCCGCGCGCGAAAAGCTGCCGCGTTCGGCGATGCTCAGAAAAGCCTGCAATCCCGGAAAATCGATACGCATGGGAAATCCAAAGCCGACGGGTAGCAGGGCTACCGCACCACTCCCCGGCGAAGCAAGCCGCGGCCTGTCCGGGCGGCAGGGCGATCACAACCGGCGGCGTGGTTAATAACGGGTAAATTAAGTTTCGCACGCATGCATGGCGCCCAGGTCGGAAAAGTCGCCTTCCCGATAAAGAAAGGCCGATTCAAGCGACCTTCCGCGTCATCCGGAGGGAACGACTGGCCGTGGACGAAAGTACCCATAAATACAACCACTCGAACGGCTTAACCGTTTGTGCAGTCGAACCGGCCATACTTTGATCAGACTTTGGCAAGATACGCGAATTCATAAATGACAGATACGAGCATGGCTGCGTCGTTTGGGCGGATTATTTCGGTGCGCGGCTCATTGGCCCGGGTCGGACTGCTCGCGGTCGGCCAGATGGCGCCGTCCGACATGCGCGGCACCGTCGGCCGCTTTGTCAGTATTCGTTGCTCGACCTCGACCATCATCGCGATGATCACGGAAGTGTCCTGCGAGAACATCCAGACGTCGGACCTCTATATCGCCAGCGCCTCGGTCGATCTGTTGGGCGAAATCATCGGCGGTCCCGAAAAACCCAAATTCCAGCGCGGCGTCACCAACTATCCGACGATCGGCGATACCGTGGACTTGATCACCAACCAGGAACTGCGCACCGTCTATGCGCCAAGCGGCTCGGACCAGATCAATGTCGGCACGCTGCAGCAGGACAAGTCGGTTGTCGCCTATGTCGATGTCGAGGAAATGCTGAGCAAGCATTTTGCCGTGCTTGGCTCCACCGGCGTCGGAAAATCCAGCGGCGTCTCGCTGCTGCTCAACGAAATTCTCACCGTCCGCCCGCATCTGCGCATCTTCCTGCTCGATGTGCACAATGAATATGGCCGCTGCTTCGGCAGCCGCGCGATGGTGCTCAATCCACGCAATCTGAAGCTGCCGTTCTGGCTGTTCAATTTCGAGGAAATCGTCGATGTGCTGTTTGGCGGCCGCCCCGGTGTGCCGGAAGAGCTGGAGATCCTTTCCGAGGTGATCCCGGTCGCCAAGGGTCTTTATACGCAATATCAGAATTCCGATCGCATCGGGCTGAAGCGGGTCGATCCTAAAACCATTGGTTACACCGCGGATACGCCGGTGCCCTATCGCCTGGTTGACCTGATATCGCTCATCGACGAGCGAATGGGCAAGCTGGAGAACCGCTCCTCGCGCATCTTTTATCACAAGCTGATTTCGCGCGTCGAAACCGTCCGTAACGATCCGCGCTACGCCTTCATGTTCGACAACGCCAATGTCGGCGGCGACACCATGGCGGAAGTGATCAGCTATTTGTTCCGGCTGCCCGCCAACGGCAAGCCGATGACCATCATGCAGCTCGCCGGTTTCCCGGCCGAAGTCGTCGACTCCGTCGTCTCGGTGCTGTGCCGCATGGCGTTCGATTTCGGCCTGTGGAGCGACGGCGCCTCGCCGCTATTGTTCGTTTGCGAGGAGGCGCATCGCTACGCCTCCGCCGATCGGAACATCGGTTTCGGTCCGACCCGCAAGGCATTGTCGCGGATCGCCAAGGAGGGCCGCAAATACGGCGTCTATCTGGGACTGGTGACGCAACGCCCTGCCGAACTCGACGCCACCATCATTTCGCAATGCAACACGCTGTTCGCCATGCGGCTGGCCAATGAACGCGACCAGACACTGCTGCGCTCGGCGGTGTCGGACGCGGCCGCCAATCTGCTGTCCTTTGTACCCTCGCTCGGCACCCGTGAGGTGCTCGCCTTTGGCGAAGGCGTCGCCCTGCCGACCCGGCTGCGGTTCAAGGACGTGCCCGCGCACCAGTTGCCGCGCTCCGAGGCGACCATCTCCACGGCGCCGTCGGTCGCCGCCGGCCATGACATGCAATTCGTCAGCGCGGTGCTGGAACGCTGGCGCGGCGCCACCTCGCATCGCGACATCCCGAACGACCCCGGCGCGATCGAGCGGCCGATGGCCCGCACGCTGGAAGCGCCAATGCTGCAGCCGTCGCTCGGTCTCGATCCCGACCGCTTCTCGCTGCTGAAGAAGCCGCTGCGGTAGTCTCTGGTTGCCATCCCCGCGCTTGCACGGGGGCCATCATCGCCTATGGTCCGCAGCCTGCGCATCTCGCGCCGTGACGGACCCCGCCAATGACCCAGCCCGCGACAAACCGTTTTCCGACGCCCGCGCTCGACACCCTGCCCGATGACATCCGCAGCCGCATCCTCGCGGTGCAGGAAAAATCCGGTTTCGTGCCGAATGTCTTCTTGTCGCTGGCGTTTCGCCCCGACGAATTTCGGGCCTTCTTCGCCTATCACGATGCCCTGATGGACAAGGAAGGCGGGCTGAGCAAGGCCGAGCGCGAGATGATCGTGGTCGCCACCTCCGCCGCCAACCAGTGCCATTATTGCGTGGTGGCGCATGGCGCGATCCTGCGCATCCGCGCCAAGAACCCGCAAATCGCCGATCAGATCGCGGTGAACTACCGCAAGGCGCAGATCACGCCGCGGCAACGCGCCATGCTGGACTTCGCCATGAAGGTGAGCCGCGCCGCGGAAACCGTGTCGGAACAGGACCTTGTAGAGGTTTCCGGCCATGGCTTCAGCAATGACGACATCTGGGACATCACGGCGATCGCGGCGTTCTTCGCGCTGTCCAACCGGATGGCCAACGTCACCAGCATCAAGCCGAATGATGAGTTCTATCTGATGGGGCGGCTGCCGAAGTGACGGCGATGCAGTGCATGAGAGGTTGATCGCCGTGATGGAATGGTCGGAGATCATTTTGCGGCTTGGCGTCGCCACGCTGGCCGGCGGCGCGATCGGGCTGAACCGCGACCTGCATGGCAAGCCGGTCGGACTGCGCACCCTGGCGCTGGTCAGCCTGGCCACCGCCATGGTGGTGGTACTGGTCGATCCGGTCGGGCCGGTCGGCTTCAGCGATGCCGGCAGCCGGGTGATCCAGGGCATTCTGACCGGCATCGGCTTTCTCGGCGCCGGCGTCATCTTCCACGCTCCGGATCATTTCCGGATCCGCGGGCTGACCAGCGCCGCCTGCACCTGGCTGACCGCCTGCGTCGGCATCCTGTGCGGCGCCGGGCAATGGCGAATCGTCATTGTCGCCCTGCTCTTCACCACCGCCGTGATCTCGATCGGCGGCCCCCTCGAGCGTGCGTTGCACCGGCTGCTGGGCGGCCGGGATCTGCCCGGCCATTCCCGCGACGACGACCCGGCTCAGTCTTCCGACGCCGGACCGCACCAGCCGGGCAAATAGATCGCGTCCTGGCTCTTGGCCAGATCGAGCGCCTTTTCCATCGCCTTGTCGAAATCGGCCTCGACATCCTTTCGCGATAACCGGCGGCGCAGCAGGTCAGCCCACAGGAATTCGCTGAACGGCGTGACGTCCTTGGCGTAGCCGCCGGCGCGCCGCAACTCGCCCGCGAGGCTACGGAATGGATCGTCCTTCAGCTTGGCGATTGATTTCGGGATGTCGTTGAAATGATGCCGCACGCCGCGCGCATCATAGGGATAGACCCAGCGCTGGTTGTCGAGCACGCCCCAGAACGCGTCCTTGTCGACCATGGTGAGGTCGGCGACCACGGTAACCAGGATGTCCTTCACGCCCTCGTCGTACAGCGCCCGGGCGAGATGGTGGTGATCGATCACATAGTGATTGTGGTCCGGGCCCAGCACCACCGGAATCATGTGCTTGCCGAGCGATTCCGCCTGCTTGCGCTTGGACTTTTGCTCGCGCCACCGCTTGCGCTTCTCTTTCACTTCCCGCATCCCCACCGTCATCTGGGTCGGCCGCAGCGACAGGATCGGGATCGGCTGCAGCAGGGGTTCACGGGTGTTGGCCATAATGAAATCTCTCCGGTAATAATTTGCGATGATTTTCAATGTGCCACGCCGGTCCGGGCGTTGACATCACGCATCCGTCACATCGCTGCGAGAACGACTTGAGTTATCCTGCGCAGAGATGATGCATTCGAGCCATGCGCAGTTGGTCAGTAAGCCGACTTCGCGCCGTGCTATCATTAATCAACAACGATCGCGGACCAGCCGACGATGACGAAACAACAGCCCAGCATCAGGGAGGACGACGAGCACCGTGTGCTCAAATTTGTCCCGCGGACCTCTGCCACGCCGCCGAACCCGCCGGCCGGTCCAGCAACAAATGCCGCCGATGACCTGTCCCGCTTCGAGCGCCCGCGCAACGAACCGGACGACTTTCGTCATCGCATGCTGGCCAACGCCGCGGCCTTCGCGCTGACGGCGGTGCTCACCGGTATCGGGATCTGGCTTGCTGTCAGCATCGCCGAGCTTCGCAAGACCCAGGATTGCGTATTGATGGGCCGGCGGGACTGCGCCAATATTGTTGCACCGCAGCCATAACCCGCCCAAAATGCCCCGCCGGCACGTCCTCGGCACGGTGGGTAGTTGCTCACCACCATTGAACTGAGGGCAGCCCTCCGTTATACGGGCAATCGACTCCTTACGGCGGACAGAGCTTCACGGGGCAAAGCCCCCTCTGTTCCGCGCCGTCATGACATTTCTGTTCAATCTATCAAAGGCTTAATGATGTCCACCACATTCGATCAGGTCGCCACAATCATCGCGGAAACCTGCGACATTCCCCGCGACACGATTACGCCGGAAAGCCACGCGATCGACGATCTGGGCATCGACAGCCTGGACTTCCTCGATATCGCCTTCGCCATCGACAAGGCGTTCGGGATCAAGCTGCCGCTGGAAAAATGGACCCAGGAGGTCAATGACGGCAAGGCGACGACCGAACAATATTTCGTCCTGAAGAACCTCAGCGCCCGCATCGACGAGCTGGTCGCAGCCAAGGGCGCGTAACGCGCCATCATGAACCTCGAATATCTGCATCTGGTCCACGGCTTCGGTTTCCCCGTCACCGGGTAGCGGGCAGCCAGATGCAAGGCTTCGAGGGGGTGCCGGCGGTTGCCGGCACGCAGGGGGCCCAGGGTTTGGGCCTCGACCTTCCCCAACAGGCAATTTCCCATGGCTGAAACCCGACACGCGACTTCCGAACCGGTGGAAGCCTGGATCACCGGTATCGGTCTGGCGACCTCGCTCGGCGAAGGCCCGGACGCTCACTGGGATGCGCTGAACGGCAAGCGTATCAATATCGACGAGACCCATTTTGCCCCCTACATCGTGCACCCGCTGGCGCCGGTGTCTTTCGACTCGCAGATCCCCAAAAAGGGCGATCAGCGGCAGATGGAGGCCTGGCAGCGGATCGGCACCTATGCCGCCGGTCTCGCGCTGGAATCCGCCGGTCTCAAGGGCAACAAGGACATCCTGTCGAAGATGGACATGATCGTCGCCGCCGGCGGCGGCGAGCGGGATCTCGCGGTGGATTCCGGAATCCTGAATTCCGAAGCCCATGGCGCTTCTTCGCCGGGTTTTCTCAACGACAGGCTGATGAACGATCTGCGGCCGACCTTGTTTCTGGCGCAGCTCTCCAACCTGCTCGCCGGCAACATCGCCATCGTGCACGGCGTCACCGGATCGTCGCGCACCTTCATGGGCGAGGAAGCCGCCGGCGTCGATGCCGCGCGCATCGCGCTGGCGCGGATCGCGGCCGGACAGAGCGACGTCGCCTTGATCGGCGCGGCGCATAATGGCGAGCGCAAGGACCTGTTGCTGCTGTACGAGTTCGACGACTTCAATCTGAAGAACAAGTTCGAGACCGTATGGGCCCGCGAAGCCGCCAGCGGCTTCGCCCTCGGTTCGGCCGGCGCCTTCGTGGTGATCGAGTCACGCCCGCATGCGGAAGCGCGTGGCGCCAAGCCGTTCGCGCGGCTGAAGAACGTCGTCGCCGACCATGCCCGTCGCCAGGCACCCGGCGAGGTTACCGCCTCGCTGGAGAAACTATGGTCGAAGCTCGGCCCGCTGAAACCGGATACCGCGATCATCACCGGCGCCACCGGCGCCGAGCCCGTGACCTCCGAAGAACGCGCTTTCCTGCAGCACCATGCCGACCTCGCGGTGCGCGGCACCGGCACGATGTTCGGCCATACGCTGGAAACGCAGTTTCCGCTCGGCCTTGGCCTCGCCGCGCTGGCGATCTCGCGCGGGGCGATGTTTCCGCCCAACGATTCAACCGGCTTCGAGATTGAAATGTCCAAGCCACCCACCCAAATCGTGGTGATAGGCGCCGGGCATTGGCGCGGCGAAGGCATGGCGCTCGTCGAAGCGATCGATTGACGTCAACATCACCGCCGACGGGAAAACACAATGACAGCAACGCGCGATAAATTCGGCCGACCGATCGTCGTCGTCACCGGCATGGGCGTGGTGACATCGCTCGGCGCCGGCAAGACCGACAACTGGGCCAAGCTCACCGCCGGCGAGTCCGGCATTCGCACCATCACGCGCTTTCCGACCGATGGCCTGAAGACCACGATGGCGGGGACGATCGATTTCATTGATGTCGAGCCGTTCTCCTCCACCGACCTCTCCGAAAAACTCGGCGATCTCGCCACCGAGGAAGCCATCGCGCAGGCCAACATCGGCAGCAAGGGCGACTTTCCAGGCCCGCTGTTTCTCGCGGTGGCCCCCGTTGAAGTCGAGTGGCCGCAGCGTCAGGCGGTGGCGCGCGCGATCAACGGCAATGCCGCGATCGATTATGACGCGCTGCTGCGGGTCGCCAGCGGCGGCCAGTTCAAGAACTTCCACCATCGCTTCATGTTCGGCTCCGTCGCCGATCACATTGCCGAGACCTTTGGCACCAAGGGCTCGCCGATCTCGCTGTCGACCGCCTGCGCCTCGGGCGCCACGGCGATCCAACTCGGCGTCGAGGCGATCCGCCGCGGCGAGGCCGACGCTGCTTTGTGTGTCGCGACCGACGGCTCGGTCAATCCGGAAGCGCTGATCCGCTTCTCGCTGCTGTCGGCGCTGTCGACCCATAACGACCAGCCACAGGCCGCCGTGCGCCCGTTCGCGAAGAACCGCGACGGCTTTGTGATGGCTGAAGGCGCTGGCGCCCTCGTGTTGGAAAGCCTCGAAGCCGCCACCGCGCGTGGCGCAAAGATCCTTGGCATCGTCGCTGGCTGCGGCGAACTTGCAGACTCCTTCCACCGCACCCGCTCGAGCCCCGACGGCAAGCCGATTGTCGGCTGCGTCAACAATGCGCTTGAAGATGCCGGTCTGGTCTCGGACCAGATCGACTACATCAACGCGCATGGCACCGGCACGCCTGAAAACGACAAGATGGAGTATCTCGGCATCTCCATGGTGTTCGGTGAACGTGCCAAGCAGATCCCGGTCTCGTCGAACAAATCGATGGTCGGCCATACGCTGTCGGCGGCCGGCGCCGTCGGGGCCGTGTTCTCGCTGCTGGCGCTCGCGCATCAGCGGATTCCGCCAACCAACAATTACGATGTTCCGGATCCCGCCATTCCGTTCGACGTGGTCCCCAATACCGCCCGCGACGCGCGCGTCACCGCGGTGATGTCGAACTCGTTCGGCTTCGGCGGCCAGAACGCCTCGCTGATCCTGACCGGCGAGCCGATTTAGCCGAAGCCTGCCCGTCGCCGGTTGACGCGCTGGCGTGAACCGGCGATACGCACCCCATCAGTTTCAACCTATTGCCGGAGACACGGTGTCATGCGTGCGCTCAATCTCGTTGCCGATCGTGAGCTTGTTGTCGTCGATCAGGCAGCCCCGCCGCCGCCCGAGGCCGGCGAAGTGCAGATCCGTGTCAAGGCGGTCGCCCTGAACCATATCGACGTCTGGGGTTTTCGCGGCATGGCTTTCGCCAAGCGCAAGCTGCCGCTGGCGATTGGTGCGGAAGCCTCCGGCGAGATCGCCGCGGTCGGCGAAGGCGTGACCAACTTCAAGCCCGGCCAGAAGGTTGTGATGTATGGCGCCAAGACCTGCGGCGTCTGCAAGCCATGCACCGAGGGCCGCGATAATTTCTGCGAGAATGTCGGCGGACTTTACGGCTTCCACCTCGACGGATTTTCCCGCGAGTTGATCAACATGCCGGCGCGGCTGGTTATCCCTGTGCCCGACGACCTCAGCTTCCGTGATGCCGCCTGCGCGCCGATCGCATTTTCCACCGTGCAGCACATGCTGTTCGACAACGCCAAGCTGCAACCCGGCGAGACCGTCCTGGTCCATGCCGGCGGCCCCGGCATCGGCACCGTCGCCATCATGATGGCGAAGAAGATCGGCTGCACCGTGATCACCACGGTGGGCGACGATTCCAAGATCGAGGGCGTCAAGGCGCTCGGCGCCGATCACGTCATCAACTACCGCAAGGATCGCTTCGAAGGCGAAACGCGAAAGATCACCAAGAAGAAGGGCGTCGACGTCGTGTTCGAACACGTCGGTGCCGACACCTTCAACGGCTCGTTGCTGGTGATGAAGCGCGGCGGCCGTCTGGTGACCTGCGGCTCGACCTCCGGCCCGACCGCGACCATCAACCTGATGCAGCTATTCCAGCAGCAGTACCGGATCTTCGGCTCGTTCGGCGCCACCATGAAGAACATCGCCGAAAGCCTCGAGAAGATGGCCGGCGGCATGCTGCCGGTGATCGATACCGAAGTGGCGATGGAAGATGTCGAGCCCGCGCTGAAGCGGATGGAAAGCCGCCAGGTGTTCGGCAAGATCATCGTTCACTTCTGATGCTGCGGCTGTTTCTCCGCACCCGGGCCCGCATCCGCAACGCCATCAAGCCGGCGGGAGAAGCAGTCGTCGGCGCGCTGACCATCGGCCTGCTGCGCACCACGCGCTATTTCGATCCGATCAAGACCGCCAACCTGTTCGCAAAAATAACGCAGAAGATCGGACCGCTATTCCGCGAAGACAAGATCGGCCGCGCCAATCTCACCGCGGCCTTCCCGGAAAAATCACCGGAAGAGATCGAGACCATTCTCAAAGGCGTGTGGGGAAATCTCGGCCGCTTCGCCGCGGAATTCGCGCATCTCGATCACGTCTGGGAACACGATCCCGCGCATCCCGAACTCAGCCGCATCGAAATCCCCGAGCGTACCCACGAATTGTTCGCGCAGCTCCGCCTCGACGGCAAGCCGGCGCTGATATTCGCGGCCCATCTCGGCAATTGGGAATTGCCGGCGCTCGCCGCCGTCGCCCACGGACTCGACGCCACGGTGCTGTATCGCCGCCCGAACATCGAGTCCGCCAATCGCATCATCGAGGAGATCCGCGCGGTCAAGATGGGCACCATGGTCGCCGCCAGCCACGACGCGCCGGTCAAGCTGGCGCATGCGCTGAGTGACGGCCAGCACGTCGCGATGCTGGTCGATCAATGGTTTCGCAACGGCGTCGAAGTGGATTTCTTCGGCCGCAAGACCAACGCCAATCCGATGCTGGCGCGGCTGCTGCGTCAGGTCGACTGCCCGATCCACGGCGTCCGCATCATCCGCCTGCCCGGCCATCGTTTCCGCGCCGAACTCTCCGAAGAAGTGAAGGCGGTACGAACCGCCGACGGCAAGGTCGACGTGCAGGGCACCATGCAGGCGGTGACCAGCGTACTGGAAGGCTGGATCCGCGAATATCCGGATCAATGGCTTTGGCTGCACCGGCGGTGGCGGTAGTCGGTCGCTCGCTCCGGCCTCTCCCCGTCATTACGGGTTCGGCCCCGGCCTTTTGGCCGATCCTGAGATATGAAAGATAGGGCTCGTGTCCCGGACGCGGCGCGGCATTCCTATGCCGCTCCGCAGAGCCGGGACCGCATCGGCGACGTTGGTTTTGGCGGTCCCGGCTCTGCAGCGCATGACGCCTCCTGCGGAGGCGTATTGCGCCGCGTCCGGGACAAGTGCCCTTTCTTCCCAGGAGCCCTTGCGACGAAGCAATCCAGCTCTTTTCGCGCATGCCACATTCAGGATTGCCGCGTCGCTTCGCTCCTCGCAATGACGGCTGTGAGGTCAGCGTCCCGTCTTTACCCGCGTCCACAGCCGGTTGATCACCCGCTGCGTCGGCGCGTCGCGCGCGGTGATGACGAACAGTTTCCGCAGCATCGCGTCGTCGGGGTAGATGGTCTTGTCATTCAATATCTTCGGGTCGACCAGCTTCTGGCTGGCGAAATTGCCATTGGCATAACCGAGATAATCGGAATTCTTCGCCGCCACCTCGGGCCGGTACAGATAGTTGATCAGTTCATGCGCCTCGGCGACATGCTCGGCGTCGGACGGAATCGCCAGATTGTCGAAGAACATCTGCGCGCCCTGTTTCGGGATCGCATAGCCGATCTCGACACCGTTCTGGCTCTCTTCGGCACGTGCGCGTGCCTGGATGATATCGCCGGACCACCCCACCACCAGACAGATTTCGCCCGTCGCCAGCGCGCTCAGATATTCGGAGGAATGAAATTTTCGCACCAGCGGCCGGATCTTGCCAACCAGTTCGGCGGCCTTGTCGAGATCGGGCTGTTTCGCCGAGTTCGGATCAAGCCCGAGGGAATTCAGCGCTGCCGGCAAAATGTCGTCCGCGGAGTCCAGCATATGGATGCCGCAGTCCTTGAATTTTGCCAGGACCTCCGGCTTGAAGACGATGTCCCAGCTATCGATCCTGGCGCCGGCGCCAAGAATGTTTTCTACCGCCTTGACGTTGTAGCCAATGCCAGTGGTCCCCCACATATAGTTCGCGGCATATTGATTACCGGGATCGTAGACATTCAGACGGCTGGTAACGGCGTCCCAGGCATTGGCGAGGTTCGGCAATTTTGTCTTGTCGAGCTTCTGGAAAATCTTCGCTGCGATCTGGCGCTGCAGAAAATACGCCGTCGGCACCACGACGTCGTAACCCGACTTGCCAGCCAGCAGCCGCGTCTCCAGCGTCTCGTTGGCGTCGAAGGTGTCGTAGACCACCTTGATGCCGGTCTCCTTGCTGAAGTCCTCAAGGACCCCTGGCGCCATGTAGTTCGACCAATTGTAGAAATTGACCACGCGCTGCTGCGCCTGCGCGGGTAGCGCCAGCGCGACCGACGCCGCCAGCGCGGCGAGGATGCGGGTGACGACCGGGCGCATGCGATTTCTCCTACCTTCGATGAACCGCGTCGGACAGACGCTCCAGCGCGGTGTCGAGCGTGGCGTCATTCTTGGCGAAGCAGAATCGCACCACCGAGCTCACCACATCTTCCTCGTAGAACGCCGACACCGGTATCGCCGCCACCTTGTAGTCGTGAACGATGCGTTTGCAGAATTCGACGTCGGTCTCGTTCAGCCCCAGCGGCGACAGGTCGACGGTGAGAAAATAGGTGCCCTGCGACTTGATCACCGGGAAACCGATCCGCTCCAGACCCGACGCCAGCCGGTCCCGGCTGCGCGCCAGATCGCTCTGCATCTCCTCGAAAAAGGCATCGGATTTGCCGAGACCATAGGCGACCGCGACTTGCAGGTTCGGCGCCGTGGTGAAGGTCAGAAACTGGTGCACCTTGGCGCAGACCCGCAGCAGCTTCGGCGCCGCGCAGACGAAGCCGATCTTCCAGCCGGTCAGCGAAAAGATCTTGCCGGCCGAGCCGATCTTGATGGTGCGGTCGCGCATGCCGGGGATCGACATCAGCGGGATATGCTTGAAGCCTTCGAACACCACGTGCTCCCAGACCTCATCGCAGATCGCGATGGTGTCGAACTCCTGGCAGAACTTTGCCAGCAGCTCGAGGTCCTCGCGCGGATAGACCACCGCGGCGGGATTTAGGGGATTGTTGAACAGCACCGCCTTGGTCTTGTGATTGAAGACCGCGCGCAGATCCTCTTCGGTCAAGCGCCAATGCGGCGGCTTCAGGCTGACCAGCCGCGGAATGCCGCCGGCCTGGCGGATGATCGGCAGATAAGAATCATAGACCGGCTGGAAGCACACCACTTCGTCGCCGGGTTCGACCACTGCGAGAATCGACGACGTCAGCGCCTCGGTGCCGCCCGAGGTCACCATGACCTCGGTCATCGGGTCGAGATCGAGACCATGCCAGTGCTGGTAATGCGTGGCGATCGCCTGACGCAGCTCTGGCAGGCCCATCATCGACGGGTACTGGTTGTAGCCGTTCAGCACCGCCTCGGCGGCGGCCTGGCGGATATCCAGCGGACCGGGATGATCCGGAAAGCCCTGGCCGAGATTGATCGCATTGTTATCGCGCGCAAGCTGCGACATCGCCTCGAACACCGTGACGGGCAGCTCGGAAAAGATCTTGTTCATGGACCGTTAGCCAGCCCTGGTCGGGAGACCCGCTGCTTTCCAGCCGAGAATGCCGCCGGCGAGGTGCTTGTCATAGGCCAGGCCATCAGCCTGCGCCGCCAGCGACGCGGTCACCGAACGCTTGCCGGAACGGCAGGCGAACACGATCTGCTTGCCGGCGGGATCGGGCAGATCGGCGGAATCGAAGCCGGATAGCGGCACCACGACGGCGTCCGGATAGGCCTCGGCCTCGACTTCGTTGGGTTCGCGCACATCGACCAGCAGATAGCGGCCGTCGGCAATCCCTTGCGAGACTTCTTCAGGCGTCAGATCCTGAACGCTATGATTATCCGCCATCAAAACCTCCGGTGGCCCCGTCATCCGGAGCAAAGTGTCGCGTCAAAACTATCGTCGTTCCGGGCGCCAACGTCGCCTCTGACGCTGGGAAAATCAAGCACCCCGAAATCGTTAAATCGTCACCTGCGTGCCGACCTCGACCACGCGACCGGTCGGAATCTGGAAGTAATCGGTGGCGTCATTGGCGGTACGGCTGAGCGCGATGAACAGCAGATCCTGCCACCGCGGCATGCCGGAATGCGCCGCGGGCTTCAGCGCGCGCCGCGACAGGAAGAACGACGTCGACATGATATCGAACTGCCAGCCGATCTTGCGCGCGATCGCCAGCGCCTTCGGCACGTTCGGCGATTCCATGAAGCCGAACCGCAGCGTCACCAGGGTAAAGGTGGCGCTGATCTCTTCCAGCCGCACGCGTTCGGACGGATCGATGCGCGGGGTCGGCGCCGTCTCGATGGTGAGAATGACGTTCTTCTCATGCAGCACCTTGTAGTGTTTCAGACTATGCATCAACGCGGTCGGCGCGCTGTCCGGATCGCTGGTCAGAAACACCGCGGTGCCGGAGACGCGCTGCGGCGGCCGCTTCTCGAGCATCGCGATCAGATCCCGCAGCGGGAATTCCAGCTTGCGCGACTTCTCAAACAATAGCCGGCTGCCACGGCGCCAAGTGTACATCAGCATGATTACCACGCCGCCCAGCGCCAGCGGCACCCAGCCGCCGTCAAACACCTTCAGGAGATTGGCGGCAAAGAAGGTGAGATCAAGCAGCAGGAACGGCACGATCAGCGCGGCGGCGGCCCAGGGCTTCCACTTCCAGACCCGCCAGATCACCACAAAGCCCATCATCGCCGTGACCACCATGGTGCCGGTCACCGCGATGCCATAGGCGGAAGCGAGCGAGCTCGACGACTTGAACAGCAGCACCAGCACCACGACGCTGATCAACAGCAGCATGTTGACGCGCGGGATGTAGATCTGGCCGGAATGCGATTCCGAGGTGTGCCGAATCTCGAAGCGCGGCAGCAGGCCGAGCTGGATCGCCTGCTGGGTCAGCGAATAGGCCCCGGTAATCACCGCCTGGCTGGCGATGACGGTCGCAGCGGTCGCGAGGCACACCATCGGCACCAGGGCCCAGTCCGGAAACATCAGGAAGAACGGATTTTCCAGCGCGGTGGGGTCACCGATCACCAGCGCCCCCTGCCCGAGATAGTTGATCGCCAGCGACGGCAGCACGATGTACAGCCACGCCGTCTGAATCGGGCGTTTGCCGAAATGGCCGAGATCGGCGTACAGCGCCTCGGCTCCGGTCACGGCCAGGAACACGGCGCCCAGCGTCACGAAGCCGATAATACCGTGATGGAACATGAACGACACCGCATGCAGCGGATTGAGCGCGAACAGCACCTCGGGGTGGCGCATGATCGGCGGGATCGCGGCGATGGCAATCACGGCGAACCACACGCACATGATGGGCCCGAAAAACGCGGCAACCCGCGCCGTGCCGCGCGATTGCACCGCGAACAGAAGGATCAGGATGATGATGGTGATCGGAACCACATAGGCATCAAATGCCGAGGTGACCAGCTTGATGCCCTCGATGGCCGAAAGCACGGACAATGCAGGCGTGATCACGGCGTCGCCGTAGAACAGGGCCCCGCTGATAATGCCGAGCAGCACGATCAGGGAGGCCCCTCTGCCCTTGCCGACCGCCCGTTGCGCCAGCGCCATCAAGGCCAGGGTACCGCCCTCCCCGTGATTGTCGGCGCGCAGCAGGATCAGCACGTATTTCAGCGTCACTACAATGATCAGTGCCCACAGGATCAGCGACAGCACGCCCAGCACCGCCTCGGGGCTGATGCCGGTGGCGCTATGCCCTCCAGCGGCAACCAGCGCCTCGCGCATCGCATATAGCGGGCTGGTACCGATATCCCCATAGACGACACCGATGCTGCCCAGCATCAGCGCCTTGAAGCCCGCGGTGGAATGAGTGTCGCCACGGGCCGCTACGGTTGTATCCGTGGCGGGAATGGCGTTGTCACTGGTCATGGATCGGCCTCTGAGCCTTGCGGCGAATGGCGAAGTGAGGCGGCAGTAGCCTGCGCCGGAGCGCCTCATATAGCGTCATTTCAATCGCCAGCCATGTAAAATCGCACGAACCGGCGATGCGTTAGATCGTCACCTGGGTACCGACCTCGACGACCCGCCCGGTCGGGATCTGGAAGTAATCGGTGGCGTCATTGGCGGATCGGCTGAGAGCGATGAACAGATGATCCTGCCATAGCGGCATCCCGGACTGCGCCGACGGCTTCAACGAGCGGCGCGACACGAAGAACGACGTCGCCATGATGTCGAACTGCCAGCCGAGCTTTCGCGCGATCACCAGCGCCTTCGGCACGTTGGGCGATTCCATGAATCCGAAGCGCAGCCGCACGGTGGAGAACTTGTCACTGATATTTTCCATCCGCACCCGCTCGCTGAGATCGACGCGGGGCGTCTGCCCGGTCTCGATGGTCAGGATGACGTTATGCTCGTGCAGCACCTTGTTGTGCTTGAGATTATGCAGCATCGCCGTCGGCACGAAATTGGGATCGCTGGTCAGGAACACGGCGGTGCCCTTAACGATATGCGGCGGACGTTTTTCCAGGCTCTTGATCAGGTCGCGCAACGGCACCTCGGTGCGCCGGGTCTTGGCAATCAGGATCGCGGCCCCGCGGCGCCAGGTCCAGATCACCACCGCCATGGAAATGCCGAACAGCAGCGGCACCCAGGCGCCTTCGAGCAATTTCAGCAAATTGGCACTGAGGAAGGTCATGTCGACGATCACGAACGGCACGATTACAGCGGCGGCGGTAGCGGCCTTCCAGTTCCACAGCTTCCAGATCACCACGAAACCCATGATGCCATCGGCGACCATGGTCGTCGATACCGCGATGCCGTACGCCGAGGCGAGGCCGCTGGAGGTGCGGAACAGCATCACCAGCAGCAGAACACCGATCAGCAGCAAGCGGTTGACGCGCGGCAGATAGATCTGGCCGGCATGGGTCTCGGAAGTGAAGCGGACTTCAAAGCGCGGCAGCAGACCGAGCTGTACAGCCTGGCGCACCAGCGAATAGGCGCCGGTAATCACGGCCTGACTGGCGATCACGGTGGCGGCGGTGGCCAGCACGATCAGCGGCACCAGCATCGACTCCGGCGCCATCAGATAGAACGGGTTCTCGATCGCGGCGGGATTCGACAGCACCAGCGCGCCCTGCCCGAAATAATTGATCAGCAGCGCCGGCAGTACGAAGAAAAACCAGCCCGTCTGGATCGGCTTGCGGCCGAAATGGCCGAGATCGGCATACAGCGCTTCACCGCCCGTCACCGCCAGGAAAACGGCGCCGAGCGTCACCAGCCCGATGGCGCCGTGCGACAGCAGGAATTGAATGGCGTAATAGGGATTGATGGCGGCGAGCACCGACGGATCGTCGACAATGTGCACGGCGCCCATCACGGCCAGCACGCTAAACCAGACGATCATGACCGGGCCAAAGGCGGTGGCGACCTTGGCCGTGCCGACGCGCTGCACCGAGAAAAGGACCACAAGAATCACCAGGGTCAGCGGCACGACGTAATGCTCAAGCGCCGGTGCGGCCAGCTTGAGGCCTTCAACGGCAGAGAGCACAGAGATCGCCGGCGTGATCATGCAATCGCCGAGGAACATCGAGGCGCCGACCACGCCCAACGCCAGCAACGGCCAGCTGCGGCGGCCCAAGGCGCGCTGCCCAAGGGCCATCAGCGACAGCGTTCCGCCCTCGCCATTATTGTCGGCGCGCAATAGCAGCAGCACATATTTGGCGGTGACGACGATAAACAGCGCCCACAGGATCAGCGACAGCACGCCGAGCACGATGATGCGCGTCACCGGTGCGCCATGGGTAGCGCCAGCGACAGCTTCGCGAAATGCGTAAAGCGGAGAGGTTCCGATGTCGCCGAACACGACGCCAATGCCGCCCAGCGTCAATTGCCAGAAGCCGGTAGACACCGGCACTTCATGCGGCACTTCGGTCGATGTGTCGGTGGCGGCCATGCTGCTCTGAAACGCCCTGCGGGCTATTTTGCCCCCGGCTATGGCGTGCCGGGCAAGGCCAGTCAACCGGGGCAATATATCAGAACGCCCCACAGCCGCCCGTCCCGCGGGCATCAATTTCGGGGTGGAGGGTCAAAAAAAATTATTTGACGCGCTCAGGGCTTCAGGTTTGGTGGCAATGGCGGATCTTCCCGCATCAGGGTGATGGTCACCCGGCGGTTGGCGGCCATCGTCGGATCGTCGGGAAACAGCGGCTGGCTATCGGCCTTGCCGGACACCGAGAACACATGGGCTGGCGGCAGACCCTCCCGTTCGAGGATCTGGCGCACCACATTGGCGCGGTCCGCCGACAAATCGAATGCGTCATATTCACTGCGCGCGGGGACATAGCCCGCGGCGGTATGGCCGACAATGGCCACCCGCAGCGGAGTCTGTTTCAGCGGCCCGGCGAGCTTTTGCAACAACTGGCGGGTGCGCTCATAGGGAACCTTGGACCCCTCGCCAAACATCGATCGGCCGTTCTGGTCGATGATCTCCAGGTTCAGGCCCTGGCTGGTTTCCTCGAACATCACGTTCTTGGAGATCTCGCTAATCTCCGGCATGTCCTGCAACGCCTGCCGCAGCGAAGCCGAGGCCAATGCGAATTCGCGGTCCATCTTCAGCTTGGCGCCGGCCGGCCGACCGGTGGAGTTCTTTTCGTCCGGGCTGGTGACGTTGGACGCCTCCTCCGGCGAGACGTGCCCCTTGTTCTTGGTTTGGCCGCGCGTTGGCAGGCCGTCTGCTTCGATGACGCCGGAATAGCGCGCATCCGACTGGACGCCGAACGCCTCGCGCATCGAGCCTGCGACGATCTTGAGCTTGACGGTGTCCTGGGTCGAGAACGAGACGAGCATCACGAAGAAGCTCATCATCAGCGCCATCAGATCGGCGAAGGTCACGAACCAGCCGTGTCCGCCATGGGCCTCTTCGCGCTTTTTCTTCGCCATCTTTTGCTCCCAGCCCGTCCTTGCTTACGCGGGGACCGGCTCGCCTTCCTCGTGGCGATGCTTCTCGGGCAAATAGGCCAGCAGCATTTCGCGCACCAGGGTCGGGCTCTTGGAGTCGCGGATCATCAGGATGCCGTCGATGATCAAGGTGCGATTGGTTTCTTCGTCCAGCAATTTGCCGTGCAGCTTGTCGGCGATCGGAAGGCAGAACAAATTGGCGACCAGCGCGCCGTACAGGGTGGCCAAAAGCGCGGTCGCCATGAACGGACCGAGCTTGGAAGGATCCGACATGTTGGAGAACATCTGCACCATGCCGATCAGCGTACCGATCATGCCGAAGGCAGGCGCGCAGTCGCCGATCGCGCGGTAGATCTTGCTACCTTCGTTGAGGTGCATCAGGAAGTTGTCGCGGTCGCGCTCGAGATTGTCGCGGATGAATTCAAGATCGTAGCCGTCGGCGACGAAACGGATGCCCTTGGCGAGGAACGGCTCGTTGGTCTCGACCTTTTCGAGCCCGACCGGGCCCTGCTTGCGGGCGATTTCGGCGATACGGGCGAGCTCGTCGACCAGGTCGCGCGCCGACAGCCGGCTCATCGTGAAGGCAAACTTGGCGCCGAGCGGCAGCCCGTGCAGCATCACGCCGAGCGGGAAGCGGATCATGGTCGCGGTGATCGAGCCGCCGAAGATGATGATCATGGCATGCTCGGAGACGAACATGTGCAGATCGCCGCCCATGAACACCATCAGCGCGATGACGGCAATGCCGCCAAGGAGCCCTGCGCTAGTCATGATGTCCATGGAAAACTCCGACGCTATGCTACGCGAACTAAGGTCCGTCCTGGACGGTACGCCACCCAAATCGGCCGCGCATCACGGAACGTAGCGGCTGCGCCATTAAGGACGGGTAAAGCTTACGGGACCAATCCACCTATGTCGGCACATTAAGCGCTTGAACAGTCGCCGACCGAAGCTCGGCACGCCCCCGCTGCCATCGCGGGGGCGATCTTCACAGCTTGCTAACCATGCAATCTTGGGTACGCTTCGGCCGTCAATGGATCTCCGAAGATTGCTTCAGTGCTTCCTTCAACTTCGCCAGCGAGAACGAGGCGCTGCGCGCGATCGCGAGGATCGGCGTCTCGCGACGGCCACACAGTTCGGCGGCGTCGGGAAGTTTCGCGGCGATATCGAGCGGGATGACGACGGCGCCATGCTGGTCGGCATGGATCAGATCGCCGGAGCGCACCGTCATGCCGGCGACGCGCACCTCGCCACCAAAATTCTCGGCGTGAACATAAGCATGCGACGGCCCGATTGAGCCTGCCAGCGCCTGGAAGCCTTCGGCCCATTGCGGGATGTCGCGGATGGATCCGTCGGTGACAACCCCGAGGCACCCCAGCGCCTTGTGCACGGCGCTCTGAACCTCGCCCCAGAACGCGCCGTAGCCCACGTCCGCGCCGTCGATATCCTGGATCACGCTGATCCGCGGCCCGGCGCCGGTACCGACATAGTCGTAATAGGCAATCCGCCGTGCCGCCTGCTCGGCGGCCGGCAGGCCGGAAGACAGGACCGAGCGGATGGTTGCCGTACGGGCGTAGCCAACGATCGCCGGCAGATCAGGAAACGGGCAGACCAGCGGCTTGGTGGTGTAACCGATCAGCCGGCGTTGCGGCGCCACGATCTCCATCGCATTGCAGATCGTCGGCGTGTCGTAGCGGCCGAGCGCCTCCAGTACCGATGCGGGCAGCGGCTCGTTTGCGGAATTCGTCACGGCGTTCTCCTCGTTGATTATCGCATCCAGTCTTTGCCGGATGTCGTTCCAGCGGTTGGGATATAGCCCGCTTTCTACCGGCGTCACAACGCGGACGGCCGCCTCCCCTTCGGAAGACGGCCGTGCAGCCTGCGGCAGATGCGATCAGTCGAGGCGCGGCGGCCGGTCATCCGGCGCAGCGCCGGCCGCG
>JACMOT010000538.1 GCA_014377915.1 Tardiphaga sp.
CCGCCGCGACACCGCGGGCACGGCGGCGAACAGCGGCATGGTGATCAGGGTCAGCCACGCCGGCCAGGCCGATTGGCCGACAATCGCATGCAGATAGAGCGGATAGAAGGGCTGGTTGCCCGCAATGACCAGGGCCACCGTATTGGCCAGCACCGCCAGCGGGTCTGGATTGTCTCGATAGGACCGGAGGCGGTCCTGCAGGCGCGAAAGCATCGGTGCCTTTCATGGAGTTGACGCATCGGGTGGCGAAGCCACCCGTGATCCCCCTCATGCGCCGCGGAACGGCGCACGTCGAGACCGAATTTGCGCAATTCCACGCGACCCGGGCGCCGTCCGATGGCTCGAACGGCGGGCACAGCCGGCGTTAATCCACCGTCACGGCGGTCACCGGAACCCAGTCGTGGCCGTCGAATTGCTGCACCAAGAGCCGCTTGAACGGCACGTAATTGTCCGGGCTGGTATTGTAGGTCGTGCCCGGAAGCAAAGAGGGCGCCGGCACATTGTTCAGATGTGTCGCCTGATACAGCAGATTTTCGCGGGTCAGGTTGTCGCCGCAGGCCTCGATGATCTTTCCCATGATGTAGGCGAAGGAATAGACGGAAAAGCCGATCTCGTTGGTGGGATCTTCGTTGGGCAGATATTTTTTCATGAACGCCTGATAGGCGATGACATCGGGATCCCTGGCCCAGCGCGGGCTCGACACCTGCTTGTAGGGCGTGGCCGCGACGATGCCGGTCACCGTTTCCAGCCCGGCGGCTTCGAGGAACTGACGGCCGATCGACGGGCTGACCACGAGCTGCAGCGGCTTCCAGTCCAGTTCATAGGCCTTCTTGAAGGCCTGCGAGGAGGCCTTGCCCAGCGAGACGTTGAAGAACGTATCGGCCCCGGAGGATTTCAATTGCGCGATCGGCGAGTCGAGCGTCGGGTCCGTAAGCTCGTAGGTGACTTCCTTGACGATCATCGTGGCGGCCTTGTCGCCGAGGCCCTTCCTGAACCCGGCGACATAGTCGCGGCCGAAATCGTCGTTCTGCATCAGGATTGCGATTTTCGCGTTCGGCCTGATCGACAGCAGATATTTCGCCAGGATCTCGCCTTCCGTTCCATAGAGATGAAAGGCCGGCGTCGACCATTTGAACGTCGCCGGCTGATTCCACTTGTTGGCGCCGGTCGAGACCAGAAGCTGGGGGATGCCCTTGCCGTTGAGATATTTTTGTACGGCCGATTGCGCCGCCGTGCCGGACGAGCCGAACAGCGCCAGCACGCCATCATTCTCGACCAGCCTGCGGGTCTGCTCGACGGTTTTGGGCGGAGAAAAAGCGTCGTCCAGCGAGATCAGATTGATCTTGCGGCCATTGATGCCGCCCTTCTCCTCGTTGAGCATGCGGAAATAGGCCAGTTCGGTGCGACCCTAAATACCTTGCAGCGAAAGTGGGCCGCTATAAGGCATCGTCTGGCCGAGCTTGATCTCGGTATCCGACGCGCCTTCGCTATATTTCTTTTCACCAGCCATGGCTCCGCTGGCGAGCAGCAACCCGGTGGAAAGAACGGCGATCGCCGAGATCAATCGTTGCATGGTGATGTTCCCAATGTTTGATCGGATGGAGGCATCGGCCCGAGGCCGTGCATTCAGGCTCTTTCCAGCAATTCCTGGCGCAGGCGGGTCTTCAAAATCTTGCCACTTGCCGTTCTCGGCAATTCGTCGCGGCGAATGTCGACATGCACGGGCAGCTTGAACGCCGCCACACGCGGTCGCAAATAGTCGATGATAAGCGCTTCTGTCAGAACAACGCCTGCCCGGGCCTGCACCACGGCGCCGACGACGTCGCCGAGGATGCGGTCGGGGATGCCGACGATCGCGGCGTCGAGAATATCGGGGTGCGACAGCAGGGCGTCCTCGATCTCGACGCAATAGATGTTCTCGCCGCCGCGGATCAGCATGTCATTGGCGCGATCGAGCAGATAGACGAAGCCCTCATCGTCCATGCGGACGATGTCGCCGGTACGATACCAGCCGTCGTGAAACGCCTTCGCGGTCGCCGCCGGATTGTTCCAGTAGCCCTTGACGACATTGCCGCCATAGATCTCGAGCTCGCCGATCGCGCCGGTCGGAAGTATCGTGCCATCGGGCCCGATCACCCGCAGGTCGCAGCCGGGCACGGCGGGGCCGACGGAGTCCGGTCGGGCGAGATAGTCCTGTTCGCTGTTCGAGGTCGATACCGAGGAGGTTTCCGTCGCGCCATAACCCTGGCCTGCGAACCTGCCGGGAAACAGCGCGGCGATCCTGCGCGCCAGCGCGGGGGCGGCGGCCGCGCCGCCATAGGACAGCCCTTCGAGACTCGAGAGGTCGCGCGATTCGAAGTCCGGCGATTCGAGCAGTTGCCAGGTCATCGATGGAACGCCGGACATGCTGGTCACGCGCTCGCGTTCGATCAATTGCAGCGCCGTCTCGGCATTCCATTTGTGCATCAGGACGATCTTCGCGCCGTTGGCGAGCGCCGGGATCATCGTGGAATGACAGCCCGTGACATGGAAGAACGGCACCGGCAGCAGAATGACTTTCTGTACGCCGGTCGGCGCGGGCAGGGCTTCGCCGCGCCGGATCGCCGCACGCGGCGCGGCGAATGCGATATTCATGAGATTGCACATGATGTTGCGATGCGTGCCCAGCGCGCCCTTGGGACGACCCGTGGTGCCGGACGTGTAGAGAATGGTCGCGTCGTCGTCGGGGGCGATGTCGCGGTCTGGCGGCGCGCGATCGGGCAGCGAGTCATAGGTCTCGGGTGCGCCGATCAGGTCCTCCAGCGCCTTCGCGCGACCCAGCGTGTCGCGCGGGGTTCGTACTGCGATCAGTGCCGCGGCACCGCCGCCATCCGGATGCGACGCCAGCCGCCGCAGCCGTTCGGCATCGACAATGGCGACGCAGGCCCCGGAGTCGCTGAGGCCGTAAGCGAGGTCATCGCCGGTCCCCCAGGCATTGAGCGGCACCGCGATTGCTCCGATCGACGTCGCGGCCCAGAACGCGATCGGCCATTCCGGAAAATTGCGCATGGCAATGGCGACGCGATCGCCCTTGCGAACGTTGAAATCCTCGGCGAGCCGCCAGGCCAGCGCGGAGGCCGCGCGATAATGCGCGCGAAACGAAAGCCGTTCATTTTCATAGACCGTGAAGATCCGGTCATCCCAGGCGCGGCTGGCATCGAAAATGGCGCGCAGATCCTGCTGCGCGTTCTTGTAAACGCGTACCGGACGACCGCCGATATCGGCCGTCCGCATTTCGAAAGGGGCGCCTGGCAGCGTCAGGACGCGACAGGCCTCTGCAAGCGAGACGGCGGGCCAAAGAGGTTGCGGATCGGTCATCGCGGCACTTCCCAACAAGGATTACGAGAATCGTGGTGGCGTTGCGGATGCGGCTTCGATGATTCGAGCGCGCCCCGCGCGCGATGATTACGGCGCCAGGAATTCCGTGCCAGCGCGGCTGGCAGGTTCGGCGCGATCCGCCAGCGGCTGCGACAGCAGCGCTGCTATGGCTGATATGTAAGCGGCCCGTGAGCCGGTCGGTGCATGGTGAGTTTTCGCGACACCGTCATGTCGCGACGGATAGCGCGGCCAATACTGCATTGCGATCAACGGAGAAAGATTTGTGGCCGTCGATATGCGTCCAACGACAGGCATGGATATCGCCGTGACGGCAGCTGATGCTCGCGTCATCTTTTTCTCCCGGACGTGACGAGTCTGATTGCTCGTCTTGGTCACGAGTATGTCGATTGCTTGCCAGCCGGTCAATTCCGATTAACCCGGTGACAAACTGTCACGAGCGTCATCAAGCCGGAGTGACCGCGGGCTTGTCTGTCAATGCGACATCAAGGCTGGGATCGTGAGGGAGTTGAACATTTCGCGCGTGGTACCACCCAGAATGAGCTCGCCGAGTTGCGAGTGGCCATAGCCGCCCATCACCAGATAGTCGCTGCCGAGATCGGCTGCGGTGGACAGAATGGTATTGTGAACATCCGAGGGGTCGGCGGTGGCGTGGTGCAATCTGGCAGGCAGTCCATAGTGGTTCATGTGCCGTGCCAGATCATTCATGCCGGCCTCGGCAGCGCGTGCGTTGCCGGCATGGATGGCGATCACGTCGATATTCTGGGCTCTGCGCAACAGAGGCATGGCATCATGCAGCGCGCGGGCCGCGGCGCGGCCACCGTCCCAGCAAACCAGCGCACGGGCCGTCTTCAACGGTCCGTGATGGATGTGGGGGATCAACAGTATCGGGCGGCCGGATTGCACCAGAAGCGTTTCGGCCAGAAAAAAATCATGCGTCGGGCGGGCCTGTTCGGGCTGCGTCACGACGCTGAGGCCGGACAGCCGGGAGATCGCCGCCAGGGTGTGGTTGGCGTTGCGGGGCGTATTCGATACGCAGCCGGTAGTCGTTGCTATGCGCGCGCCATTTGCTGCTTTTACAAATCGGGCAAGACGGTCATTGGCGGCCTCGGGGTCCGTGTTGTACTCGGTGGGCGCTGCAAAAAGCGCCGCCGTTGGACCCACCGCAATGGCCGGATTGATGACCTGATAGGTGGCGACCAGCCCCTGCAGATGGGCGCCGAACATCTTTGCCAGCGAGATCGCGCAATCCAGCGCCGGCTCGATCGGCCGGTCAACCGGAAGATGGATGACGATATCCTTGATCACAGCGATCTCCAACGATTGAAGCGAGGCCGGAATTCACGGCCGGAGGGGACTATCATCATATCAAACCGGCTCGCCCGATTATCGCCGACATATGCTCGCCCGGGGCCATGGGGGCGGCGTTGATCCTGGTCAATAAATCACGTGCAGTGGCGTGATAGATTGATCAATGACGGCCGCGCCATAGTGCGAGGCACGACCAGGCCTCGCAAGGCACGGAGCAAGTCAGGACAGAGCATGTCACGGTTCATCGTCAGATTCATGAAGAACGTGCTTGGTAGTAACGGCCGGCAGGCGGAAATCTGCCAGAGCTGCGTTGAGGTCGATGCCGTCAATGAAACCGGTGCCGAGGAAGTAGCAAAAAAGAGCTTTTGCGAAAGCGAAGAGTTGTCAAGCTGGTCCGTCCACGCGGACCGAATCGAGGTCAGGGCCGCGGACTTTCCGTCCTAGGACTTGTCTCAAAACAGGAGAGCGAAAATGGCAGAGGAAGGAAACAGCCACCCATCAGACTCCAGCGGTAGTTCACAAACCTCCGAGCCGCACTGGAGTACAGGTGTCAATACGATCCGTGACGCGCAGAAGGCAATGGCGGCCGAAGCGTTTTTGAACGTCTCGGAGACGGCCGATCGGTTCCGCAGCGAGGTGCATCTCTGGAACGAGATGCTGTCAAAAATGGCCGCGGCTCAGTCGATCAGGGATCTCGCCGTCGCCTGGCAGGAATGCAGTCGCCACCAGATCGACTTTGCCCGTCGTGAAACCGACCGCATGCTCGATCATGGTGTCCATGCCATCGATCTCGTCGCCGGTCTTTTGAAGAGCGGCAAACGACAGGACGCTTCATAGGTCACAATGCTTAAGCGCCGGGCTCCGCTTGGGGGAGACTCTCAGGCGGAGCGGGGACGCGATTCAACGCGCCGATCATGCGCTAGATTTCGCGTCGCATCGTCCAGCCAACGACCATGATGGCTGCGCCGATCATCAGAACCACGGTTACGATTGTTTGTACAAAGCCGAAATTCAGCGCGTCGCGGGCGACGAACAGCGAGGCGATCGCCGCCGCCGCGATCCAGACCAGTCGAAACAGCCATGCCATGTGTTGATACCCTGTCGAACCGTCAGCCTGCCGCCTTGATATCTTCCGGCGACTGCACGTAATAGCCGGACCAACTGTCGACCAGACAAATGTGGTCATGCACCGCTTTGACGCCATCGGTGTTCTCCGCGGCGACCACCGCCGCCCGGCGGGCGCGGTCGTCGCCGATCAAGCCATGCAGGTAAACGACGCCGTTGCGTACGATGACTTGCAGTCCGATCGGTTGCCAGTCCGTCGCATCATAGGTGCGCAGCAGGCGGGCGCGGATGTGATCGTCGTCGGCGGTCGGGTCGGGAATTTCCTTCGCCATGCTCGCGACCGCCTGAAGCAGATTAGATCGGGTCACGATTCCCACCAATTTGCCCTGCCGTAGCACTGGCAGGCGCTTGATGCCCTTGCGCTCCATCAAAGAGACAAGCTCGCTGAGCTCGGTCTCCTCGCTGGCCGTGATCGGTTCCGTGGTCATGACGTCGGCTACCGAGCGGCCCCGTTCAGAGACGAAATCGTCGGCAAGGCGACCTGGGCTGGTAAAAAACCGCAGCCATCCAGCCCGCTTTCGCTGGGTCCCGATCTCGGTGCGCCGCAGGAAGTCGCTCTCGGAGACAATGCCAATCAATGCGCCGGACGAATCAAGGACCGGCAATCCGCTGATATGATGTCTGAGCATAATATTGGCGGCGTCGAGGGTTGAAGTCTCGGGAGATACCGTGATGACCTGATGCGTCATGATCTGGTGGGCGCGCATGGCAGCCTCCTTTGTTCGCTGTTCAAGCTAGCATGGTGGACTTCGTCGAATCTTGATCTGACGCAATCCATAAATCGAGCTTAGCGGATCGGGGCGTAAAGCTCTTCGGCGACAAGATCACTGTTCGGCGCGTAGAGGTCGTGGCCAAGCTTCTCGCGCGCCGCCTCTTCGATGCGGCCTGCCAGTATTGGCTGTCGGTCCATCAAGGCATGGAGGTCCGAGGCATCCAGCACGAGCAGGCGCGTCGGCATGGTCGACGTCGCCGTAGCGGACCGTCGGCTATGACGCAGCGCGGCGATCTCGCCGAAGAACTGGCCGGCGACAAGCTGGATCGGCCTGTGCTTCAGTTTCAATTCCACCTCGCCATCAGCGATCAGGTACATGGAATGAGCGGGCTCTCCGCGTCGGGCGATAACCGTTCCGGCATCGACCTTTCGCGCCCGCAGCACGCTCATCACGTCGGCGATTTCGGGGGCTGTCAGCGTGCTGAACAGCGGGATACGGGCGACGAGACCCCAGGTAACGATAAAGTCCCTGCGATGGACCTCGTTGGCAAAGGCGGTGGCGACAATGCCGACCGGCAGCCCCACCATCAGCAGGCCTGCGAATATGGTGATGCCGGCGATCAGGCGGCCCAGCGCCGTGATCGGAACGGCGTCGCCATAGCCGACCGTGCCAAGCGTCACGATCGCCCACCATAGCGCATCGGGGATCGTTCCAAATTTATCGGGTTGGGCGGTGCGCTCCGCCAGATGCATCAGCGCCGCGGCGACCAGCGCCGTTCCAAGCAGAATGACGAGACATCCTGCCAGCGCTCGCCGCTCGGCGTAAAGGGCGTCCAGCAGCGAACGCATCGCAGGTGAATGTCGTGTGAGCTTGAAAAAGCGCAGCAGACGCACAACCAGCAACAGTCTGAAATCCGGGTCGATGACGAAGCCAAGCCAGAAGGGGAGGATGGCAGCGAGATCGACGAGCCCGTGCGGGCTAAGAGCAAACCGCAACCGGCCAAAAAAGCGACCGTGATGCCGCAGCGGCGGGTGTTCCGTCGCGCTCCAGAGTCGCGCGACGTATTCCGCGGAGAAAATGCCCGTCGCGGCCCACTCGATCGACTGAAGAAGGGTGCTGTAGGTTTCGGCGAGATGGGGAACGGATTCGAGTACGGTTGCGATCAGTGTCACGACGATGAGCGCGACAAGCAGGTAGTTCAGCACGGAACCGGTGATGTCCGTGCCGCCATCCCGCTCTAGCACGCTATAGACGCGGCGGCGCAACCCCGCCAGCGAATTCCTGATGTTTTCGCTGGCGCCAGGCGATCCCATCAATGCGACATCAGCGTCGGGACCGTCATCGCGTGCAGCATCGCCCGTGTGACCCCGCCGAGAAGTCGCTCCTGCAGGCGGGAGTGGCCGTATCCGCCCATGACGATCAGATCGATTCCGGCATCCGCCGCAATCGACAGGATGGTCGGCTGGATCTGCCCGCGATCGGCGTCCATGCGCTCGATACGGACGGTCATTCCATGGCCGGCCAGATACTGCGCCAATGCTGCCGCCGAGGTCGGGGCGGTCGATGCCTGATCTTCATTGATGCTGATGATCGTGATGTCGGTGGCGACGTTCAGGAAGGGCATGGCATCGCGGACCGCACGGGCCGCCATCCTGCTGCCGTCCCACGCAATGCCGACCCGCTTCAGCGGCAGCGGCCCGCGATGCGTATAGGGCACAAACAGCACCGGGCTCCCCGACCCGAACAGGATGTCGAGTGCGATGGAATTGTCGTAGCTGTCGTGACTATACTCCGGCTGCGGAACGATCGTGAGATCATACAGCCGCGATGTGGCACTGAGCATCTCGCCCGCCTGCGCCGGATTGGCAATCAAGGACTTGCAGGTGTAGGCAATCCCGGCATTGCGGGCCTCCGCCTCGAACACGGCAATGGCGGCTTCCGTGCGGGCCAGCGCGCGCTCGTGCTCCATTTCATACACGGCCGCGACGGCGGTTCCGCCTTCGACGGCGAAGCTGATATTGGCAGACTCGTAACCGATCGAGATGGCGTCAACGCGCGCTCCCAGCGACATCGCGACTGAAATCGCGCCATCGGTGATCGGCCTGATCTGTTGCTCGGAAGGCAGGTGGACGAGAATACTCTTGGGCATGGCGGTTCTCCACATGGTTGGCGGGCGAGCCCGCGCGGTGGAAATGTTAGATCGGAACGCAAAGCCCTGGGTTGACGCACCTCAAAATCAGCGTGGATCCAATCGACCGTCCAGCAGATTGGCGCTAGCCCGGGCGATGGTCGTCTCTTCGCTGGTCGGGATCACGCGGATATCAATATGGCTGGATGCCGCTGCGATGCGGTCGGCCGCATCCGCATTGGCCTGCGGGTCGATCGCCGCGCCGAGCCAGGCCAGACGGGCGCAGATTCGCGCGCGGATAGTGGCACTGTGTTCGCCGATGCCGCCGGTGAAGACCAGGCAGTCAAGCCCCTGCAGGCTGACCGCCATCGCCACGATTTCCTTCGCCGCGCGTTCGACAAACAGGTCGACGGCCTCGATCGCATGCGGTTCGTCGCTGGCAACCAGCACCCGCATATCCGCCGAAAGTCCGGACACGCCGCGCAGCCCGGACTCATAATATAGAATCTTCTCAAGTTCGTCCGGCGACAGGTCGTGGGCGCGCTGCAGATAGAGCAACACGCCGGGATCGATGGTGCCACAACGTGTGGCCATCATCAGTCCGTCGAGCGCGGTCAGCCCCATCGTGGTATCGACGCTGGCACCGTTACGCAGCGCGCACAGGCTCGATCCACTGCCGAGATGCGCCACCACGGTGCGCTTCTCCGTGAGAGAAGGCGATATCTCCGCCAGGCGTTGCGCGATGAACTGGTAGGACAGGCCATGGAAGCCGTAGCGGCGGACGCCCAATCCGTCGAAGCGGCGCGGAATGGCGAAGCGACGGGACAGTGGTCCGAGATCGTGATGGAACGCGGTGTCAAAGCAGGCAATCTGCGGCAGTTCAGGCCGCAGCGACATGATCGACCTGATCGGGGAAAGGCAGCGCGGCTGGTGCAGCGGGGCCAATGGCGTCAGCGCTTGCATCGCCTCAAGCACGGCGTCGTCAATGAATACCGGCGCAACCAGATCCGGACCGCCGTGAACGATGCGATGGCCGATGGCCAGCAGGTCATCGCTGGCCAGATAGCCATCGACCCAGTTCAGGATGTCATCGAGCAGTCCCGCCTCGTCGTCGCGGTCCGGTTGCTGCTTGTCAAACAGCACCACGCCATCGCCGTCCTTGATGGTGAGCCGCGGCGTGGCGTCGTGCTCGTCGAGCAGGCCCTTGCACAGCGATTGCGGGCCGGTCGGAAGAATATCGAACAGCCCGAACTTGATGGTCGTAGAGCCGGCATTGAGGACCAGAATGGCGTCGGGCATCATCGCTCTCATCGGTAGGTCGTCACGGTGGACGAGATCTAGCCGCCGGATGGCGCGGCGTCATAGGGCCAGGTCCAGTCACGGATTTCCGGCATGTCTTCGCCGTGGGCGCGAATATAGCGGCTGTGCTCGATCAGGGCGTCACGGAACTGCTGCTTGATCGAAGCCGCGGCGACGCCAAGGCTCGGCACGCGTTCGATGACGTCGATCGCCAGATGAAAGCGATCCAGCCGGTTCAGCACCACCATGTCGAACGGCGTCGTGGTGGTGCCTTCTTCCTCGAAGCCGTGCACATGCATCCGATCGTGATTGGCCCGGCTGTAAGTCAGCCGGTGAATCAGATGCGGGTAGCCGTGAAAGGCAAAGATCACCGGCTTGTCGCGGGTGAACATGGTGTCGAAATCGCGGTCGCTCAGCCCGTGGGGATGCTGCTCTTTCGGCTGCAGCGTCATCATGTCAACGACATTGATGACGCGGATGTTCAGATCCGGAACCACCTGGCGCAGCAGGTCCACCGCGGCCAGGGTCTCCAGCGTCGGAACGTCGCCGCAGCATGCCATCACCACGTCGGGCTCGTTGACGACCCGCTCGGTACCTGCCCAGGGCCAGATACCAATGCCGGCGTCGCAATGGGTAGCAGCCTGGTCCATGGTCAGCCATTGCGGCGCCGGTTGCTTGCCGGCAACGATGACATTGATGCGGTCATAGGTACGCAGCACATGGTCCGTGATCCACAGCAGGGTGTTGGCGTCCGGTGGAAAATAGACGCGAACGATATCAGCCTTCTTGTTGACGACATGGTCGACAAAGCCGGGGTCCTGATGGCTGAAGCCGTTGTGATCCTGGCGCCAGACATGCGAGGTCAGGAGGTAGTTCAAGGACGCGATCGGCCGGCGCCACGGCAACGCACGGGAGACTTTCAGCCATTTGGCATGCTGGTTGAACATCGAATCGACGATGTGGATAAAGGCCTCGTAACAGGATATCAGGCCGTGTCGACCGGTGAGCAGGTAGCCTTCGAGCCAACCCTGGCACAGATGCTCGCTGAGCACTTCCATGACGCGTCCGTCTTGCGCCAGATGCACGTCGTAAGGCTCGATGCCCTCCATCCACTGCCGCTCGGTCACTTCGAACACGGCGTCGAGGCGGTTCGACGCGGTTTCGTCGGGGCCCATGATACGGAAGTTGCGCGTTTGGGCATTCAGCGTGATCACGTCGCGCAGGAATTTGCCCATCTCGCGGGTGGCCTCGCCGAGGCTGGCGCCGGGTCTTGCGACGGTCAGCGCATAGTCGCGAAAATCCGGCAGCTTCAGTTCGCGCCGGAGCGTCCCGCCATTGCCATGCGGACTGGCGCCCATGCGGCGGTCGCCATCGGGGGCCAGTGCCTGCAATTCCGGGCGCAGCCTGCCGGCCTCGTCGAACAGGGTCTCCGGCTGATAGCTGCGCATCCACGCTTCAAGCAGCCGCAAATGTTCAGGATTGCCTCGCGGATTGCCGATCGGGACCTGATGGGCACGCCAGAACCCCTCGACCTTGAGGCCATCGACTTCCTTGGGACCGGTCCAGCCCTTCGGACTGCGCAGGATGATCATGGGCCATCGTGGCCGAGCCGCCTGCTTGTCGTGGCGGGCGGCGTTCTGGATCGCATGAATGCGATCGAAAGCGATTTCGAGCGTGTTGGCCATCAGCCGGTGCATGGTGGCGGGATCGCTGCCCTCGACGAATAGCGGCTCATGGCCGTAGCCGGCGAACAGATCGCGCAGCTCCTCATCCGACATGCGGGCGAGGATGGTCGGGTTGGCAATCTTGTAGCCGTTCAGGTGCAGGATCGGCAGCACCGCGCCATCATGGAGCGGATTGAGGAATTTGTTGGAGTGCCAGGAGGCCGCGAGCGCGCCGGTCTCGGCCTCGCCGTCGCCGATCACACAAGCGACCGTGAGGTCCGGATTGTCGAAGGCCGCGCCATAGGCGTGCACCAGCGCATAGCCCAGTTCGCCACCCTCATGGATCGAACCCGGGGTCTCCGGCGCGGCGTGGCTGGGAATGCCGCCGGGAAACGAGAATTGCCGGAACAGCTTCTGCAGGCCGTCGGCGTCACGGCTGATATCGGGATAGATCTCGCTATAGGTGCCTTCGAGATAGGTGTTGGCTACCATTCCCGGGCCGCCATGGCCGGGGCCACAGACATAGAGCAAGCTCAGGTCGCGGGCACGGATCAACCGGTTGAGATGGGCGTAGATGAAATTCAGGCCGGGCGTTGTGCCCCAATGACCGAGCAGCCGCGGCTTGATGTGTTCTCGCCGCAGCGGCTCGCGGAGCAGCGGGTTGTCCAACAGATAGATCTGGCCAACCGACAGATAATTGGCGGCCCGCCAGTAGCGGTTGATCAGGTCGATTTCATCATCGCTCAACGCGGAAATTCCAGGCGAAACATCGAGCATTCGGACCTCGTGTGCTGTAATGAAACCGGTCTGGGATTCTAACGGGCCTCGGAAGCCTTCTTTTCGTCTTCCGCCGAGACAAGATACATTCCCGACATCGGCTCGACCCAGCAAAGATGGTCGTGGACTTCTTTAACGCCTTCCACGGCCTCCGCTGCGACAATGGACGCGGCGCGGGAACGTTCCTCCGTAATCACACCATCGAGATGAGCGATGCCGTTACGCACCACGACATTGAGACCGAACGGCGCCCAATCCTTGTTGGTAATCGCGGCGATCACCCGGTTGCGAATATGATCGTCGTCGGCGGTGGGGTCGGGCACGTCGCGGGCGAGGGCCGCAACGGCCTGCAGCAGGTTTGAACGCGAGACGATGCCGACGATCTGACCGTCGTTCATGACCGGCAGGCGCTTGACGTTATTGTTCTCCATCAGCAGCACGATATCTTCCAGGGATGTCTGCTCGGTGACGGTCAGTGGATTTGGCGTCATGATTTCGCCGATCTTGCGGCCCTGCGCGCGGACATAGTCGGCGGCCGCGGCGCCGGGCCCGAGCAGAAACCTGAGCCAGCGACCGCGCTTGCGCTGTGTGCCGATTTCGACGCGGCGTACGAAGTCGCCCTCTGAGATAATTCCGACCAGAACGCCCTGATGGTCCATCACCGGCATCCCGCTGATGTGATGGTGAAGCATCATGTTGGCGGCCTCGATGATGGAGGTCTCTGGGGTGACCGTGATGACGTTTCGGGTCATGATCTGATGCGCGCGCATCTGGTACTCCATGGTCGCTGGCTGATGCCGGGATTCGAGTTACCCGAACCGGCGGCCGGCGCGGTTGAGGCAGGTCAATCGCGCCGTGTGTCAGGCGTTGATATCCCGCAGCCACTGCCGCTTCCGGATCACGATCTGGCGCGCGCCGGAAAAATCCAGCACGCCCTTCTCGCTCAACATCGATAGCGCGCGGGATACCGTCTCAAGCGTGAGTCCGAGATAGTCGCCGATATCGCGACGGCACATCGGCAGCGCCACCATCGAGGCGGCGGCCAGACGACGGTCCATCTCGAGCAGAAAGGCGGCGACGCGTTCCATCGCAGTCTTGCAGCCGAGCAGCAACATATGATCCTCGGCATGGCGCAACTCGCCCGATGTGACATTCCACAGCGCGCAGGCCACCTGCACATCGACCTTCGCTGCGTTTTCCAGGCCGCGGCGCTGGATCAGCCGGACTTCCGTCGCGCAGATCGCCTCCGCGGTGACGCGGTGATGCGAGCCATACTCAAGTCCGAAAATATCGCCCGGAAGGTGAAAGGATCCGATCTGGCGTCGACCGTCGGAGAGTAGCTTGTAGGTCCGTACCGCGCCGTGGACGACCTGGTAGACATAATCCGTGGGTTCATCCTCCCCGAAGATTTCCTCTTCCTTCTGATACCGGAAGGTGGTCGCGGCCAGGCTGGCGAGCCCCATCACGGTACCGAACTGATCGGCCGCGGGAGCCAGACACGGCGGCTGCGCCAGCAAGGCATTCGATTCGGTGGTTGCGACTGAATGTGTGAGCATTGGTCATCTCCCGATTGGATGACCGTTTTTGGCAGGGCCGGGCGCTCGCCGCTATTTGGTCGCATCACTTAAGGGCTTCCCCCTAAGTAGGTTTACGGAGGCTGCCGCGGCGGATCATAACGGCATCGCCCGCGCGGAAAGGTGGTCGTGGATGTGGGAAACCAGGCTTTCCTCGATATGGGGCTTCAGCAATACCTGCTGGATACCCGCGGCAGCCGCCTTGACGAAAATCGAATTATCCGGAAATCCGGTAACAAGAATGATCGGCGCCATGCTGCCGCGGCGGCGCAGCTGTTCCGCGACCTTGAGGCCGTCGATGCCCGGCATTTTATAATCGACTACGACGCAATCGAACAGGTTCTGCTCCGCCCAATCCAGCATGGCGGCGGGATTTCGAAACGAGCAAACGGCAAAGCCATGAGTCTCCAACAAAAATTGCAGCGAACTCAGGACTGCTGAATCGTCATCCAGCACCAGTATGGTCGCCTTCAAGGGGGCATTAACAGTCAAGCTCTCATCCCACGTATAGGTCGGGGAGACGATTCTACCCCGCTTCCAAGGCGTGCAGTTGATCTGCCTCAACCATCGAGAATTCCAGCGCGTAGTGCCAGCCGCACCAGTTCCGAGAGGCTGCGGGCCTGCATTTTGGTCATGACATTGGCGCGGTAGACCTCGATGGTTCGCGGGCTGATGTCGTAGTCCCGGGCGATCAGCTTGTTGGACAGCCCGGCGACCAGCCCGTTCATGACTTGCCGCTCGCGCTGGCTCAGTCCGGCAACGCGTGCCGCCAGATCGCTGGCCATGTTCTTGGTCTTTGCGCTGTCCTCGCCCTGCTTGAAAGCGGTGTGGATCGCTCCGATCAGCCGCTCGTCCTCGAATGGCTTTTCCAGAAAATCCAAAGCACCGAGCTTGATCGCCTCGACAGCCAACGGGATATCGCCATGGCCTGTCATGATGATGATGGGAAGGTCCGCACGCTTTGTTTTCAGTTCTCGCAGCAGGTCCATGCCGTTGATGCCGGGCATCCGGATGTCCGACACCACGCAGCCGAACTTTATTGCCGGCAGCTTCTCCAGAAATACGGGCGCGGACTCGAACAGCGTGACCGAAAATCCGGCCGATTCCAGCAAAAACTCCAGCGAGTCCCGCATCGCCGGGTCGTCGTCAATGACGTAGACGGTATCTTCAGGTGACATGAACAAGGTCCTGGGAAGCCGCGGCGGGCAGGGTGAAACGGAAAGTGGCGCCGCCCGAGGTATTTGTTTCGGCCCACATTCTTCCGCCATGTGCCTCGACGATCGATCGGCTGATCGAAAGGCCGACGCCCATTCCGGTCGACTTGGTTGTAAAGAATGTCTGAAACAGCTTGGCCGCCGTTTCATCGCTAAAGCCGCTTCCGGTATCGGAAACAGCGATTTCCACCATATCATCCGGGGCGACCGAGTTGGTGATGGAAAGTTCCTGTCGCGGCGCGTTGTGCATGGCCTCCAATCCGTTGCGAAACAGATTGACCAGGACCTGCTGGATCTGGACGCGGTCGACGACAACGCGGTCAAATCGGGCGTCGAGGTGGAATCGCAGCATCACGCCCTGCTCACGGGAGCCGGTCAGGCCGAGTGCCCCGGCTTCCTCGACGAGCTTTGCAAGGCTTTCGACGCGCTTCTCGGATTCGTCGCGAGAGACGAAATCCCGCAGCCGGCGAATGATCTGACCCGCGCGAACGGCCTGCTCGGCGGCTTTATGCAGCGCGTTCTCGATTCGCGCGCGATTGGGGTCCGTGCTTGCCTCAAGCAAGCGGCGTGAGCCGTTCATGTAATTGCTGATCGAGGCCAGCGGCTGGTTCAGTTCGTGGGCGAGCGCCGAGGCCATCTCACCCATCGCGCTCAAGCGCGACATGTGGATCAGTTCGGACTGCAATTCCTGCATTTTCGCCTGGGTCTGCTGTTGCTCGGTGAGGTCGCGAATGAATCCGGTGAAATAGCGCTCGCCGCCGGATTGCATCTCGCCGATCGATAGATGCATCGGAAACGCGGTGCCGTCACGGCGGCTGCCGGTCACAATTCGTCCAACACCGATGATGTGCCGCTCCAGCGTCGACTCATAACGCTTGAGATAGCCGTCATGGCGGGTGCGATCCGGATCCGGCATCAGGATGCTGACATTCTGGCCGATCGCTTCGCGCCCGGTGTAGCCGAACATGCGTTCGGCGGCCGAACTGAATGATTGTATCGCACCCATCGCATCGATCACGATCATCGCATCCGGGATGGTGTCGAGGATCGAGCGTAAATGGGCCTCCCGGGTTCGTAAGGCGACCTCCTGCCGCTTCTGCTCGTCGATATCAAGCACTACACCGCTGAACACCGCCGGCCTCCCATCCTCGCCGGCAATGATCCCGCCCCGGGCGCGAATCCAGTGGGGGCCGGCTGGCTGCCGGATGACCTGGCACTCAATGTCGAAATCGCAGCCGGTCTCGATGCATCGCTGGATAGCAAGTTCGGTGCGCTCGCGATCAAGCGGCTCGAGCAGCGAGAGAAAGCGTGCGTAATCGACTGGGTCCGAATCCGAGAGTCCAAATAGCGAGCGGGTAACGGAGGACCAGCCCAATTGCCCTGTCAAAAGGTCAAGCTCCCACGTGCCGATGCCCGACATGGCGTAGCCGCGTTCCGAATTGTTGCCCTGTGGTCCTGCTTGATGCTTCAAACTGCTGCTTTCCTCCCGGTCGCACCGGTATCCCCTGAAGATTTAGCATGCCCTGATGGCCCGCCGCTACCTGCAGCATAGCCCTGAACAGGGTCCCGCGCTCCGGAAGCTTCGTTGTTTGACCTCGATCAACAGCGCCGCCCTCCCGACATGCTGGACTGTCCGGCATTAGGATGAGCCGCCGGCATAGCTCTATCGGCTGATCCACAAGACATGGGATCATAGTCGTGAATTATTTCCTCGATCAGATCGTTGGCGACAACATGACCCGCAAGGTCACGACCGTTACCAGTGAGGTGACGATGCGTGAACTGGGCAAGCTGTTTGAGCAGGATGATTTTAACGCCTATCCGGTTTGGGAAAAGGGCCACGTGGTCGGGGTTGTGTCCAAACTGGACTATCTCGCCTGCTTCGTATTCACGCCTGACCATATGGTGCCGCCATATAATGAGCTGATGCAGCGCCAGGTCGCCGATGTCATGACGTCGGAGTTCATTTATGTCGGCACGGAGACGAAGCTGACGCGCGTTCTGCAGCTGATGGTTGATCACCGTATTCGCAGCATGCCGGTCATCGATATGGACCAGAAATTGTCGGGCATCATCTCGCGGGAAGATGTCATGCGCGCACTGGCACGCAGCACCAGTGGGGACAGGTTGGCCGGAGCCGGCTAGTCCAGGCAAGCGGGGGCACTATGGCATTCAAGGAAGCTCCGCTGCCGCTGGTTGGCGATCTCGGCCCGGCTACTGTCGTTGCGATCGAGAAATGCGTGGCGATGGCAGTGGATATCGGGGCCCGTATTTCCGCTGTGGCGGTTGAGCTGGATGCGGCGGTCCGTCCTGCGGCGATGATCCCTGTCGATCGGGACGAGGCGGCAACGATCGAAAAGACCCGCGGCGCCTCGAATGCCGGCGACCTTTCATAGCGCTTCGCGGTGTGGCGGAAAGTTTCGAAACGGTGAAGCGTGACGGCAGTTCTGTCGGTATGGCGTTTCGCGCCTATGCCAGGGCGCATGCGATTGATCTGCTGGTGATGGGAGCCTACCGTCACTCGGTGATGAATGAGTGGGTCTGGGGTGGCGCCAGCAACACCGTCATCGGTCAGCCACCCTGCTGGGTTATGATGTCGCATTAAAGGGCTAATTCAGAACGGCGCGTGCGACCGTCCTGGAAACGGCTCGATTGGAGCCGGCCCGATGTCTATATATCGTCTCAGCAAGCTGCTCGCGCCGCGTTCGGTAGCGCTCGTCGGTGGCAGCCCGCATCCCGGTTCGGTCGGTCAGGCGGTGTTGCGCAATATTCGTCAGGCCGGGTTCGACGGACCATTCGGCGTGGTCAATTCGCACTATCCCGAGATCGCGGGTCTCGCGACGGTCGGTAGCCTGGCCGCATTGCCATTCGTGCCGGAACTGGTGGTGATCACAGCGCCGGCCGAAGCGATTCCCGGTCTGGTCGAAGAGGCGGGACGTCTGGGTTGCGCCGGCGCTCTGATCATCTCATCGGGGCTGGGCCATGGCCCGGGCTCGCTCGAGGCAGAGATCGACGACGCGGCGCGCCGCCATCACATGCGAATCATCGGGCCGAACTGCATCGGCGTGATGATGCCCGGCGCCCGGCTGAATGCCTCCTTTGCCGCCGCCATGCCGCGCGCGGGTAATCTGGCGCTGATCTCGCAATCCGGCGCGATCGTCGCCGGGATGGTGGGCTGGGCCGAGCAACGCGGCGTGGGCTTCTCCGGTGTGGTCTCGATTGGCGATCAGCTCGACGTCGATATCGCGGATCTGCTCGATTATTTCGCACTCGATGGCAAGACCAAGGCGATCCTGCTCTATGTCGAGGCCATCAAGGACGCCCGCAAATTCATGTCGGCGGCGCGGGCGGCGGCCCGGGTCAAGCCGGTGATCGTCATCAAGTCCGGCCGCATGGCGCAGGGGGCGCAAGCGGCGGCGACGCATACCGGAGCGCTCGCCGGTGCCGATGCGGTTTATGACGCCGCCTTCCGCCGCGCGGGCGTGCTTCGCGTCGCCGATTTGCGCGAATTGTTCGATTGCGCCGAGACCCTCGGCCGGATCGGGTCGCCAGCCGGCAAGCGGCTGGCGATCCTGACCAATGGCGGTGGCATCGGCGTGCTGGCAGTCGATCGGCTGGCCGAACTTGGCGGCGTTCCGGCGTCGATTTCCCCTTCTACCCGCGCCCAGCTCGACGCCGTGCTTCCGCCAACCTGGTCCGGCGCCAACCCGGTCGACATCATCGGCGACGCCGATGCGGCGCGCTACGCGGCGGCTTTGGAAATCCTGCTGGCCGATCCGGCCAATGACGCCGTTCTGGTCATGAACGTGCAGACCGCGATCTCTTCCGCCGACGCGATTGCCGCGGCGGTCATGAAGGCCGTCGCGGATTATGGCGCGACGCATCGCGGCTTTGCCAAGCCGGTGCTGGCTGTATGGGTCGGAGCTGATCCCCGGACCCGGGCGCAGCTGAGTGCCGCCGGCATTCCGAACTATCCCACCGGCGGTGACGCCGTGCACGGTTTCATGCATCTGGTGCAGCATCGCGAGCTGGTCGAATCGCTCGCGCAGGTCCCGCCGGCGCTGCCGGAGGAGTTCGTTCCCGCCAAGGAGACCGCGCGAAAGATCGTCGAAACGGCGATCAGCGAGCAGCGGCAGTGGCTCGATCCGATCGAGATCAAGCAATTGCTGGAAGCGTACCAAATTCCAATGATTGCGACCTTCGTCGCGGCGGATGCCGACGAAGCCGTCTTGCATGCGTCGAAGATCCTGGAGCAGGGCGATACCGTTGTTCTCAAGATCCTGTCGCGCGACATTCCCCACAAATCCGACGTGGGCGGGGTCGTTCTCAATCTGACCGGCGTCGAAGCCGTGCGCGCGGCGACCGCTGACATTCTTGCCCGTGCGCGGCAGTTGTGTCCGGAGGCGCGCATCCATGGTGTCATCGTCCAGGCGATGATGGTTCGGCCCAAGGTTCGCGAACTGATCATCGGGCTTGCCGACGATCCCACCTTCGGCACCGTCGTGGTGTTCGGTCGCGGCGGCACCGCGGTGGAGATCATCAATGACAAGGCGCTGGCGCTGCCACCGCTCGACCTGCCGCTGGCACGGGACCTGATCGCGCGCACGCGGGTGTCCCGCCTGCTGCAGCATTACCGCGATGTTCCGGCTGTAAAGCCCGACGCGGTGGCGCTGACGCTGGTCAAGCTGGCTCAAATGGCGGCCGACATTCCCGAAATCCGCGAACTGGACATCAATCCGCTATTGGCCGACGAGCATGGCGTGCTAGCCGTCGATGCGCGCGTCGCGGTGAACGAGATCACGCGGAAATTCAGAGGCAGTGGGCCTGCCAATTTCGCGGTTCGGCCCTATCCATCGCAGTGGCAGCGGCACATCGAGGTGAAGGACGGGTGGCAGGTCTTCGTCCGGCCGATCCGTCCGGAGGACGAGCCGACCATCCAGCGATTTCTCGAACACGTCACCAGCGATGATCGCCGGCTGCGCTTCTTCGCGCCGATGAAGCAATTCAGCCATGAGTTCATCGCCCGCCTGACGCAGCTGGATTATGCCCGCGCAATGGCTTTTGTGGCCTTCGATGGGAAGACACGCGAGATGGTCGGCGTCGTGCGCCTGCACTCCGATTCGATCTATGAAAGCGGTGAATATGCGATCCTGCTGCGCTCCGATCTGAAAGGCCGCGGGCTCGGCTGGACGCTGATGCAGCTGATCATCGAATACGCGAAATCCGAAGGGCTGAAACGCATTTCCGGCGATGTGCTGCGCGACAACAGGGTGATGCTGGCGATGTGCCGGCAACTCGGGTTTGACGTGAAGAGCAATACGGAGGAGCCGTCACTCTGCAATGTCTCGCTGCGGCTGGAGTGACCGTCAACCAGCGGCAATGCAGCTGCCCGGGTTAGCTGTGGTTTGAACGACGAACGCGATCGGCCGGCAACGCGCCAGGATCTATTCCAGGGTCTTGAGGAAGGCCAGCAGGTCATTGATCTGGTCGGGCTCCAGCTGAAATTCCGGCATGGTGGGATGGCCGGTGACAATGCCTTCCGCCAGCGCCTCGGCCAGGGTTTCGATCCGGTAGCGTTCATGCAGCGTGCGGAACGGTGGCGCGATCCTGAGCGGGCTTCGCGTCACCCGATCAATCGAATGGCAGCGCGCGCAATTCACCCGAGCAAATGTCTTCCCGCGCTGTTCGGCCGGTGACGCGGCCAGAGCCGGCGTCACCAGGAGGCTGGCGATGACGAAGTGATGCAACAGGTGGCGGGTCATTCCGGCGCTATCCTTGGGCATGTGCCTTCGAGATAGTACGAATGGTGGCTCACGATCTTGACCTGCATCAAGCTCGCAGATCAAGCGGCGTCGCCGCCAAACCACGCCACTTTTGATCTCGATCAAATCGGTTGCGGTCTTGGCATGATTTGAAGGCTGCAGACTCGGGGAAACTGACATGCAGCCAAATATCGACGTTAAACGGATGACCGCTGGTGAGTCGGGGCTGGCTGCCCTTTTCACGGTGGCCGTATTCCTGTGCATTCTGGCCGCGGGCAAGGCGGAGGACGCGCCGTTTGCTTTTCACGCGACGCTGGCTGGTGCCGCCAGCCTGATCGCGGTGTTCGCAATTCTGAACCGCTATTTTGACAGGACGACGCTGCCGCCGCAGGAGATTAACGGCAAGCCAAATTACAATTTCGGCCCGATCAAGGTTGCCTCGTTCATGGCGATGTTCTGGGGCATCGCCGGGTTCACCGTCGGCCTGCTGATCGCGATGCAGCTGGCATGGCCCGCGCTGAACTTCGATCTGCCATGGACCAGCTTTGGCCGACTGCGACCGCTGCACACTTCCGCGGTGGTGTTCGCCTTCGGCGGCAACGTATTGCTGGCGACCTCGTTCTACGTTGTTCAGAAGACCTGCCGTGTACGACTCGCCGGTGATCTGGCGCCCTGGTTCGTCATTCTGGGCTATAATTTCTTCATCCTGATCGCGGGCACCGGCTATCTGCTCGGCGTGACCCAATCCAAGGAATATGCCGAGCCGGAATGGTATGCCGATCTCTGGCTGACCATCGTCTGGGTAACCTACCTGCTGGTGTTCCTGATGACGCTGGTCAAGCGCAAGGAGCCCCACATCTTTGTCGCCAACTGGTTCTATCTGGCCTTCATCGTGACCATCGCCGTGCTGCACCTCGGCAATAATCCGGCTTTGCCGGTCTCGGTGTTCGGCTCCAAGTCCTATGTCGCCTGGGGCGGCGTGCAGGATGCCATGTTCCAGTGGTGGTATGGTCACAACGCGGTGGGCTTCTTTCTCACCGCCGGCTTCCTCGCCATCATGTACTACTTCATCCCGAAGCGCGCGCAGCGGCCAATCTACTCCTATCGGCTGTCGATCGTGCATTTCTGGGCAATCATCTTCCTCTACATCTGGGCTGGTCCGCACCATCTGCACTACACCGCGCTGCCGGACTGGGCGCAAACGCTCGGCATGACGTTCTCCATCATGCTGTGGATGCCGTCCTGGGGGGGCATGATCAACGGCCTGATGACGCTGTCGGGCGCCTGGGACAAGCTGCGTACCGATCCGGTGCTGCGCATGCTGGTGGTTTCTGTGGCGTTCTACGGCATGGCAACCTTCGAAGGCCCTCTGATGTCGATCAAGGTGGTGAATTCGCTCAGCCACTACACCGACTGGACCATCGGCCACGTGCATTCCGGTGCGCTCGGCTGGGTCGGCTTTGTCTCGTTCGGCGCGCTGTATTGCCTGGTGCCGTGGATCTGGCAGCGCAAGGAACTCTATAGCCTGAAGCTGGTGAGCTGGCATTTCTGGATCGCGACGCTGGGCATCGTTCTCTACATCTCGGCGATGTGGGTGTCGGGCATTCTGCAGGGCCTGATGTGGCGCGCTTACACCTCGCTCGGCTTTCTCGAATATTCCTTCATCGAAAGCGTCGAGGCGATGCATCCCTTCTATATCATCCGTGCCCTCGGGGGCGGCCTGTTCCTGATCGGCGCGCTGATCATGGCCTATAATCTGTGGATGACGGTTCGCGTCGGCGAAGCCGAATCCGAGGTGCCGCTGCCTTCCGGCGCATCCCTGCAAGCCGCCGAGTAAGGAACGCACCGATGTCTTTCTGGAGTCGACACCAAATCATGGAGAAGAACTCGATCGTCCTGATCGTGGGCATTCTCCTGGTCATCGCGATCGGCGGCCTCGTCGAGATCACGCCGCTGTTCTACCTCAAGAGCACCATCGAAGTAGTCGATGGCGTGCGTCCCTATACGCCGCTCGAACTCACTGGACGTAATATCTACGTCCGTGAAGGCTGCTATCTCTGCCACTCGCAGATGATCCGGCCGCTGCGCGACGAAGTCGAGCGCTACGGCCACTACTCGCTGGCGGCGGAAAGCATGTACGACCATCCGTTCCAGTGGGGCTCGAAGCGCACCGGGCCGGACCTGGCCCGCGTTGGCGCGAAATATTCCGACGAGTGGCATGTCACCCATCTCAGCAATCCGCGCGCGATCGTTCCGCAATCGGTGATGCCGGGCTACAAATTCCTCGCGGAGACCGAGGTTAACCTGGAGCAGATCGGCGATCACCTGCGCACCAACCGTGCCGTCGGGGTTCCGTATTCCGACGACCAGATCGCCAACGCCGCCGTGGATATGAAGGCACAGACCGACCCTGACAGCGCCGAAGCCGACGCTTTCACCAAGCGCTATCCGAAGGCGGTGGCGCGCAATTTCGACGGCAAGCCCGGTCTGCCCACCGAGATGGATGCGTTGATCTCGTATTTGCAGATGCTGGGAACGCTGGTCGATTTCAAGCTCTACAACGAAAAAGCAAACCTCCGCTGAGGAGAAACCCATGCGCGCGATACTGACGGTTCAAAATTTCGCTTCGGACATTGTCGTCACATTATGGACGCCGATTTTCGTCGGAATCTTTATTGCCATTGTGGTTTACGCCCTGTGGCCCCGCAACAAGTCCACGTTCGACGCGGCGGCGCGGCTGCCGCTGCGGGAGGAATGATCGCATCATGACCGACCACGACGAAAATTTCGACCATGTCACGGGCAAGACCACCACGGGTCATTCCTGGGATGGCATCAAGGAACTGAACACGCCGCTACCGCGCTGGTGGGTGCTGACCTTCTACGCGTGCATTGTGTGGGCGTTCGGCTACTGGATCGTCTATCCAGCCTGGCCCTTGGTCTGGGGTTACACCACCGGCGTTGCGCATTACTCGTCGCGCGCCGATGTCGCGGTCGAACTCGCCAATCTGGAAAAGATCCGCGGTGACAAGATGGTCACGCTGGGGGCTGCGCCGCTGGCAGACATCGAAAAGGATCCGGCGCTCCTGGCACTGGCGCGTGCCCGCGGCAAGGCGGTGTTCGGTGATAATTGCGCGCCATGCCACGGCAGCGGCGCGGCTGGCGCCAAGGGCTTTCCGAACCTGAACGACGACGACTGGCTATGGGGCGGTTCGCTGGAGCAGATCCAGAAGACGCTGCAATACGGCATTCGCTCCGGCCATGCCGAAGCCCATGAAGGCGCCATGCTGGCGTTTGGCCGCGATGGCACGCTGAAGAAGCCGGAGATCGTCACGGTGGCGAATTTTGTGCGTTCGCTATCGGGGTTGGCGACGGCCCCCGGCTACAAGGCGGATGCTGGTCAGAAATTGTTCGCGGAAAACTGCGCCTCTTGCCACGGTGACGCCGGCAAGGGCAATCAGGAAATGGGCGCGCCCAATCTCACCGATGGCATCTGGCTCTACGGTTCTGATGAGGCGACCATTGTGGAAACCGTCACCAACGGCCGTAACGGCGTGATGCCGGCGTGGTCCGGTCGGCTCGATCCCGCGACGATCAAGGCACTCACCGTTTACGTGCATTCGCTCGGCGGCGGCCAATAGGTCGCCGCGAGCCGCCGGACGCGAATTGAGGTGGATCAATAAAGTCACCGGATTCACCACTAGGGTCATTTCAAAGTCGAGATATGACCTTCATGAACAAGCCATTAGCAGCCGCCGAGCTGGAAGCCGACGACGTCGGGCCGCTCTACGTCGCCCAGAAAAAAATCTACCCGCAGAAGGTCTCCGGCACCTTCCGCCGCATTAAGTGGCGGCTGATGGCATTCTGCCTCGGCGTCTATTATTTGCTGCCCTTTGTGCGATGGAATCGCGGTCTCGGCGCGCCCGACCAGGCCGTGCTGATCGACCTTCCCAATAGCCGCTTCTATTTCTTCTTCATCGAGTTGTGGCCGCAGGAAGTCTATTATTTTACTGGTCTGCTGATCCTCGCGGCGTTGACTCTGTTTTTGATGAACGCGGTCGGCGGACGGATCTGGTGCGGCTATTTGTGTCCGCAGACCGTATGGACCGATTTGTTTTACGCCGTCGAACGCCTGATCGAGGGCGCCCGCCGCGAGCGCATGAAGAAGGATGCCGCCAAAGGCACCATGAAGCTGCAGCGTTTTGTCGAAATCACCATGAAGCACTCGATCTGGATCCTGATCGCATGGTGGACCGGCGGCGCATGGGTGCTGTATTTTTACGACGCGCCCACCCTGGTGAACCAGCTCGTTACCTTCCAGGCGCCGATGATTGCCTATATCTGGATCGCCATCCTCACGGCCACGACCTATCTGCTGGCCGGCTTCATGCGCGAGCAGGTCTGCGTGTACATGTGCCCGTGGCCGCGCATTCAGGCGGCGTTGACCGATGAATGGGCGCTCAACGTCACCTATAAATATGATCGTGGCGAAGCGCGGACGTCTCTGAAGAAAGCGACCGAGCTGCGCGCGCAGGGCCAGCATGCCGGCGATTGCGTCGATTGCTACCAGTGCGTAGCGGTATGCCCGACCGGCATCGATATTCGCGACGGCTCGCAGCTCGACTGTATCCAGTGCGGCCTGTGCATTGATGCCTGTGATACGGTGATGACCAAGATAGGTCGCCCGACGCGGTTGATCGGCTATGACAACGACATCAACATCCAGCGTCGCCAGGATGGAAAATCCGAAATCTACCAGATCGTGCGGCCGCGGACGCTGGCTTACGCGGCGATCATCGCCGGTGTCGGCGCCATCATGCTCTATGCCCTGCTGACGCGCTCGTTGCTCGACGTCAATGTCCTGCACGACCGCAACCCGGTCGCGGTGCGCCTGACCGACGGTTCGGTTCGCAATGCCTATACGGTGCGTCTGCTGAACAAGCGCGGCTTCGACCGTGTCGTCGCCATCGACGTCGATGGACCTGTCGATGCCAAGATTCATGTGGTTGGCATCGATTCCGTCACGCCGGATCGCCCGATGATCATCCTTGGACGCGACCGCACCACTGAATTGCGCGTTCTGGTCACGGCGCCCGCGGCGGGTAACGGCGAAAAGTCGATCCCGCTGCGGCTGCGCGTCACCGATATCGGGCTGGGCGAGGTCGCCTCCGCCACGGACAATTTTGTCACCCCATGAGTGTTTTGGGAATCATCGCATGAGCACGTCCGCCGCCGTCAGGCCACTCACCGGCCGTACTGTTCTTATCTGTCTGATCGCATTTTTCGGCGTGGTGATCGGCGTGAACATAACGCTTGCCAAATTCGCCATCGATACCTTGCCGGGCACCGAGGTCGACAGCGCCTATAGCGCCAGCATTGCCTATCAAAGCGAGATTGCCGCGGCGCGCGCGCAGGCCGGCCGTGGCTGGAAGGTACACGCGCATGTCGAGCGCGCCGCCGATGGTCATGCCGATATCCGGGTCGACGCGCGCGATCGCAATGGTGCGACGATCGCGGGACTGGCCTTCACGGGCCGGCTGGAGCGCCCGGCGGATCGCCGCGCCGATCGCGTGATCGACCTCGCCGAAGCCGGCAACGCGGCCTATCGCGGCCAGCTTGTGGCGCTGGCGCCCGGCCTGTGGGACCTGGTGCTGGAGGGCGATGTCAGCGGCAAGCGTCTGTTTCTCTCCAAGAACCGCATCGTATTGGAATAGGAGCGCGCCATGCATGCCACGCGCGACTTTTCGCATTTCATTCGCCATCTCGATTCCGGTCTGTCGCGTATCGACCTGGCGGTCGAAGGCGTCAGCTGCGCCGGCTGCATGGCGAAGATCGAACGCGGCCTGTCGGCGATTCCCGATGTCACGCTGGCGCGGGTCAATCTGACCGATCGCCGCGTCGCGCTGGAGTGGACGGGGACGCTGAACCCGGCGCGCTTCATCGATCGCCTCGCGGAACTTGGTTACAAGGCCTATCCGTTCGAGACCGTGCGCGCCGAAGCCGTCGAAACCGCGCAGTCGAAATTCCTGTTGCGCTGTCTTGGTGTGGCGGCCTTCGCCACGATGAATGTGATGATGCTCTCGGTGCCGGTCTGGTCTGGTAGCGTCGGCGACATGATGCCCGAGCAGCGCGACTTCTTTCATTGGCTGTCGGCGATCATCGCTCTGCCGGCGGCGGCCTATGCCGGGCAGCCCTTCTTCATTTCAGCGTTTCGCGCGCTGCGCGTTCGCACCACCAATATGGACGTCCCGATCAGCATTGGCGTCATCACCGCGCTGTCGATGTCGGTGGTGGAAACCATCCACCATGCGGAACATGCCTATTTCGACGCGGCGATCATGCTGCTGACCTTCCTGCTGTTCGGTCGTTACCTCGACCAGAACATGCGCCGCCGCACCCGCGCGGTCGCGGGTAATCTGGCCGCGCTGAAGGCGGAAACCGCGACCCGGTTCGTTTCCGATATCGAGATCAGTGACGTGCCGGTGGCGGCGCTGCTACCTGGCGACGTTGTCCTGCTGCGGCCGGGAGAGCGTTGCGCTGTCGACGGCACGGTAATCGATGGCTACTCGGAGATCGACCAGAGCCTGATCACTGGCGAGACACTGTACGCGCCGGCCGAGCGCGGCACCGCTGTCTATGCCGGCACCATGAATATTTCCGGCACGCTGCGGATCCGGGTTTCCGCGGCGTCGGAGGGCACCTTGCTCGCTGAGATTACCCGGCTGCTCGACCATGCGCTGCAGGCACGGTCGCGCTACGTCATGCTCGCGGACCGCGCCTCGCGGCTCTATGCGCCGGTGGTACATGCCACGGCGTTGCTGACCATGATTGGCTGGGTGCTGGCGGGGGCAGGCTGGCACGATGCCATCGTCACCGCGGTGGCCGTGCTGATCATCACCTGCCCCTGCGCGCTGGGCCTTGCGATCCCCACGGCGCAGACAGTGGCTGCTGGCGCCATGTTCCGGGCTGGCGTGCTGCTGAATTCCGGGGATGCCATCGAGCGGACATCGGTTGTCGATCACATCATCTTTGACAAGACCGGCACGCTGACAACGCCCGACCTTGAACTGACCAACGCGGCCAACATTCCGCCGGACATTCTCGACCTCGCCGGCCGGCTGGCGCTGGCCAGCCACCATCCGGTGGCGGCGGCGGTGGCGCGCGGTGCCAACGCCAGGCTGCCACTGGACGGCGTCGAAGAGGTCGCCGGGCAGGGCGTGCGTGCCGTCGTTGATGGTGTCGAAGCGCGGCTCGGCCGTCCGTCATTTTGCGACGCCGATCAGATCGCCAATACGATCCTCGCTAGCGACCCTGAAATGTCGGCGGTGGCGTTGCGTCACGGCGACGCGCGGTATGTGTTCGCGGTCCGGCAACGGCTGCGTCCGGATGCGGCTGCCGTGATGCTCGCCCTGCGCCGGCGCGGCGTCACACTGGAAATTCTGTCCGGAGATCGCGAGACGGCGGTGCGGGCCGCGGCGGCAAGCCTAGGTATCGCGGATTGGCGCGCCGGTGTCACACCGGCCGATAAGATTGCCCGCATCGGGGAACTCAAGTCGAGGGGCGTGCGGGTGATGATGGTCGGTGATGGTCTCAACGATGCGCCGGCGTTGGCCGCCGCCCATGCCTCGATGTCTCCGATTTCGGCCGCTCATCTCAGCCAGGCCACGGCCGATCTGGTATTTTTGGGCAAGCCGCTGGCGCCGGTCGTGGCCGCGGTCGATTATTCGCGTAAGGCGTTGCGCGTGATGCGGCAGAATCTATGGCTGGCCGTGATCTACAACGCGCTCGCCGTTCCAATTGCAATTTCCGGATATGTGACGCCGCTGATCGCCGCGGCCGCCATGTCCGGGTCATCGATCCTGGTGATGCTCAACGCGCTGCGCGCCCGCCGGGTGGCAGGGGGGCGGTCCTGATGGAAGTCATGGTATTTCTCGTGCCACTGGCTCTCGCGCTTGGTCTGGTTGGCCTGGGCGGGTTTCTATGGTCGCTGAAAAGCGGACAATATGATGATCTGGAAGGCGCCGCCTGGCGCGCCATTGCCGATGACGAGCCCGCGCATCCGAGCGACAAGACCTAGCGGCCTTGGCAAGGCGATCGGCATATTATCGTGCGATGGCCATCAGCCGACCCACCGCCGCGACGAGTTCATCGGGCCGGAACGGTTTTTTCAGGCACGACGTTGCGCCGAACGCGATAGCGGCCGTGAGCAAGTCGGGTAACGGCGCGCCGGCCCAGTCCGCTGATCCCGATACGGCCAGCACCGGTGTCTCTGGTGCGAGGCGGTGAAGCGCCATGATAGTCTCCAGGCCGTCCATGCGCGGCATGAAGAGATCGACGATGACGAGGTCAAAGGTTGCCAGCGTCAATTTTTCGATCGCTTCCTCACCATTGCTCGCCATGATAACAACGATGTCGCGTCGACTTAGTATTATGTCGATCGTGCTCAGAATCGCATCGTCATCATCGATCACCAGAACGATCTTGCGGTCGCTACCAATTTTCCACAAATCCTTGCTCGCTAGAGCGTGATGACCGAAAAATGAATCGTTGTCCCATCCCCCCGTCATTGCGATGTCAAGGAAAGCCCGCGGTTTTCCTCTTAGCGAAGCGACACGGCAATCCAGAGGGCCGCGGGGAAAACAAGACTGGATTGCTTCGTCGCAAGGGCTCCTCGCAATGACAGGGCCAGTAATTCGAATTAATATAAAGTCTTCCCGCTTTAGCGGCGAGAACGAAGCATCGCGATAATGCTTGCCGTCGATTCTATCGCCGATTGTCTTGCATTCCGCGTCCAGGATACCGAACGTCCTTGAACGTTCGGGTAAAGCGTCAGCATGCGTCATCGCCGTTGAGCGCCGCGTCGCGCGTGCGTGGTAGTCGCAGGAGTCAATCAAAGCAGCCTCCCCATTGAGGTGCGTTGCCGCTACCGTCGAGCATGATTTCGAATCACCGACGATGCGACGCTCGCCTGCGATAAGCTCAAATCGATTTAATTAAAATACATTTGCTCGCGCTATTAATAGATAGATAAGTAACATGCTTGGTTCATTTGAAAATAAAAGTCGCTTGCATTCGCGACATGCGAAGCTGCCTTGACGTATCCTGGTCGGGGCTCCTGGCGGTGGCCTTCACGGTCACCTCCGCGAGGCCTTTCGAGCAATGGCTGCGACGCGTTTTTTGGCGAGGCGAGATGCCTTAAACTGTCGAGCGGGGCCTGCCTGACCGCTTGCCGTCGGGGTTCTTGCGATATCGCGCCACGACGGTATCAACTTTTACCCCGCCCCAAATGTGAGCAACGGGAAGTCCAGCCGTCTTGGCTCGCTGATCTGCCAATATCACGCGGAGAACGCCGAGTTCGACGGCATGTGGAAACGTATAAAATGTCATTCGAAGGTCCGAGGCAATATTCCGCATGGCGCCACGCTGAACCTTGTCTTTCTCGCCGATCATAACGACCGGCAACGTGTACGCCAGGCTTCCGATGTATTTCACCAGATCGACGTATGACCTGTCTCCATCCTCGACAAACATGATAACGTGGTGGGAACGAGCGCATTCAAGCCATACTCTGGCATCATCACAGGTCTCCAGTATCATAGTCTCGTGGCAGATACTGCGAACCGCGCGCGCGACGACGCCGCTATACTTGAAATTCCGACCGATAATGAGCACTGGACCCATAAGGGATGCGAGTGTTCCTGCTGAACTCGGCAACGACACCCTGCGACTGGTATCTTCGACAATCCGATCATTCTGCATGCTGGCGGTTTCCATCCTGAAAATTGATGTGATTACGCAACTTCAAGGGACGCATGATTGTTGGTCAGGCTTGACGCTGTCGGGCATTTGAAAAACTCTCTTCAAGAAAAATCGAAACGTCGGCGCTCGTCATTGGCACGCCGTAGAGATAGCCCTGAACCTGATCGCCATTGACGCTTTTCAGGAACGCTGCCTGTTCATCGGTTTCGACGCCTTCAACAGTGACCCTCATATTCAGCTCCCGGCCCAAGCCGATCACCGTGCGCAAGACGGTTTTGACCCTTTCGCCCGTTCCATCGAAGCCCGTCATGAAGCTGCGATCGACCTTCAGCTTGTCGAACGGAAACTTCCACAGATAGCTCAGGCTGGAATAGCCGGTGCCGAAATCATCCATCACGATCTTGGCGCCGGTGTCTTTCAGAGCGCGAAGTTCGGCCATGATGCTGTCGCTGTCCTCCAGCAACAGACTTTCAGTAATTTCCAATTCCAGCCGGGAAGCCGCAAGCCCGGAATCATGGATGGTGCTGGAGACAAGATGGGCGAGGCTTCCATCACCAAACTGAGTCGCGGAAAGGTTCACGGCGATTGTAAGCTGTTCCGGCCACTTCACCGCGTTGACGCAAGCCTCCTTGAGAGCCCACGCGCCGATCTCGCCCAGCAGCCCCATGTCTTCGGCAACGGGAATAAAAGATGCGGGCGGCACCAGTCGGCCGTGATCGTCGATCATTCTGATAAGTGCCTCAAATCCGATGAGCGCACCGCTCGCCACGTCGAACAGCGGCTGGTAGTGCAACACAAAGCGGTCATTCAAGATAGCGTTCGCGAGTATCAGCTCGATGTGGACTCGATCGCTGAACGATTCGTCCATCTCCGGCGCGAAGGTTTTGACCGAGTTTCGTGTCCGCTTAGCCTGTTGCATCGCCTGGTCCGCGCTTTTCAGTATTTGCTCCGGATTAGCTCCGTCCTTTGGCGCAACCGCGACCCCGATGCTGGCCGTGGCCTTGATGGTTACGCTACCCAGTACGAACGGCTCGGCTACGATGGATGCCAGGCAGATGGCAAGACGCCCGGTGTCGTCGATCGCAGCGAGATTCGGTTGAACGACGACAAACTCATCGCCGCCGATCCGCGCGATAAAATGGTCGGATCCGACTGTCTTTCTCAGTCGTTGCGCGAAGCCGACGAGGAGTTGGTCTCCGTACCCGTTACCGAAGACGTCGTTCACGTGCTTGAAGCGGTCGATGTCGATGGAATAGACCGCGAATGGCTGTCTGGAAGCGGCCTCCAGCGCGAACATCTCTTGAAGCACAATATTAAGCCGCGCTCGGTTTGAAAGCCCGGTCAACGCGTCGTGTTGCAAAGCGATTTGCAGTTGCTGGCCTGTATCGCGCCGTGGACTTAGATGGCGAATGCCAATGACGCTGTGCGCTTTACCGTCGACATCAATAGTCTGCTGTACCAGTTCCACCTCGATGCAACTCCCGTCTGACCTGACGAGATTAGTCTGGACGGGAAGGTTCGGTCGCGCGCTCAGTAGATCAACAGCCGCGACGTCAGGTATCCAGCGCGAAAACTCGCTCGCGCGGATAATTTCCTGGCAACTCCTGGCCAGGACCGAAAAATTCTGGTTTGCATGAACGATCTGGGTGCCAACGCAAACAACGAGGCCGTCGAGCGTGGCCTCTGCCAGGCTTTTCAGGCGTTCGTCCTTATGGCGAGAGCGCCGGATATCGCGAACCTCAAACCAGGTTCCCATTAGAATGAGCGTGAAGATCAGAAGACCCAGCAACACGGTCACGCCGACGGTCCAGTCAAACGAGGCTGACAGGACGGGTTTGTTCGGCCCGGCGCCGACCCCGACGGATGTCGCGTAGAGCGTTATAGCGTGATGAAGATAAGTCGACGCGGTCAGGGCGACGGTACCTGCGACCCGGAAGCCGACGGCCCTACCGCTTTTCCCAATCCACAGGCCGCACGCTCCACCGACGGCGGCCAGCGCCGTGGAGGCTGCCATCATTACCGCAAGCCACATCAGTTGACCCTGAAAACGAGGATAGGCCATGACAGCGAGATGCATGGTTGCGATCGTGATCGCCGACGGCAAGGCAGCGGCGATTATCAAATGGCGATCAATTCGGAGGATGCCCGCGGCCCATCCGGCGATACCGGCAGACCCCACCACGATGATTGACGACGTCAAGGTGGCAAGATTCTCCCCGCCAGGCCAGCCCTGAGCAGGTATCAGCGTCGCGAGGTAGTGCGCGGCTCCGCCGCCGGCTCCGACCGCAAGCAGAGCCGCAATCAACCAGCCGGAACGCAAAATCCCGTTCGCTTCCGATGCATGTTGCAGCAGGGAAATGACGAGAAAGCAGGACACCGCGAAAATGACGGCTGTCAACATTCCGAAGTCCAGACTCTGGTTTCCCCCGACGTCACCCAATACGCTAATCATCGAAGTACTCGGCGTCCGCCTCTTCGTCCCGAGCGTTTTGCGATCCAATCAATTGCGACGTCATATGAGATCGAATCACCGCGACAATGCGAAGCCAGTGTTTCAGTCGGTCATCACGACTGGCATCTGAGTACCAAAGTGGAACTATATTTGACGCGTGGGTACCATGCTCTCCATCGCTGGCGTTGGCCGATCGTTGGGTGGACCCGGTCAACGAGACTCGCATTGGATAGTTTGACCGTGCGATCAGGGAAAAGAGCACATTCGCAAAGAGCGGTTCGGCCATGTCGATCATGGATGAGTCCTCCGGATGCTTATCCGAATAGACGTTGTATTTTACTTGGGTCTTAAGGCAAAACACCGTACGGTTACCGACATAAGATATAATGTTGCGATCTGCGGCAATCGGGGGATGGATGATTCAAGGAACCGTCGGTGAGATTTTCGTGGTGGACGATGATCCTGCGGTCAGAGAAATGCTGTCGCTTGTACTCGGATCGGCTGGATACGAAGTAATCTGCTTTGCCGACGGCGCGGCCTTGCTGGCTGTTGCCCGCGCTCGCAGCCCGGTCTGCATGCTGCTCGACGTTCATATCCCGGGACAGTCGGGTATCGATATTTTGAAGGAACTGCGCGCGCAGGACTATCCAGCGCCGATCTTCATTATTTCCGGCGCGGGCGATATTTCCATGGCCGTCGATGCCATCAAATCCGGCGCGCTCGATTTTATCGAAAAGCCATTCCGCGGAACCGAAATCGTCGAACGGATCGAGGGAGCTATTCGAGCATTTTCGCGGCGTCGCGAGAAACTACCTTGCACGAGCCAGTCGTTGCACTTTCCCGGCCGCGAGCCGCTGACCCGTCGCGAGCGAGAGGTCCTCGAACTGATTTCGGCAGGCTTCTCCAACAAGGAAGCCGGCCGTGAACTGGGAATCAGTCCGCGCACCATCGAAGATCACCGCGCCAATATCATGAAAAAACTTGGCGCTCGGAACGCCACCGAGTTGTTGCGGATTGTTCTGGACGCTGAGCGTGCCTGAATCCAGCCGATAGTAGATCCGCTTGCTCCACAGTTAGCCTCTACCCGCGGCACGGGCACTGGTTCCATTTTCCAGCGTAAAGCTGCCTGACGTCTCAGGGCGAGCTTCCGTCTCAAATGTCGCGCGCCGTCGTGTGCCAAACATTTCGCTGCGTCCACTATTCCAAGTCGTATGCCCGCAATCAGCGGACCAGAGATCCCGGAGTACCGCATGGCGGAAAGTCACGATCGACAGATCTATCTGTCGATACTTCCGAGCTCACCCGCGGATAAAAGGGCCGTCCTCTATGCCGTGATCGGATCGCTGCTTCTGTTCACCGCGGCGCTTCCTTTTGTCCATGTTCAATTCCCATTGATTCCCGCCTTCATCGCCAGTTATCAGTCGTCGCTCGCGGTTGTTTATATGGTCACCGCGGTGCTTCTTTTCTCGCAATTCGCCGTATTGCGATCGTCCGGCATCCTCTACCTTGCATGTGGATACCTGTTCACGGCCATCGCCGTCGCTGTCTACGCCCTGACCTATGACGATCTGTTTTCGAATGACGGCTTATTCTTCCCCGGCCCGGAAACCACGGTCTGGTTTTATCTGGCATGGCATGCCGGGTTTCCCGTATTCGCGTTGCTCTACGCCCTGTCCGATCCCGAGCAACGACGGTATAAATCCCGCCGTGCCTGCAACCGGGCCATTCTTTGGGCCGTTGTTGGCGTCTGTCTCGTGGCTGTCGTCCTGTTGCTTATCCTGACGGTCGGTCATCCAACCCTCCCGATCCTCATCATCGATGCGCGATTTTCATCGATCATGGTGACATTCATCGCCCTGATCTTCGTTGCATGTTTTCTGTCGATCGGCATTCTTTCGCGAAAAAAGACGCTGGCTGTTCTGGACGTCTGGATGATGGCGATCCTGTGCGCCTGGATGTTCGACATCTCGCTGTCGGCGGTGTTGAATTCCGCCCGGTTCGACTTCGGATATTACGCGGGGCGCCTTTACGGCCTGTTCGCAGCAGGCTCGATTCTCACCATATTGCTGACTGAAACGGCTACCATTCAACTTCGCCTGTCCAAGCTGATGCGCCAGCAAGCACGGGATTCCGAAAATGAACTACAGTTCTACGTTCAGCGAGCCCGGCTTTTCGGCGCCGCGGTAAAGTCATCGAACGACGCTATCATCACCAAATCATTGAATGGAACCATCACGGGCTGGAATCAGGCTGCCGAGCGTCTTTTCGGGTTTACCGAAATCGAAGCGATCGGGCAGAATATCAATATCATCGTTCCGCGGGATCGTCAGAGCGAAGTGCGCGATACCCTGCGAAGCATCAAAGAAGGCGTCGCTGTCGAGAACCATGAGACGGTCCGGCTGGCCAAGGATGGCCGCATCATTGATGTTTCGTTGAGCGTCTCTCCCGTTCTGTCGGCGACTGGCGACACAATCGGCGCCGCGAAGGTGGCTCGGGACATCACCGACCAGAAACTCAACGAGGAAAAACTCAAGCTTGCGCTTGATGCCAGTCCGAGCGGGTTTGTCATGATCGATGATACCGGTGGTATCGTCCTCGTCAATGCCGAGACGGAACGGCTGTTTGGCTACGCGCAGAGTGAAATTCTCGGACAATCCATTGAGATAATCGTTCCTATCGACCTGCGAGCCGGGCATCTCAGCTTGCGCGTGCCCTACGAAGAAAATCCTGCTGCGAGGCGCGCGGCGGCTGGAATTGAAGGGGTCGGCCAGAAAAAAAATGGTGAAAAATTTCCG